>NZ_JBEPLU010000003.1:0-300000 GCF_040545335.1 Phenylobacterium koreense
GCGTCAGCCCCACCGTTTAACGCCCGGTGGCCGGCGGAGGCGGCTATCTAGAGGACCGCCCCGTCCTCGTCAACCAGACTTTTCAGCCTTTTTCGTCGAACCGGGCCGAAGCCCAAACTCAACGGAAGATCACCACCAGGCCTAAACTAGTCAGGCCCGAATTAACTTCGCGGCGATCGGTTGGAGCTCGATACGGTCGCCTTTCGGACAACTGCCCGATCCCGAAGGATCTTCTTGTCGTCGTCTCGGCGGCGGCGCGTCGAGGAGCGGGTATCTATGGGCCGCCCCTTTCGGAGTCAACCGCCTCGTGACGATCGAATGACGATAATCCGCCGACCGAGGTTATCAATCGATTGACGAACGTCCTTTGGATCTACGCGCCGGCGCCGTCTTGTGGAAAGCGGCGCCACGGCCTTTAAGGGGCAAGTCTAGGAGACCGTTACGGAATGTTGTCGCAAAAGGCCCGCTATGCGCTTCGCGCCCTCGTCGAACTCGCGCGCGCCGAGGGCGCCCAGGTTACGTCCGGTGAGTTGGCCGCCCGGGCCGACGCGCCCCGGAAATTCCTTGAGGCGATCCTTCTGGAGCTGACCCGCAACCGGATCGTGGTGAGCAGGCGCGGCAAGTTCGGCGGCTACACCCTCGCCCGCCCGCCTGCGGAAATCAGCTTCGCCGAGGTGATCCGGGTGATCGACGGGCCGCTGGCCCTGGCCCCATGTGTCAGCCGCCTTTCGTTCCGCAAGTGCGAGGACTGCCCGGACCTGGCGACCTGCGCGCTCCGCGAAGCCTTGCTCAAGGCTCGGGATGCGACGTCGGAAGTGCTGGAAGGCTACAGCCTCGCACACGCGGCCTCATCCACCGGCGGCGAGATCTTCCACCTGGGCTAGCCGGTGGCGATATAGGCCTTGAGATTGTCGGCCTCGGCCTCGACCTCCGAGATCTTCCACTTCACCAGGTCGCCGATCGAGACGATCCCGATCAGGCGCTCATGTTCGCAGACCGGCAGGTGGCGCACGCGGCGGTCGGTCATCCGGCTGAGCAGGGAATCGACGCTCTCGGCCGGCTCGGCGAAGATGACGTCCTGGGTCATGAACGCGGAAACCGGTTTGGCGAGGGCGGCCGTATCCTCCTTGGCCATGGCGCGAACCACGTCCCGTTCGGAGAGGATTCCCACCACCCGCTCGCCGTCGAGCACCACCATGGCGCCGACCTTCCGCGAATAGAGCAAGGCGCACGCCGCGCCGACCGTTTCCTGGGGGCTGACCGTGAAGACGAGGTCGCCCTTGGCCTTTAGGATCTGAGACACCAGCATCAGGCTGTTCTCCCTTTCCAGGGAGCAAGCCTCGCGCAGGACGCCTTGGAAATCAACGCTCTCGCGAAAACGTCAAGCTCGGGCCAGGTCCGCCAGCCGGCCGAAGACGCCGACCAGCACGAGGCCGGCGATATAGCCGAAAATATGGGCTTCCCAGGCCACCCCGGCGTCGCCGAGGCCGGGGGCGAATCCCAGGAAGGCCAACAGCAGATTCACCACGATCCAGCCGATGGTCATGCTCACGACCGGCGCGCTGAAATAGGAGCCGGGCAGGCCATGCCCGCCCATCAGCCGGGCGCTGCCGCCGACCAGCCCCGACACGGCGCCCGACGCCCCGATCATCAACGCCGAACTGCCAGGGTTGGAGAGGCCATAGCCCAGACTCGCGAGCCCTCCGCACAGCAGGTAGAAAACCAGGAAGACCAGCGCGCCGCGGACGCTGGCGCCGAAATAGCGCGCGACCGGCGTTCCGAAGGCCAGGGCCGCGCCGGCGTTCATCAGGGCGTGGGCCCAGTTGCCGTGCAGGAAGATCGAGGTGAACAGCGTCTCCCATCGCCCCTCCCCCATGGCCTGGGACGAGAAGGCGTAGGTCTGCAGCAGCCAGTTCTGCGAGAAGAAGGTCTGGAAGAAATAGCCGATCACGATCACCAGGGTGACCAGGACCGCCGGCCACGGCGCGTTGAACATCGGCTGACGCTCGTGGTCGCTCAATCTATCCTCCGGCTCGGCCATAGCCCCTCCTAGCGAAACACGACCGCCGCGTCCCGATATATGCGCTCAAGGCCAGCGGCGCCTTGCGCCTTTTTCGCGGCGCAATGGCAAAAGGTTCGCCGCAACCGCGCCTTGCGAAGGCCACGCTCGCCTGCGCATGGTGCCGCCTCCATTCATCGGACTTTGTTGATGAGACGTTTCCTCAGCGCGGCCTCCGCGCTCGCCATCGTCCTGGCCACGCCGTTTCACGCCGCCAGTCTTCCCCTCCCCAAGCTCGGTAGTCTTGGCCTTGGCAAGGAGCAGGCCCAGAGCGTTCTGCCGGCCGGCGCATGGCCGCAGGCGAAGTCCGATGTCGCGGCCGATCCGGCGATCCGTTTCGGCGCGCTGCCCAACGGCATGCGCTACGCCATCCGCAGGCAGCAGATCCCGCCCGGCCAGGCGGCCATCCGCCTGCGGTTCGACGCCGGCTCGATGATGGAGACCGACCAGCAGCAGGGTCTGGCGCACTTCCTGGAGCACATGGCGTTCAACGGGTCGAAGGCCGTGCCCGAAGGCGACATGATCAAGATCCTCGAACGGCTGGGCCTGGCCTTCGGGGCCGACACCAACGCCTCGACCAATTTCGACGAGACGATCTACAAGCTCGACCTGCCGCGCACCGACGAGGAGACGATCGACACGGCCGTCATGTTGATGCGGGAAACGGCAGGAAACCTGACGATAGACCAGGGCGCCGTGGACCGTGAGCGCGGTGTGGTGCTGTCGGAAGAACGCGCCCGCGATACGCCGGCCTACCGGGTCTACAAGGCGCGGCTCGACTTCTTCCTGAAGGGCCAGTTGCCCCCGACCCGCTATCCGATCGGCAAGGTCGAGGTGCTGCAGAGCGCGCCGGCCAGCCAGATCGCCGACTTCTATCACCGCTACTACCGGCCCGAGCGGGCGGTGCTGGTGGTGGTCGGCGATTTCGACGTCGACGCCATGGAAGCCAAGATCAAGTCCCGCTTCGGCGACTGGATCGCGACGGGGCCGGCCGGAACGGCTCCGAACCTGGGCGCCGTCAAGTCGCGGGGGGCGGAAGCAAAGCTGGTGGTCGAGCCCGGCGCGCCGCTTTCCATGCAACTCGCCTGGATCAGGCCCCCCGATCTCGCGCCCGACATGCTCGCCAAGCGCAAGCACGACCTGGTGGAGCAACTGGGCTTCGCCATCCTGAACCGCCGCCTGCAGAGGTTGGCCCGAGGCGCCGAGCCGCCCTTCCTCGGCGCAGGGAGCTTCGTGAGCGACGAGTACGACGCCGCCGACCTCGCCACCGTGATCGTCAGCGCCGAGCCCGGCCGCTGGCGCGAGGCGCTCTGGGCCGCCGAGCAGGAACAGCGGCGGGCCATGGAATACGGCGTCCGGCGGGACGAGCTGGACCGTGAAATCATCGAGTACCGCGCCAGCCTCGGCGCCGCCGCGGCGGGCGCAGCGACCCGTACGCCCGCCGGCCTGGCCGCCGAGATCGTCGCCTCGGTCGGCGCCCGCGAGGTGGTCACCAATCCAGCCCAGGACCTGGCCTTCTTCGAGGAGACGGTGAAGGGGCTCAAGGCCGACCAGGTTTCGGCCGCGCTCAAGAGCGCCTTCAAGGGCGACGGCCCGCTGCTCTTCGTGGCTTCGCCCCAGGCGATCGAAGGCGGCGAAGGCACGCTGCTGTCGGCCCTGGAGAGCTCGCGCAAGACCGCGGTCTCCGAGCCGGCCGCCCCGAGCGAGGTCAACTGGCCCTATACGAGCTTCGGCGCCATCGGAAAGGTGGCGGAAACCACCGACGTCACCGATCTGGACGCCGCCTTCGTCCGCTTCGAGAACGGCGTGCGGCTGACCGTGAAGCCGACCAAGTTCAAGGACGACGAGGTTCTCGTCCGCGTGAATGTCGGCGGCGGCCGCCTGGACCTGCCCAAGGACCAGGAGAACATGAGCTGGGCATCGGGCGCCTTCATCGAGGGCGGCCTCAAGCAGATCAGCGCCGAGGATCTGGAGCGCGTGCTGGCCAGCAAGGTCTATGGCGCGCAGTTCGGGGTCACCGACGACGCCTTCGTCTTCTCCGGGACGACGCGGCCGGACGATCTCGACGCCCAGATGCAGGTGCTCGCGGCCTATGTGTCCGAGCCCGGCTGGCGGCCGCAGGCCTTCGCCCGGCTGCAGAGCGCCGGCAAGACCATCCACGACCAGTACGAGGCCACCGATTCCGGGGTCCTGACCCGCGACCTCGCCGCCCTGCTCCACCCGGGCGACGAGCGGTGGACCTTCCCCACCCGGCAAGAAATCGCCAGCGCCAAGCTCGACACCTTCAAGAGCCAGATCGACGGCGCGTTGGCGAGCGGGCCCGTCGAGGTCGTGGTCGTCGGGGACATCACCGTGGAAAAGGCGACCCAGGCGGTGGCGCGCACCTTCGGCGCCCTGCCGGCCCGCAAGCCCGACCAGCCGCCGGAGGCGCAACGGCAGGTCTCCTTCCCGACCGGGAACGGCAAGCCGGTCGTGCTCACCCACAAGGGGCGCGGCGACCAGTCGATCGGCTACATCGCCTGGCGGACCAACGACTTCTTCGCCAACCCGCAGCGGGCGCGCGACACCGCCGTGATGGGCGAAGTCCTCGGCTTGCGCCTGATCGACGAGCTGCGCGAGGCGCAGGGCGCGACCTATTCGCCCAGCGTCTCCTACAATCACAGCATGATCTGGCCCGGCTGGGGCTATGTCTCGGCCAGCGTGGAGATCCCGCCCGAGAAGCTTCCCGGCTTCTTCGACGAGGTGCGCAAGATCGCCGCCGACCTGCGCGAGAAGGAGGTCAGCGCCGACGAGCTGGCGCGGGCCAAGACCCCGCGCGTGGACCAGATCGAAAAGGCCCGCAAAACCAACGGTTACTGGCTGCGCGAGCTTTCCGGCGCGCAGGCCGATCCGCGCCGTCTGGACGCCGTGCGGGCCATCGTTTCCGGCACGGAACGAGTCACCGCCGCCGACGTGCGGCGGGCCGCCGAGGCGGTGCTGCGCGACGAGAACATGTGGACGCTCGAAGTGCGACCGGCGCGAAAATAGGAACCGCGCCGATCGTCGCGCCCGCGCGGCATACGGTCATCTCGCAATGCAGCGCAGGTCCTGGCTCTATCGGCCTCGCGATCCGCGGCCAAGTCGCGGGACTGGAACGGCAGTTTGGGGGATATCGCCCGTCTCAGCGACCCATCGCGCGCGCAGTGTCGGCACGCCTGGCCATGGCCGACCGCGAGCGCTGCAACAAGGCCATCAGGCCTGACGTCAGGCTCTTCTGCTCCACCGAACGGTAGGAGGCCGGCAAGGCGCCGGCCAGCCGCGCATGAGCCTTGCCGAGATTGTGGTAGGGCAGCCTGGGCAGCAGGTGGTGCAGGGCGTGGTAGCGCAGCCCGACCGGCGCCCACAGCAAGGGCAGCAGCGCCGGCGGCGGCACGTTGACCGAATCCAGGAACTGCTCCTCGAAGCTCATGGGCTCGCTTTCGTTCAGCCAGGCGTGGGCCACCACCGTCCGCAACTGATTGATGAAGGTCATGCCCGCGAAGATCGCGGCGGCGAGACCGATCACCCGCAACGGAATCCAGCCGGCCATCGTCCCTCCAGCCAGACCCCAGCTCCATGCCCAGCAGGCCAGCTCCTGCGCCCGCCAGTCCAGGCGCTTGGACTGATCGACATCGGTGCGCGCGAAGGCGGGGTTAATGGTCAGGGCCGAAACCTTGCGCGTCGCCCATACCCGCACCTTCGGCGAGACGAAGGTCAGCGGCGCGATGATTCCGAACCGCAGGGCGACGCCCAGCGGCGCCAGCAACGGCACGAGAATGAAGATCAGGATCTTGGCCGGCGGATAGTGCGAGAGCGGCAGGTATTCCGGATCGTTCGCGGTCCCGTAGCGGGTCTTGGCGTGATGCAGGTTGTGGACGCCCTCGTACATCAGGGAAGGCGTCAGGGCCGGCACGCCGATCAGCAGGTTCCAGCCGAGACGGAAACCGGGCACGTCGTCGGGCCGCAGGTGGGTGATCTCGTGGATGAAGCTGATCCCGCGATAGAGCGCGAGCAGGCAGAGCAGCGCCCAGGCGGCCGTGGCGAGGCCGCTTTCGGCGCGAACCGCCATCGCAAACGAGGCGTAGGTCACCGCCGCGGTCGCCAGGAGGTCGATCCAGTAGACGGTCCGGCTGGCGGCCATGAGATCAGAGGTCAGGTCATAGGCTTGCCGCGCAAGCCGCATCCCCTCGTTCGGCGCCGACATTCGGCCATTACCTCGCAACGCTGCAATTGGCGCTAGGTGGGCCAGGATGCGCGTGGTTTCAATGTGGCGGACCGCGGCCGGGCGCCGCTGGTTCATCAAACCGACACTATCGGCGTGGCCGTCGCCGGTCCATGGGCGGAGCCTGCATGTCGCCGCTAGATCACTTGCCGATTCCAAGTCGCGACCTGGATGGCGCCTGCGCAGCGTTTGAGGCCCTGGGGTTCACGGTCTCGCCGCCCTGCGTCTACACATCTCCCGAACAACCGGGGGCGGAATGGCGTAATCGCAGCGTCTTTCTGGCCGAGGGCTGGTTCGACCTGCAGCACGCGCCGGAGGCGCCGGCGAGCATGGCGGGCGCGCCAGCCAGTTGCCTGTTCAGGACCGGCAGCCTTGCGGCGTCCCTCGCCGCCTTCTCGGAGATGCGTCGCACCGAGCCCTATACCCTGGTCCGCGAATGGCCCGGCGCGGACCTCGGATCGGAACGGTTCGCGCTTTTCTCGATCATGGAACGCATCAGCCCGCTGGTCCTGGCGGTGATCGAGCATGCCTATCCCTGTCCCGACACCTGCGCGGAGTGGTTCGAGCATCGCAATACCGCCAGGAAGGTCGCCGGCTTGATCTTCAGGGATGCGCAGCCCGGCCCGGCGGCCGGCGCCGCGGCCTCTCTGCTCGACATCTCGGGATTTCGCTACCTGGACGGTAGCGCGTTCGACGCCGCCTTTCCGGGCGCCAAGGTCGCCGTCCGCGTCGAGGTCGCCTCGCTCGACGAGGTCCGCCAAATCCTCTCCGAGGCGCGCATGCCGTTCACACAGGTCGCGGGGTCGCTGCGCATTGGACCGCCTGCGCCGCTCGTCTGCGGATTCGAGTTCCTCAAGGCTTAGGCGTCTCGATCTGACACTCGCGACCGCTTGGCGCGAACTTCGCTGCAAGCCTCGTGCGGCCCGCCGGCCGCATGCGGAGAGCTCGATATGTATCATTCGAACACGCAGCAGATGATCGACTACTGGCGTTCGAAGCGTGGGCCGCAGGGCTTGCCGCCCCGCAACGCCATCGATCCCACTGAATTCGCGCGCCTGGCGCCCCAGAGTTTCATCCTCGGCCGCGCCGCGTCAGGTCTCTATCCCATCCGACTGGTCGGCGGACTCATCGCAGAGCTTCACGGCCGTGACCTGCGGGGCCTCAACTTCCTGGCCCTCGCCGACGACGCCGGGCGACGCCCCCTGCACGCCAGCATCGAAGTCTGCCGACGACGGCCCGAACCGATGATCCTGCGCGCCGATGGCCAGACGGAACAGGCCTCGCTGCCGCTTGAAATCCTGCTCGCGCCGCTGGCCGGAACCTCCGGCTCACCGGAACGATTGCTGGGCCTCTATCAGCCGCTCGCCCTGGTTTCTTCGCTCGGTGAACTACCGGTTCGGCAACTTGCTGTGCGCTCGATCTGCGGCGTCGGGCCGGCGAACGAGGAGAGCCACCAGATCCGACTGGCGACGCTGGATGGAAGGCGGGTGGCCTAGAAGTGAGCTCTCAATAGGTTGTCCACTAGGTCCAGGCCGAGCGTAAGCCATGGGCCGCGATCAACGGTGAGGCAAAATAGCCGCCGGCCAGCGCAAGCACCGACGCCGCGCAGCCCGCCAGGGCGATCTTCCTAGCATCTTCTGGTCTCCGTTCAGCGCTCAGGCCTGCAACGACGGGTCGCCGCGCCGATGCGCACAAGCTTCACACTTATGTCCGCGCTTTGGTCTTCGCTCGCAGCGCTGGCCGCAGCCTATCGTCCTCTGTAGGGCTCGCAGCCGACCCCGTCGTTGTCCCGATCCAGGTGTGGTCCGTAGCCGGGCTCTCCGCGCCGCACGGGAGCTGCTCCGGCAGCCCTTGCCGCCGCGCAGTTCGGGTAGGCGCGTTGCGCCGGGGCGCTTGCGAAGCCGAGCGCCTGGCGAGGCGGCGTCCGTTCCGCCTGCGGCCGCCCGCCGCCTCTGTGGCAGTGATAGTCGCCCGTCTTGCGATTGTTGTGGCACCCGGAGGCGTCAAGGCCGCCGGGATGGCCGAACGCCGACACCGGGAGGAGCGCGATCGCCGCAACGATCGCCGCCTGCATATGCCTGCCCATGCCTATTCCGCCGCTACGAGACTGGCCGGGCGCGTCGAGGCCAGTCGGCGCAGATGCCGTTCGATGGCGATCAGCAGGAACATGAACATCACCACCAAGAAGCCGCCGAAGATCTGCAGGGCCAGGACGAAGGCGGCTGGCGCCCCCGCCTTGACCTCACGCTTCTCGGCGGCCTTCGTATCGGCCGCCGATTGCGCGCTGGTGGTCTTGGACGACCACGCCAGGCGATAGGACTCATCGAGCTTAGCGAACGTTTCTAGAGGGCTTTCGACGTCTTCAGGATAGGCCGGCACGCACTGCTCGACCGGCACCGAGCGCCGCACCGGGCAGCCATAGGGGCGATAGTACCACTCAGCGCAGGCGGTGCTGTTGGAGTCCCAAACGCTGCGGACCTGGTAGACGGTCGAGCAGCTCTGAGCGGTCTTCTGCGCGGCCTTGTACTTTGCGGCCTTCGCAACGAGCCGAGGATCGGCCAGTGCGTTGCGGACCACCTCGATCTGACGCGTGCTGAAAGTCTCATCGGTCTGGAAGAGGAGGCTCGTGCGAGCGAGCGCCTCCGAAATGGCGTCCTGCGCCAGGTTCGCTGGCGCATCAGGGTCATCGGCATGCTCGCTAGGCGCCGGCTCGGCGTCGAGAGCCTCAGCGCTATAGCCTAGCGCGCTCGCCAGCTCAGCTGGCGAGAGCAGCTTGTCCTCGGGCTTGTTGGAGGCGAGCGCGAAGCGACGATAGGTTTCATAGTAGGTCGCGAACGCCCCCTTCATGAAGGCCGCGTGCTTGGCCTTGGCCGCGCTGGAGGCTTCTACGCCTGACGCCCCGCCGCCGACCTTTTCCTCGCCGGCCGCACGCACGAGGGGGCCGAGCGCATCCTCGGTGCTGATCGCGACCGGTTCGGGGACGACATCGGTGGACATCAAGAGGCGCCGGCCCCCGTCGAGCGCCAACAACAAGGCGCCCAGGATGCAGATCGACGCAACGACCAGCGTCAGAACGCGGAGCATGGCGAGATAGACGCGCTCAACACGCGAGGCGAGACCGCTCTCGCTCGGCTTTGCAGTCATGTGGTCCCCCGACCCTGTGAGTTCATGGTCAAGCTAGCACGATGCCAGATTGTTACGCCACGGCGCTCGCGTATGACGCGTAGGAGCTAGTCATCGTGGCGATGCTCTGCGTTTTCAGCGGGTAGACCGCCGCCGTTAAGTTGCACCGACGCTCCGCTTCAGCATTGACAGTATCTGGACAATTATCTTGTAAAATCACTCACAACTGTCCATATATGGACAGTGCTTGAGACACCCTCGGAAATCCTGCAAGACCTCGCCGGACGCATTAAGGCGCGCCGTGTCGCTCTGGGTTGGCCTCAGCTGGAGGCCGCACGGCGGGCTGGGGTCGCCTACCGAACTTGGCGGCGCCTGGAGACGGAAGGTCAAGCTTCGCTCGAAGATATGGTCAAGGCCGCTGTCGCCCTGCGCTGCGAAGACGCCCTGCACGCGCTGTTTCCCCTCCCCGCGGCCAGCAACCTCGATGCGCTTCTCGCACAGCAGGCCGCCGCCGCGACGCGGCCTGCGCGTGTGCGAGCGCCGCGATCCCGGTCGTCACGCCCATGAGACTTGCCCCTGGGACGCCGCTGGCCGCCAGCCTGGCCTTCGACGAGGACCAAGCCCCCCTACCCGTCGGGCGCCTGGGGATGGCCGGCGGCCTGGCGCAGCTAGAGTGGTCGCCGGAACTCATCGCCGCGCCGTTGCCCATCTCCGCCCTGCTCTACCCGCCCGAGCCCGGCCTTCACCCGGCCCGCGGTCGTGAGTTTGAAGGGCTGCACGGCTTTCTCTGCGACAGCCTGCCGGAAGGCTGGGGCTATCTGGTCATGCGCCGGCGCCTGAGCAAGCTGGGCGTCGCCATCGAGACGCTCAGCGTCCTTGAACGCCTGGCCCTGGTCGGCGACCACGGGCGGGGCGCCCTCACCTACCGTCCGGCGACCGCACCGTCACCGGACGTGGATAGCCTAGATCTCGACGCCCTGGCCGCCGAGTCGACCGCGATCTTGGCTGGGCACGAGGGCGAACTGGCGGACACCTTGGCCACCTTGGCTGGCGGTTCGGGCGGCGCGCGGCCCAAGGTTCACGTCGGGTTCGACGCCGAGGGGCGGATTTCGGTCCCCGAAGGCGAGACCGCGCCCGGACACGAAGCCTGGATCGTCAAGTTCGCCGCGACCAACGATCCGCCTGACATCGGCCCCATCGAAGCGGCCTACGCGGCGATGGCCCTGGCCGCCGGCTTGGACATGGCCCCCTATCGCCTGCTGCCGTCCAAGACGGGCCCCGGCCATTTCGCCAGCCGCCGGTTTGATCGGCCGAAGGCCGGCCGGCGCCTGCACATGGTTTCACTGAGCGGCGCCGTTGAAGCACCGTGGCGCACGCCCGCCAGCTACGACCTCCTTTTGAGGGCGACCCAAGCCATCACCCGCCACACCGAGGACCTGCATGCCGCCTTCCGACGCATGGTCTTCAACGTGCTGGCCAGCAATCGTGATGACCACACAAGGCAACACAGCTACCTGATGGATGAGACCGGCCAATGGCGGCTCGCCCCGGCCTACGACCTGACCTATTCGTCGGGCCCCGGCGGCGAGCACTATCTCGACGTGGAAGGCGAGGGCAGAAACCCCACGCGTGAACAGGTCCATTCCCTGGGACGTCGCCATGGCCTGCCGGACCGCCTGATCCACACCATCATCGAAGAAGTCCGCGCCGCCGTGGCGGACTGGGCTCGCTTCGCCGAAGAGGCCGGCGTCACCAAGGCCTCGCGGGCGGAGATCGCGGTCGCGCACGAGGGGGTTGCCGCCCGCTTCGCGCCCTGAGCGGTCGCCCTGCCCGCGGCAAAACCAAACGTGACATGGCTGACTTTCGGGAGGCCGCAAGCGAGTTGGTGGGAACGAAAGCTGCTTACGGGGCTTGAACGCTTCCTTCCGCTCTCATCACTCAAACTCGCGAGCATGCTGAGCTCGCTCCGCGGAGGACCCCGCCGAGCGCGAACCAAGGTGATGGTGTGGACGACCTTTCGTCGGCGATAGGGACGTCACGTCTAGGGAGCCGATCATGCAAGAGGGGCGCTGACGAGCTAAATCTGGCGAAAAACGTCTTTCAGGCGCACGGGATCTACGCGGCTGGCCGTCGTGGCGCACAAGCCGTTGCGATGCGACCCGGCTCGTCCTTCTTCGGGGCTTGTCGCCGCGTTTGGGCGGCATTTAAACCTATGCATCGGCCCAGCACTGGGGTTGGCAGCCGATGGCGATTGGGCATGAGGCGCGGCTGATGGCGCCAGTCTGGCTACATCCCTGCAACTGGCGTCGTCCGCACGGCGGAATGGGTCACAGACCCCATCAGCCGACTCGGCCTGAAGCCGGACAACCTGTTGAGCCTCCAGACCTAGAGCGAACCTGGAAGGGTCTGGGCGGTGCTGAGGTCGGTCATCACCAGCGGAATTTCCTCGAGCAGCTCTCGCGCCAGAAAGCCGACGGAGCCGACGTCGTGGCTCAGCCGCCACCCCGCCCGGCCGTGCAGATAGGCGCCGATAACCGCCGCATCGACCGGCGCGAACCCTCGCGCCATCAGACCTGCGATGATCCCCGCCAGCACATCGCCGGAGCCCCCGGTCGCCAGAGCGGCGACGTTTCCCGCAGTTTGCCAGGCGCGGCCGTCAGCGCCGACGATCTGGCTGTCCCTGTCGTTCATGATCACCACCGCCTGATAGGCGGCGGCGACCTCACGGGCGATTTCCAGCGGTTCGGAGAGCACCTCGTCCTGCCCCCGGCCTCTGAGCGCCGCCATCTCGGCAAGGCTCGCCAACAGCACCAGCCGGCCACCGAACGCCTGCGCCTCCGCCGGCTTCAAGCCGGTCATGGCGGGAGCCATGAGGAGATAGGCGGCCCCGCCCGGCGCGAGAGCGAATTGGCGGGTCGGGCGACCATCCTCCGCGGTCGAGGACGCGCCGACGACGACGGCGTCGGATTGGGCGGCCGCGC
Organism: Phenylobacterium koreense; assembly: GCF_040545335.1. Classification (NCBI taxonomy): domain Bacteria; kingdom Pseudomonadati; phylum Pseudomonadota; class Alphaproteobacteria; order Caulobacterales; family Caulobacteraceae; genus Phenylobacterium; species Phenylobacterium koreense. The sequence goes on from NZ_JBEPLU010000003.1 coordinate 12,404, forward strand.
CGGCCAGGGCCTCGTCGAGCGGAATAATCCGGGCCTCCGGCACGGCGACGCCAAGCGAAGCGGCAAGCCCAGGCGGCGCTGCTATCTGCAGCTCGCGCGCGCCCGTCCGCAGAGCGGCCGTTCCAGAGAGAAGGAGCGCACCTGCGGCATCCAGCCCCTCCCCGATGACCAGCACCCTTCCCCGGCCGTCCTTGTCGCTGTGCGACGGCCTCTGGAGGCGTTTCACCAGCGGCAGGTCGATGATCTGGCTCATGGAACCTGCAGCCTCCGGGACCTCCAAGGAGATCAAACGCGGCCGGAACCGGAATCGCTCCTGGCTTCAAACGGCCTCTTCGGCGTCGTCCAGGATGCGCGAGATGGCTTCCTCGGCCCTGACCCGCGCGTTTGGCGCACGAAACAGCTTGGACTGCTGCTGGAAGGAAAGGCTCACCCCGACCAGCTCGAACACCAGTTGGCGGCAATAGTCGGCCGGAGCCTCGCCGGCCTTGGGCAGGTCGCTGGCCACCCGCGCGAGGGTTTCATGCCAGTCGAGTTGTGAGGCGACGAGGCGGTCGCGGATCGCGCCCGGCCGGTCGTCATACTCCTGGGCTGAGACGGCGAAGATGCAGCCGCGCATGTCCGGCTCGCCTTCCATCCAGTCGAACCAGCGCCGGATCAGCGCCTCCATCCGCGGCCGGCCCCGCGCCTCGGCCAGGCTGGGCTCGACGACCCGGCTGCGGAAACGGCTGATCGCCTCTTCCAACACGGCGAGCTGGAGCGCCGCCTTCGACTTGAAGTGCGCGAAGAGGCCGCTCTTGGAAAGGTCGAGACTGTCGGCCAGGGGGCCCAGCGAAAGACCCTCGAGGCCGACGCTCACCGCCTGCTCGAGGGCCTTGCCGACTATGGCTTCACGTGTCGCAGCGCCTTTTCTCATCGGCGCATTTTAGCACGATCGGTCGCTTTTCCAATCAGGTCGCTGAAGCCTGGTCCAGCACCGCCAGGTCGTCGGAGGTGAGGGTGAGCCGCGCCGAACCCATGAGCTCGTCGAGCTGCTCCAGGCTGGTGGCCGAGGCGATCGGGCCGGTCAGCCCCGGCTGGGCCATGACCCAGGCCAGCGCCACCTGCGCCTGGGTCGCGCCCTTCGCGCCGCTGACCTTGTCCAGGGCGTCCAGGATACGCATGCCGCGCGCGTCCATCATCTTCTTGACGCCGCCGCCACGGGGGCTCTTCGAAAGGTCCGCCTCCGTCCGATATTTCCCGGTCAGGAAGCCCGAGGCCAGGCTGGAATAGGGAATCACCCCGACCTGGTTGTCGATGCAGGTCTGCTGCAGTCCACTCTCGAAGCCGGAGCGGGCGTAAAGATTGTAGAGCGGCTGCTCGCTGTTATAGCGCGCCAGCCCCTTGGCCTCGCTGACGTCGAGGGCCGATTTCAGGCGCTCGGGCGTGAAGTTCGACGAGCCGATCGCACGCACCTTGCCGGCCTTAACCAGTCGGTCGAAGGCTTCGGCCGTTTCTTCCTGCGGGGTTTCCGGATCGTCGCGATGGGACTGGTAGAGGTCGATGTAGTCGGTCTGCAGCCGCTTGAGCGAGGCCTCCACCGCCTCGACCATGTACTTGGCCGAGAGGCCCTTCTTCCCCTCGCCCATGTCCGAGCCGAGCTTGGTCGCCAGCACCACCTTGGCGCGTTTGCCTGACTGCTTCAGCCAGGCGCCGATGACGGTTTCCGACGCGCCGGCCCCGGCAGGCGACCAGCGCGAATAAACATCGGCGGTGTCGACGGCGTTGAAGCCACCGTCCACGAACGCGTCAAGGATGGCGAACGAGGTCTTCTCGTCAGCGGTCCAGCCGAAGACGTTGCCCCCAAGGACAAGGGGCGCGACCTTGAGGTCGGACTTGCCGAGTCTGCGAAATTCCATGCGTTGCTCTCCCTACGCGGCCTGTTGATCATCACCATAGACCGGAGCGTCGTCGGGTGTCAGGGCCGCGCGGCCGCGGATCATGTCGGCCGCCTTCTCGGCGATCATGATCGTGGGAGCGTTCGTGTTACCGCCGACCAGGGTCGGCATGACCGAGGCGTCGATCACCCGCAGGCCCGCGACGCCGCGAACCTTCAGTTCGCCGTCGACCACCGCCATTTCGTCGCCGGCCCCGCCCATCTTGCAGGTGCCGACGGGGTGATAGATCGTTTCGGCGTGGCCCTGGATCCAGGCGTCGAGTTGCTCGTCGGTCTCGACATCCTTGCCCGGGAACAGTTCCTCGCCCCGATAGGGCGCCAGGGCGGCCTGGGCGGCGACCTCGCGCATCATCCGCACCCCCTCGCGCAGGGCCCGGCGGTCCTCCTCGGTCGAGAGGTAGTTGGCGAAGATCGCCGGATCGTCCTGCGGATCGGCCGATCGCAGCCCCACCCGCCCGCGGCTCTCGGGCCGTAGCTGGCAGACGTGGAAGGTGAAGCCGTCCTTGGCGACCGAGACCTTGCCGTGGTCCTGCATGATCGCCAGCACGGTGTGGATCTGCAGGTCGGGCCGATCGAGGTCCGGGCGGGACTTCAGGAAGGCGCCGGACTCCAGAAACTGCTGGCGGCCCAGTCCCTTGCCGAAGAGGGCGTAGCTCATGCCGATGGCGAGGGTCTTCAGGGTCCCCTTGCGCAGGGAATAGGCGGTGATGGGCTGCGGGCACTCCCAGGACATGCTGACGTCCAGGTGGTCCTGCAGGTTGGCGCCGACGCCCTTCAGGGCCTTCACGACCGCAATGCCGAACTTCTCCAGCTCCGCCGGGTCGCCTATGCCGGAGAGTTGCAGGATATGCGGTGACTGCACCGCGCCGGCCGACAGCAGCACCTCCTTCTCCGCATGGACGACCTGCTTTGCGCCGGTCTTGGCGTCGATGTACTCGACCCCGGTGGCGCGGCCGTCTTCGACGATGATCCTGCTGGTGCGCGCGCCGGTGAGGCAGGTCAGGTTCTTGCGCGACAGCGCCGGATGCAGATAGCCGCGGGCCGCGCTCCAGCGTTGACCGTCATGGATGGTCATCTGATACGGCCCCCAGCCTTCCTGCTGGAAGCCGTTGAAATCGTTGGTGGTCGGATGGCCTGCCTGACGCCCAGCCTCCACCGCGGCCTTGTAGATCGGGTTGGGGGTCGAGGCCTTGGAGACCTTCAGCGGACCGTCGCCGCCGTGCCAGGCGTCGCCGCCGCCCTCGAAGCTTTCGGAGCGCTTGAAGTAGGGCAGCACGTCCCGATAGGACCAGCCCTGCAACCCCATCTGGCGCCACTGATCATAGTCCCGCGCATGGCCGCGGATGTAGATCATGCCGTTGATCGACGACGAACCGCCCCAGCCCTTGCCGCGCGGCCACCAGAGCTTGCGGTCCTGAAGGTTCGGTTCCGGTTCGGTCCAGAAGCCCCAGTTGTAGGTCCCGGGCTTGCCGATCAGCGCGCCCACCCCGGCGGGCATCTTCACAAGGATCGAGTTGTCCTTGCCGCCAGCCTCCAGCAGCAGAACCTTCGTCTGTCCGTCTTCCGTCAACCGGTTCGCCAGCACGCATCCGGCGGAGCCTGCGCCAATGATGACGTAGTCATAGCGATTCATCGGTTTCCGTCCCTGAACACTGTTTAGTTTGCGCCAGCCTGTCCCAAGCTGCGGGCGGAGACAAGAGCGGCGAACAGGGGTTTTTGGGCGCCGTAACGTCAGGTTTTCGCCTGAGGCTTCTCCAAATCTGTCGATTGTATATTCAGTCCCGACGAAGCAGCATAAGCATTAGGCTCGCACCGGGGGTGCGAACGAGTTACATGCGCGTTCGGGCCGCCGACACGGTGGGCGCGTGCGATTTCACCTTCCACGAGATAGTCCATGGGCGCCCCCCAAATGGCCTCTGCGAATGCAGATTACGATGGCGGACGGCGGTTGAGCCGACAGGCTGCGGCCCCCCTGGTCCTGGGCGCGGCGGTGTTCGCCGCCGCGATGCTCGGCATCCTGCTTCGTCCGGTCGGGAACCTCAGCTCGTTCTGGCCGGCCAATGCGATCCTGCTCGGACTGGTGGCGCGTCATCCAAGGCTGGCGACCCGCTCCGGCTGGGCGGCGGCGGCCGTGGCCTTCGTCGCCGCCGACATGATCACCGGCAGCAACTGGATCAAGACCGGTCTTCTCACCACTTCGAACCTGGCAGGCGTGATTGTCGGCAGCCTGCTGTTCGGACGTCTCTCGCGAGAGGATCGCCGGTTGACGCGACCGGCCTCGCTGCTCGCTGTGACCTCGATCGCGTTCATCGCCTCCGTGGCGACGAGCACCATCGGCGCCGTGGCCAACGCCATCATCTTCCACAAGGGCGCGATCAACGGCTACTTCACCTGGTTCGCGACCGAACTCGTCCATTACATCGTCATCCTGCCGGTCATACTGACCTTCCCAAATCCCAGGCGGTTGAAGGCCTGGTTCGGCCGGGTCACCAGCCGCCCGCCGACCTTGCGCAGCGTCGCCCCGCTGCTGAGTTTCCTCGTCTGCTTGGCGATGGTCCCGCTGGTCGGAGGGCCCGGCGCCCTCGCCTTCCCGGTGCCGGCGTTGCTGTGGTGCGCCATGAGCTATGGCCTGGCCGCCACCACCCTGCTGACCTTCTCGTTCGCAGTCTGGACCCTGGTTCTCGTCTCGACGATCACCGACGCCCTGACCATGCAGCTTACGGGCTCGGACCTGATCTCCCTGAGGCTGGGCGTGATGCTGGTGGCGCTGGCCCCGATCACGGTCGCGAGCGTCATGGCCAGCCACGACGCCGCCCTGCGCGAGGCGCGCGACGCCCGCAGCGCCGCCGAGGAGGCCATGGCCGCCCGGACCCTGCTGCTGGCGACCATGGCGCACGAGTTGCGCTCACCGCTGACGGCGGTGGTCGGCTTCTCCAGCGTGATGGCGCGCCAGGCGCTCGGCCCGGTCGGGAACCCCAAGTATCTCGACTACGTCCAGTCCATCGAACTGGCGGGCTCGCACCTGAGCGAGCTGGTCACCGATCTGCTCGACACCGCGAAGGTCGAGGCCGGCAAGCTCGACCTGACCCCGGGCCGCACCTCAAGCCACGACGTGGTGGAACAGTCGCTACGGCTGGTCCGCGGCCTGGCCATCGACGCCGATGTGCGGCTGCGGATGGTCCCAGGAGCCTGGCCGGACATCCACGCCGACCAGCGGGCCGTGAAGCAGATCCTGATCAACCTGCTCTCGAACGCCGTGAAGTTCTCGCCGCGCGACGGGGCGGTGGAGATTTCCAGCGAGGTCGAGGACGGGCGGCTGGTCATCCGCGTGAGCGATCACGGCAAGGGCATCCCCAAGGAGGATCTGCCCAGGCTCGGCCTGCCCTACGAGCAGGGCAGCGACGAACGCTCCCGGCGCCAGGGATGGGGCCTTGGCCTCTCGCTCTCGCGCGAACTGGTGGAAATGCACGGCGGGCGCCTGCGCCTGGAAAGCGAGCCAGGCCGCGGAGCCACGGCGATCTTTGACCTGCCGCTGGCCTGACGCCCGGAGGCTGCGCCGCCTTAGGCGCGCATGGTCCCCGTCTCCACGAACCGCTGGTGCCAGGACAGCGCCTCGCTGAGGATCGAAGGCGACTGCTGACCGTAGGAATGCTCCCGGGCGCGCCGATAGTAGTCGCGGAGCGCCGGCCGGTAGTCCGGGTGGGCGCAGTTCTCGATGATGACCTCGGCGCGCTGCTTGGGCGAGAGGCCGCGCAGATCGGCCAGCCCCTGCTCCGTCACGATGACCTGCACATCCTGGGTGATGTGATCGACGTGCGAGGCCTGAGGGACGATGGCCGAAATCTTGCCGCCCTTGGCGGTGGACGGCGTGACGAAGATCGAGACATAGGCGTTGCGCGCGAAGTCGCCCGAGCCGCCGATGCCGTTCTGGATGCGCGAGCCCATGATGTGGGTCGAGTTCACGTTCCCATAGATGTCGGCCTCGATCATGCCGTTCATGGCCAGGCAGCCGAGGCGCCGGATCAGCTCCGGATGGTTGCTGATCTCCTGGGGCCGCAGGATCAGCTTGTCACGATAGAAGGCCATGTTGGCGTTGAGGCCGGCGGCCGCTTCGGGGCTGAGCGAGAAGGCGGTAGCCGAGGCCATCCGCAGCTTTCCGGCGGTGAGCAGGTCCAGCATGCCGTCCTGGACCACCTCGGTATAGGCGGTCATGTCCTCGAACGGCCCGGTCAGCAGGCCCGCGAGGACAGCGTTGGCGATGTTGCCGACGCCCGATTGCAGCGGAAGCAGGTTGGCCGGCAGCCGGCCCTTGGCGACTTCGTGTTCGAAGAACGCGAGCAGGTGGCCGGCGATCTGGCCCGCCACCTCGTCCGGCGGCGCGAACGGCAGGTTGCGGTCGGGCGCGGAAGTCTCGACCACCGCCACGACCTTGTCCGGGTCGCAGCGGAAATAGGCCTCGCCGATGCGGTCGTCAGGGCGGACCAGCGGGATCGGCACGCGGTCCGGCGGCAGCGCCGTGCCGTAATAGATGTCGTGCATCCCCTCGAGCGCCGGGTTCTGCCAACTGTTGACCTCGAGGATCACCTGCTTGGCCTGGTCCAGCCAGGTCTTGTTGTTGCCGACTGAGGACGACGGGATCAGCGATCCGTCCGGACGGATCCCCGAAACCTCGATGACGGCCGTGTCGATCTGGCCGAGAAAGCCCTGCCAGGCCATCGGCGCGACCTGACTGAGGTGCATGTCGAAATATTCCATCTCTCCGCGATTGATCTTCTCGCGGGCGATGGGGTCGGAATTGTAGGGCAGCCGGAACTCCACCCCGTCGGCCTTGGCCAGAGCCCCGTCGAGTTCGGGGCCGGTGGAGGCGCCAGTCCAGACGCGGACCTGGAACCTGCCGCCGGCGGCGTGCTCGGCCTCGATCCGGTTGGCCAGCGCCAGGGGCACGGCCTTGGGATAGCCCGAGCCGGTGAAGCCGCTCATGGCCAGGGTCTCGCCCGATCGGATCAGCGACGCCGCGTGCTCGGCGTCGGTGACCTTCGCCTTCAAGCGTTCGCAAGCGATACGGGACTTCTCGACCATTCAGGCCTCCTGACTCTGCGGCGCCCTCCTTAGCATTCTTCCCGGCCATGTGGCCGCTCAAGGGTGTGACCTCGCGCCGCGGCGAGGCGACTAGCGGCCCTTCCAGGCTGGCGCGCGCTTCTGCGCAAAAGCCAGCGGGCCCTCGACGAAATCCGCGGACTTGAAGAGGGCGGCCATCGCCGGATAACGGTTCTGGGCGGCCATGGCGGCCTCAAGGGTCGGCTCGTCCAGCCCCTTGTAGACCGCCTCCTTCGAAGCCCGGATCGACATGGGCGAGAGTTCGCAGATCTGGGCGGCCCAGCGTTGCGCCACCGAGATCAGCGCGCCGGGCGCGGCCACCTCGTTGACGAAGCCGAGGGCCAGTCCCTCCTGGGCCGTGACCCGCCGGCCGGTCAGGATCATGCCGAGCGCCTGCTTCTGGCCGATCGCGCGCGGCAGGCGATGAAGGCCGCCGGCCAGGGCGGCCAGGCCGACCCGCGGCTCCGGCAGGGCGAAGGTCGCCGTTTCCGAGGCGATGACCAGGTCGCAGGCCAGGGCGATCTCGAACCCGCCGCCCATGGCTACGCCATTGACCGCGGCGATCAGCGGCTTGGTCAGGTCGAAACGTGACGTAAGGCCTGCGAAACCCGAGGGCGGCAAGGTCATCCCGCCGCCGCCGGCCTGGTGCTTCAGGTCGTTGCCGGCCGAGAAGGCGCGATCGCCCGCGCCGGTGACGACGCCCACCCATTGATCGGGATCGGCCGCGAAGGCGTTGAAGGCCTCGTCCAACTCGAAGTGGGCCGGCGAATGCAGGGCGTTCATCACCTCTGGGCGATTCAGGGTGAAGATGGTGACCGGTCCGTCGCGGTCCACCCGGATGAATTCGTACGCCATTCGATCGTCCTCCCTCGTTTGAGGAGGGAGGCAACCGGGGCGCCGCGACGTCCGTCAAGCGGTCTGGCGCAATTCGGCGCGATAGCGCTGCCAGTTCCGCACATAGTGCAGAGCGCCCAGAGAAAGCCCCCGCGCCTGATCGGGAGAGATCTCGCGCACCACCTTGCCAGGCGCGCCCATGACCAGGGAGTTGTCGGGGATTTCCTTGCCTTCGGTAATCAGGCAGTTGGCGCCGATCAGGCAGTTCTTCCCGATCTTCGCGCCGTTCAGCACGATGGAGCCGATACCGACCAGAGTGCCATCGCCGATGGTGCAGCCATGCAGCATCACCATGTGGCCGACGGTGACGTTGTCGCCGATGGTCAGCGGGTAGCCGGTGTCGGTGTGGAGCACGCTGCCGTCCTGCACATTCGAGTTCTCACCGATGGTGATGGGATCGTTGTCGCCGCGAATCGTCGCCCCAAACCAGACGGATGCGTTTTTCTTGAGAATCACGTTGCCCATGACCGCCGCGGTCGGCGCAATCCAGTATTCGTCCTCCGAAGGCAGTTTCGGCGCAACGTCGCCCAAGTTATAGACAGCCATCCTGTATACCCCATTTCTTGAACTCAGAGCGTCGTTTAATCGTTTAGAAACCACGCTACCATCATTTTAGTGATGCGATTCGAGGGGGCGATCGCCCTCCCGCATCTCGCCGCGAGCCGGCGTCCGGTCCGCGGTCGCGCTTTTGGGCGGAGTATAGGGTGTCGCGTTTGCTAAGGCGGGCTTTCCCGCCGGGATCACCGACGCAAAGGAGGCCGCAAGGCGTGTCTCCGGGCCTCGGCGCGGCGCGCCGCCCCATCAGCTCAGTTTTGATCGATCCTCTAGGGCGAGCCTTTTCGGCGTCGCCCTTTTTTCTTGCCCCTATGGAGGCCTAGATGACCAAGCGAGCTCTGAAGCGACAACTGCGCGAAGGCGCGTTCGACGCGGCCCAGTTCGAGGACGACGCCAAGGTGCGCCGCCTGCCGGGCGCCTGGTCGCCTCTAGCTCACAACAACGACGATCGTGACCAGGCCTATCTGAAGACGATCAAGGCGAAGTCACCCGGTCAGCAGGCGCTGATGGACGCCATCGACGCCAAGAACCTGGTCATGGCCCTGGGGCCGGCCGGCACGGGGAAGACCTACCTGGCCATCGCCAAGGCCGTCGAGGCGCTGGAGGCCGGGCGCGTCGGCCGCATCGTCCTTTCGCGCCCCGCGGTCGAGGCCGGCGAATCCATCGGCTTCCTGCCGGGCGAGATGGAGGACAAGCTGGCCCCCTATCTGCGCCCGCTCTACGACGCGCTGTCGGACCGACTGTCGATGAAGCGGGTTCGGGCGCTGATGGCCGAAGGGGCGATCGAGATCGCGCCGGTGGGCTTCATGCGCGGCCGGACGCTGAACAACGCCTTCGTGGTGATCGACGAGGCGCAGAACTGCACCTACGGCCAGCTCAAGATGCTGCTGACCCGCCTGGGCTGGCATTCGACCATGGTGGTGACCGGCGACCCGGCCCAGTCGGACCTGCTGCCGGAAATGTCGGGCCTGGGGCCGGTGGCGGAGAAGTTCGAGGCGGTCCCGAACATTGCTGTCGTGCGCCTGAAGGACGTCGACATCGTGCGCCATCCGCTGGTCGCGGAGATGCTGGGCGTGCTCTAGAGCCCAGCGGCGCTAAGCGGCGGACCTCGGGGTCCGCCGCACTCGTCTATTAGGGCAGATCCTCGGCGAGGATGGCCATCTCGAACATGAACGAGCCATCGCCGTCCTCGTCCTCGAACACAACGCCCACGAATTCCTCGCCGATATAGACCTCGGCGGAGTCCTTCTGCTTCGGCCGCGGAACCAGCGTGATCCGCGCGTTGGCGAAAGTGCCGCGCAGGTGGCCTTCGAGTCGGCGGATAGTCTTTTCGTCCAGCACGCAGCGCTCCTTCGTCGATTTCGCGCGGAACCTAGCGCGCTTTGTGTCGGGGCGGAAAGCGCCGACCGCGCAAAAAGCTGGGGACGCGGCGGGTGGTCGCGCAGCCCATCCCGCTTGAACCGCGACCGCTCCGGCGCCTAGAGTGGCCTGTCATCAGCGCCGAGCGCGAAAGACCCGACACGTGGCAGTCTAAGACCCTCCAAAGCCGAGACCATCCGCCAATCAGGGACGCGAGTTCCTGAAGCCTGCCGCTCGCTTTCGGGACAGCCACCATGGCGTTCTTTCGCAACAGCACCGTCAATCTCCTCAATCTGCACTACGGCGTGCACGCGCTGGCGCTCAGCGGCGGGGGCGCCTTCTTCGCAGCCTTCCTGCTGAAGGCCGGAGTTCCGGCCCAGGCGGTCCTGACCGCCATGGCCGCGATCCTGATCGGGCGGTTCCTGATCCGCCCGGCCATCCTGCCATTGGGACGCCGCTTCGGTCTGAAGCCCCTGGTGATCGTGGGGACCTTCGTGACCGCCCTGCAGTATCCGCTACTGGCCCAGGTCGACGGGGTCGGCTGGCCGCTGGCGGCGCTCTGCGCCTTCGCCTCGGTCGGGGACACCTTCTACTGGACGGCCTACCACGCCTATTTCGCGTCACTGGGAGACGCCGAGCATCGCGGACACCAGATCAGCGCTCGAGAGGCGATCTCCGCCGTCGTCGGGATCGCAGCGCCCCTGCTGACCGGATGGGCGCTGGTGACGATCGGACCGCAGTTCGCCTTCGGCGCGACCTGCGTGGCGCTAATGCTGTCGGCCCTGCCGCTCTTCTGGGCCCCCAATGTGCGGATTCTCGACCAGGCGCCCGGCGCGCTGCGTGCGGCGCTCATGGGCGTGCTGCTGTTCGCCGCCGACGGCTGGACGGCCATGGGCTACGCCTTCGTCTGGCAGATCGCGCTGTTCATTTCGCTGAAGCAGGACTTCGCGGCGTTCGGCGGAGCCATGGCGCTGGCGGCCCTGGTCGGCGCGGCGGCGGGCCTGTTCCTGGGCCGCTTCATCGATGCGGGACATGGACGGCGCGCGGTCTGGATTTCCTGCGGCGTCATGGCCGCGACGATCCTGGCGCGGACGGTGGCCTGGCAGCATCCGGCGGCGGCGATCCTGGCCAACGCCGCCGGCGCCATCGTCGTGGCGCTCTACACGCCGACCATGATGACGGCGGTCTACAATCTCTCGAAGAGTTCGCCCTGCGCGCTACGCTTCCACATTGCCGCGGAGGGCGGTTGGGACGCCGGCGGGGCGAGCGGCTGCCTGATGGCCGCGGGCCTGATCTGGATGGGCGCGCCGTTCTCGGCCGCCATAGCCGCGGCTTTGATCGGCACGGCCAGCGCCTTCATCCTGCTGCGAAGGGTCTACGGCGCGCCGCAGCCCGCCGCGCTTCAGATGACGTAGTCGTAGACCGCCTCCGCCAGGGTGTGGTCCATGCTGCGCGCCGGCTCGTCGCAGGTCGGGCAGTTGACCAGCCGGGCCGGGACGCCGGCGGCTGTGCAGTGCGCCGGAACAGGCTTTAGCACCACCGAGCCGGAGGCGATCTTGGCGTAATCGCCGATGGTGATGTTGCCGAGCACCTTGGCGCCGGCGCCCAGCAGCACGCCGTTGCCGATCTTGGGATGGCGATCACCGCGTTCGGCGCCGGTGCCGCCCAGGGTCACGCCCTGCAGCAGCGAGACATCGTCGCCGATCACCGCAGTTTCGCCGATGACGATGCCGGTGCCGTGGTCGATGAACACCCCGGCCCCGATGCGGGTAGCCGGGTGGATGTCCACCTGGAACACCTCCGACATGCGGCTTTGCAGATAGTGGGCGATGGTCTCGCGCCCCTGGCTCCACAGCCAATGGGCGATGCGCTGGGTCTGCAGCGCCTGGAACCCCTTGAAGAACAGGAACGGCTGGACATAACCCTTGCAGGCCGGGTCGCGCTCGAACACCGCCTTCAGGTCGCGTTCGGCGATCTCGACCAGTCGCGGATCGGCGCGATAGGCGGCGTCGGCCAGTTCTCGCAGGCTCATGGCGCGGAGTTCCTGGTCGCCCAGCTTCCTCGCGAACTGATAGGACAGCGCGTCGCCGAGGTCGCCGTGACTGAGGATCACCGCGTTGAGCAGCGAGGCGAGCGCGGGCTCGGCCCTGGCCGCCCGCTCAGCTTCCATCCGCAAGGCCGCCCAGACGGGGGGCGCGGCGGTGGGATCGATGACTTCCAGGCGCTGGCTCAAAGGCTCCTCCCGTCCCATGGACGCTCCTTATCCTAGCATGGCGCTGGCCAAGGCGCCGGGCAAATGCCCTTCCCTGGCCATGTGGTAGGCGCGCAGCAACATCGCAACGGTCAATGCATCGCGCAGGTGGCCGTTCATAGCCGCGTCGAGCACTTCGCGAAACGGCGCTCGGACCAGAGCGATGTCCTCGGTCTCGTCGCGCTCTGGCGGATTCGCGCAAGGCCGCAGCCCGGTGGCCAGATAGCCGATCGCCAGTTCGTCGGTCACGGAGTTCGAGAGCTGGACCCGCAGCACCTCCTGCCAGGACGCAGCCTCGAGCCCCGCCTCTTCGGCCAGCTCGCGGCGGGCGCCCTCGAGCGGATCCTCGCCGCGCGGGCCGCCGCCCTCGGGGATCTCCCAACTATAGTCGGCGAATGGAAAGCGATGCTGGCCGACGAGCACCACCTGGCCCGCATCGTCGATCGGCAGGACGGCGAGGGCGAGATTCTTGAATCCGACCAGGCCATAAAGCGCCGGCTTGCCGGTAGGAGCGATCGCCTGCTGCTCGGTCACGCAGATCCAGGGGTTCTCATAAGCGACCCGCGCCTCGCCCCGTCGCCAAGGTTCGCCATGGGCGGTCAGCCACACCGGTTTTTGCGACATATTCTCAACTGACCTTGCGGTTGCGGAGCCTCGCCCCCAATAAAGGCGTCCCATCCTCTTTCCCAGCGAGACGCGCGCCTTGTCCACCTTCCTGCCCCCCACGCCGGAGTTCGGCGCGCCGCTCGAGCAACATCCGTCCCCCGAAGTGCTGCGCTTCCTCGCCACCCGCCGATCGGCTTCGGCCGTGACGCTGGGAGGGCCAGGGCCCAGCACCGACGAGATCAGGACGCTCATCGCCCTGGCCACGCGCGTGCCCGACCATGGCAAGCTGGCCCCCTGGCGGTTCATCGTCCTGGAGGGCGAAGGCAAGGCGGCGTTCGCCGCAAAGCTCGAAGCGCTGGCCCAGTCGCGCGGCGATGCGAAGGCTGCGGCCAAGCTGGTGAAACTGAAGACGCCGCCGATGGGCGTGGCCGTCGTCTCGGCGACACGGAATCACGAAATTCCCCAATGGGAACAACTTCTCTCGTCGGGAGCGGTCTGCACCACCCTGCTCTACGCCGCCCAGGCCATGGGCTACGGCGCCAACTGGATCACCGACTGGTACGCCTATGACGGCGAGGCCAAGGCGATTCTCGGCCTGAGCCCGGAAGAAAACGTGACGGGATTCGTTCTCATGGGGACGCCCAGGGAGCCGCCGCTGGAGCGGGAGCGGCCCAATCCGGCCGCCTTGACGACCGTTTGGCGATCGTAACCCACTGAAAACACGACGGCCGGGCGGCGATGGCGCGCCGCCCGGCCTGATGTGACACGCCCGAGGAGAGATGGGCATTGTTTGCTTAGCACATCAACGCGCCGCCCGCTAGTCAATGAGACCGTCCATACCGCGCATTTTGCAGCGCGGCGCCCGAGGCGTTAGAGCTAGGGCCGATCACTATATTGTAGACATCAACTACAACATTATCCGTCTACGTAAAAAATCCGGCCACGAACTAACGGATATAGGATAATGCGTCGCATCTAGCGCGTGAGTTCTGTTATCCGCGCCCACGATAAGGCGGAACGCCTTGGTCAGGCGCCCATAACCCTTCCGGCGCTGGGCCGGTCTGCCAGAATACGTCGATCGGAATCCCGCCTCGGGGATACCAATAGCCGCCGATCCGCAGCCAGCGTGGCGCAGCGACTTCGACGATCCGCCGGCCGATCGCGACGGTACAGTCCTCGTGGAACGCGCCGTGATTGCGGAACGAGCCAAGATAGAGCTTGAGCGACTTCGATTCGATCAGCCAATCGCCGGGCGCATAATCGATGACCAGGTGCGCGAAGTCCGGCTGGCCGGTCACCGGGCAGAGGGAGGTGAATTCGGGAGCCGTGAAGCGCGCGAGATAAAGGACGTCGCTTTGGGGGTTCGGCACGCGCTCGAGCACCGCCGTCTCCGGGCTGTCGAACCCGCGCACGTCACGACCCAGTTGGGTCAGATGCATTTCTTCCATGCCGCGATTTATCCCGGCGCGAGGTTTGCGGCAACAAAGCCAGCCGCTATCAACTTCGAGCACAACAACAAGACAAGGGAGCGCGCCAGTGGCCGGCAAGGATTTTCAGGATTTCATCGTCGTCGTTACGGGCGCCTCCACGGGCCTGGGGCGCGCCATCGCCGTCGAAACGGCCAGCCGTGGCGCGCAGGCCGTGGTCATCAACTATGCGCGCAGCGCCGATGAAGCCCAGGAGACGGCCCGGCTGGTCGAGGCGCAGGCCGCCAAGGCCGTCCTCGTCCAGGGCGATGTCTCCATTGACGCCGATTGCCGGAAAATCGCCGCCGCTGCAGAGCCGTTCGGGCGGATCGACGCCCTCTTCAACAACGCCGGCATGACAAAGTTCGCCGGGAACCACGCGGACCTGGACGCGGTCGGAGCCGAGGACTTCCTGCAACTCTACGCGGTCAACGTGGTCGGGGCTTTCCAGATGGTGCGCGCGGCGCGCAGCCTGTTGGAGGCGGCCCCTCGCCCCGGTGCGGTGGTCAACACCTCCTCCATCGCCGGCGTCGCCGGCATCGGCTCGTCGGTGCCGTACGCGGCGTCCAAGGGCGCAATGAACACCATGACCCTGTCCCTGGCCCGCGCCCTGGCGCCGCAGATCCGCGTGAACGCGATCTGCCCCGGCTTCATCGACACCCCTTGGTTCGGCAAGGGTTTCGGCGCCGAACGCGCCCAGAAAATGGCCGAGAACGCCGCGGCCAACACCCCGCTCAAGGTCGCGTCCTCGGCCGAAGACGTCGCCGCCGCTGCCGTCTTCCTCGCCTCGCCCGGCGCCCGGCATGTCACCGGCGAGACCCTGCTGGTGGACGCCGGCTCGCACCTTGGATACGCGCCGCTCAGCATGCGCTAGGCGTCTCCTCCCCGCCAACTGCTCGCGTCTTGCGCAGTTGGCGGGATCTCCGGCGAAAGATTCCCATTTTGGGCCGCTTTGGCGCCGGTTTTTTCAGCTCGACGCTTGCACGTCGCCCAAAAAACGCTCAGGCGTCTGAGCCGCGCGATCCCAAGCTTGACCTGCGTTGATCTGCGGCATCGCCGCTGGCGATCTCAGATCAGCGATCGCTGGGAGCCGATCGCGCAAAGGGGATAAAACTCAAATGAACAAGACCTTGTCAGCGCTCATGGCCGCCGCCGCGGCGCTCGCCCTCGCTGGGACCGCCGCCGCGCAGGACGCCGAAAAGCCGATCGATCTTTCCTTCAACGTCGGAGCCGCCACCGACTACGTGTTCCGCGGGGTGAGCCAGACGGACCGGAACCCGCAGGCCTATGCCGGCGTGGACGCGACCCTGTGGGGCCTGGGTTATGCCGGCGCGTGGGCCTCCAACGTCAACTTCGGCAACCAGACCGACGCCGAGTACGACCTTTATCTCGGCGTTCGCCCGACAGTGGGGCCGGTGACCCTCGACCTCGGAGTCGTCTATTACGGCTACGCCGGCGCCCCGTCGGGCTCTGACCAGGATTACCTGGAGTGGAAAGCCGCCGCCTCCGTGCCGGCCGGGCCGGCGGTCGTCGGCGCGGCGCTCTACTACTCCGACGACTTCTTCGGCGGAACGGGTCCGGCGACCTATTACGAGGTCAACGGCTCTGTGCCGCTCAACGAAAAGCTGACGCTGTCCGGCGCCGTCGGCCACCAGGAGGTCGACTATGACGGGGACTACAGCACCTGGAACTTCGGCATCGGCTACGCGGCCACCGACGTCCTCGGGTTCGACCTCCGCTACTTCGACACCGACGGGCACGAATTCGGCAAACTCTACGACGGGCGTGTGGTACTGGGGCTGAAGGCGGTGTTCTAGGCCCCTCAACGGCCCGATTCCCCAATTAAGAAGGAGCCGCCTTGCACCACGAGGCGGCTCTTGTCGTCTCGGGAGGCCCGCCGGCAAAAAACGACGTTCCGTGGTGGAGCTAAATGGCTGGGTTCGGAGTTTCATTGGACGGTCGCGACGACGCGTCTATGTTGCAACTTTAGAATGAGACGTGGAGCGCGATTCATGGAGCAGGTGGCCAATCGAGCCCAGACCATCGTCGCTGATGCTCTGATCGCCGCCGGTGCTTTCTTTATCGCCTACCTGCTGGCCTCGGGCCAATTCCTTGAAACGGCCGCCCCAGCCCTATCTCGATTGAAGCTCCTCCAGCTCATCGGGATGTACGCCGGGCTGGCCGCGATCTTCTCGACCCTCTTCCGACGCGAGCTGTCGCCCTGGCGATACGTCTCGATCCCGGACGTCCTCGTCCTGGCCCGCACCGCCTTCCTGACGGCGGGCGTCTTCCTGCTCGGCGTCTTCGTGCTGAATCGCGCCGAGGGCCTGCCGCGATCAGCCCTGGCCATGGCCGTGGTGTTTCAGATGGCCGGCTCGATGGGCGCGCGCCTCATGCGACGGGCCCTGCACGAACACGCCCTCGACAGCTTCACGCCGCTCAAGACCGCGCTCGACCGGACGCCGAATGCGCCCTCGCTGCTGCTGATCGGCTCGCCCGCCCTGGCTGACTCTTACCTGCGTGACGCGGCTCGCCGGCATGACCACGCCTGGAGCCCGGTCGGCATCGTCAGCGCCGACGCGCGCGATGTCGGCCAGCAGGTCCGCGGCGTCTGCGTCATCGAAACCCTGGGCAAGCTGGACGAGGCGCTGGCCGACCTGCGCCGCTGGAACCGCTATCCGCGCGCGATCCTCTTCCTCGACGAGCCCGGCCGCCTGAAAGGCTTGACGGCCGATCAGCTCGGCCAGCTCAAGAACGACGGCATCCGCCTGCTGCGGCTGCCGTCGATCGTCGAACTCGCCCACCACGAGGGCATGCCGCTGCTGCCGATGCGGGAGATCAGCGTCGAGGAGCTGCTGGCCCGCGATCCGATCGAACTGGACCGGGCGGCGGTCGGCGCGCTCATTCGCGGCCGCCGGGTGCTGATCACCGGAGCCGGCGGCTCCATCGGGGCCGAGCTGGTCAGGCAGGTCGCGCGCTTCCAGGCCGCGCACATCAGCCTGCTGGATTTCTCGGAGACCTCGCTGTTCGAGATCGATCGCGAGATGGCCGAGACCTGGCCCGCGATCTCACGCAACGCCGTGCTCTGCGACGTGCGTAACGCCCACCGCCTGCAGCAAGCCTTCAAGCGCGAAACGCCGGACCTTGTGTTCCACGCCGCAGCCCTCAAGCACGTCTCGATGGTCGAGCGGCATCCTTGCGAGGGCGTGCTGACCAACGTCATCGGCACCTGGAACGTCGCCGAGGCGACCCGCGCCAGCGGCGCTGGCCTGATGGTGCTGATCTCGACCGACAAGGCTGTCGATCCGTCCAACGTCATGGGCGCCACCAAGCGGCTGGCCGAGGCCGTCATCCAGGCCCAGCAGGTGGGCCCTGGCGCCCGCTTCGCTGCGGTCCGCTTCGGCAACGTCCTGGGCTCGGCCGGATCGGTGGTGCCCATCTTCCGCTCGCAGATCGAGCGCGGCGGGCCGGTGACGGTGACCCATGAGGACATCGAGCGGTTCTTCATGACCATCCCGGAGGCGGCCCAACTGGTGCTCCACGCCACCGCCACCTCGGCCGAGGGCGAACAGACCCCGCACGCGCGCCTGTTCCTGCTGGAAATGGGCGAGCCGGTCCGGATCATGGATCTCGCGCGCCAGATGATCGCCTTGTCCGGCCATGCTCCGGGCAAGGACATCGAGATCGAGGTCACCGGCCTGCGCCCGGGCGAGAAGCTCACCGAAGCCCTGCTCGATGAAACCGAGCGGTCGATCCCCTGCGCCCCCAAGGTCATGGAGGTCGTCTCGCCCTCGGCCCTGCGGATCACCGCCAACCATCTTCTCGAGCTGGAGGAGCTGGCCAGCGCCGGGAAGGTCGACGAGGTGCGGACCCGCCTGTTCGACATCGTGGCCCAGGTGCGGGGCGAAAAGCCGCCGGTCCCGGCCCTGCGGGTCGTCTCCAACGCGTGACGCGGACGCGCTAAGCGTCTAAGCGAGGCCCATGGCGGTCATTCTTGTCACCGGTTCGGCCGGCTTCATCGGTTCGCACGTCGCCCATCGCCTGCTCGATCGCGGCGACGAGGTCGTCGGGCTGGACAACCTCAATCCTTATTACGACCCGACGTTGAAGCAGGCGCGCCTGGCGCGGCTCGAAGCCCGTGAAGGCTATCGCCACGCGGCCATCGACCTGGCCGACCGCGAGGCCATGGCGCGGCTCTTCAAGGACGCCCGCCCTGCCCGGGTCATCAACCTGGCCGCCCAGGCCGGCGTCCGCTACAGCCTCGAACAGCCCGCCGCCTATGTGGATTCCAATCTGGTCGGCTTCGGCAATATCCTCGAGGGCTGTCGCTCAGCTGAGGTCGAGCACCTGGTCTTCGCCTCGACGAGCACCGTCTATGGCGCGAACGGCAACTTCCCCTCCTCGGTGCATGACCCGGTGCACCATCCGATCACGCTCTACTCTGCGACCAAACTGGCGAACGAAGCGATGGCGCACGCCTACGCGCATCTCTTCGGCATCCCGTCCACCGGCCTGCGCTTCTTCACCGTCTACGGTCCCTGGGGCCGGCCCGACATGGCGCTGTTCAAGTTCACCGACGCGATCTTCGCCGGACGGCCAATCGACGTGTATGGCCAGGGCCGGATGCAGCGTGACTTCACCTACATCGACGACATCGTGACCGGAGTGCTGGCGGCGCTGGACCGGCCAGCCACGCCATCGCAAACCTGGGATGCCGTCCATCCGGACCCCGCCACGAGCGGTGTCGCACCCTGGCGTGTCCTGAACCTCGGCAACAGCCGCAGCACCGAGCTGATGCGCTACATCGAAGTCCTGGAAGAGAAGATCGGCCGCAAGGCCCAGCTCAACCTGCTGCCGATGCAGCCAGGGGACGTCAGCCGCACCGACGCTGACGTGTCGGACACCGAGCTCGCATTGGATTACGCCCCCTCGACGCCGATCGAGATCGGAGTCGGGCGCTTCGTGGACTGGTACATGGACTTCTTCCGGGTGGGGAAGAACTAAGGCCGTAACGGCGCCGCGCGGAACAGCTCGGTGCAGGCGCAAAGCACGTGGTAGAATGATGTAGCTGGCGCCGGTTCGTCGATGAACCCGCCATCCGGGCGCATCTTGTCCCGCCATACGCCAGCCGCCGGCGTTTCGAGATAGCGTTGCAAGCTATCGGCCGCGGCCAGTTGGCTTGTCTCGTTTCCGAACAATAGCTCAGCCTTCAGGCGCTCGGTCTGCGGCCAAAGGCGGGCCGTGCCATCCCGCAACGTAAAGTCGTCCCAGAGCTCGTTGACCGCGACGTTGCGGACCGGGTCGATCCCGCGCAAGCCCGCCCTGTAGAGATCGCGTCCGGCCTCCACCACGTCCGCACGATCATACTGGCGCCCCCAGCGCGCGAGCAGCCAGGCCCATTCGAACTGGTGACCGGGTTCGACCAGCCGGCCATCATCGCTACCGGCCACACCCCAGGAGGCGTCGAAGAACTCGCGCAGGAAGCGTCCCTTTGGGTCGATGAAGACCGTCAGCGCCAGATCGATGATCTCGGCGGCCATAGCCTCCCAGGGATCCGGCTCGACCTCCGCCCAGGCGAGAGCGCCCTCCAGGAGGTGCATGTGCGCGTTGGCCTGATAGGGGTAGGCGATATTCTCGATGTAGCCGCCGGCTGGATTGCGCATCGACTGCAGCCCATCGAGCACGCCGAGCGCCACGTCGCGCAATTCGCCCGCACGCTCAGGGTCGGCGCGGCGCAGAGTGGCGGTCCCGAGCAGCGCGAAGGCCTGATCGTAGAGCATGGGCGTATCGTCGAGCACTTCGCCGTCGAGGCCCACCAGGGTCCTGAAGAGCCCGTCCGGCCGGCGGAACCGATCGACAAAGAAGTCCACGCCATGCCAAGCCGCCTCGCGCCAGGGGCCGTCCCACCCAAGCATGCCGGCCGTGGCGTAGACATAGGCTTGGCGGCCCTGCACGCGGGCGCGCCGCGGCCCGGGCCGCGGATCTCCTTCCACGCTCAGGGCCTCGATGAACCCGCCTTGCTGGCGATCGGCGCCCTTCGCCCACCAGATCGGCAGGGCGGCTTTGCGCAGCCAGCGGTCGTAAGCGCGGGACGCCGCCGCCAGATCGGCAAACCGACCCGGCGCGGCCCGCACGCCCACCTTCCCGCTCTTGGTCACCGAATCGCCAGCCACTCGCCTACCCTTCGTTGAATTGCTCAGATAACCTGCCCGCCTCGCGACGTCACGAGACTGCGCATAGCCGCGTCGCAGGCGATTACGGCGAAGAAATGGAGCGGCGCCGCTGCGCGTCACCACTCGCCTCTCTCGCGAATTTCACATTGCAGCGTTCTTTTTGGTCTGATTTATGCAGGCCAGAAGCTGCTTCGTTCAAAAGGCATGCTTAGGGGTTGGCGCCATGCAGACGATCTACGATTGGGTCACGGTCGCGATCTTCGGCGCGTTGATTGTCCTGTTCCTGCACAGGTCCACCGCGCAGGAGGAGCCGAAGGACAATATCTACCAGTATCTCCCGGCCTGCCTTGGCTTGGCGCTGGCGAACTATGTCGGCAACCAGGGCCATGGCGCGATCGCCTTCGCAATCATCGTGGCCGTGGTCGCCTATGTCGCGTACGTGCTGAAACCGTTCAATCTGAAGTTCTAGACTGCAAGCTAAGCAGGATCGACGGTCGATTAACGTTGACTCAACTGCACCGTTTTAAGATTTCGCCACAATCGGCGTGTTTACCGGAAGTTGGCTGGACCCTGCGATTTATGGACCCCGTCGATATCGCAAACGCACCGCAGCATGCGTGTTTGGAGGCGCCGTGAGTTGGATCAATAGCCTGATGGCGCGCTCGTTGGGCCGCAAGCCGAAGGCGGCTCGGAACGCGCAGCCTGGTCTGGTGTTCACGGCCGCGCCGCCCCCGAAGCCCGCGCCGCGCGCGACTGAAGGAAAGCCTGCGGCTGAAGCGTTCCCGCGCTTTCACTCCACCGCCGGCGACCAGCTCAGCCCGCGCCTGACCGACGCCACCGCGGCCGCGCGCGTGAAACTGCGCAGCGCCTTTACGCCATCGCAGCCGATCACCGACAGGCGCCTGTTCGCAGGCCGCCTGGACGTGCTGACGACGCTCATCCGCTCGATCGAGGACCAGCGGGTCCACGTCATCATGTACGGCGAGCGCGGGATCGGTAAGACCTCGCTCGTCCACGTGCTGACCCAGGCCGCGCAGGAAGCGCGCTACATCGTGGTCTACGTCTCCTGCGGCGCGGCCTCGACCTTCGACGAAATCTTCCGGGCCGTGGCCGAAGACGTGCCGCTCCTGTTCCACAGCGGCTTCGCGCCGACGACGGAACAGGCGGAAAAGGGCGGTTCGCTGGCCGATCTGCTGCCCCCGACCCAGCTCACGCCGCGTCTGGTGGCGGACCTTTTCGCCAAGCTGACCGGCACCCGCGTCCTGGTGGTGCTCGACGAATTCGATGTCTGCGAGTCCCCGGAGTTCCGGCGCAACATCGCCGAGCTGATCAAGAACCTTTCCGACCGCTCGATCCGCACCCAACTGGTGATCGCCGGCGTCGCCGCCGACCTCACCGAACTGGTCGAGCATATCCCGTCGATCCGCCGGAACATCTTCGCCCTGCAGGTGCCGAAGATGAGCACGGCCGAGGTCAACCACCTGGTCGAGAACGGCGAGGCTCACAGCGGCGTCACCTTCGACAAGGTCGCGACGGACTTCATCGTTTCCGTCGCGAACGGCTCTCCCTATCTGGCCAGCCTGTTCAGCCATCACGCCGGGTTGGTGGCGATCGACAAGGGGCGCGACCGTGTCATGGTCGAGGACGTGGCAGTCGCCGTCGAGCAGGCCCTGACCGAGTTCCGCGGCCGCATCTCCAAGCAGTCGCTGGCGCAGATTGATCAGGCGACCAAGGCTGGCGCCCGCCATATCCTCGGCGTGATGGCCGGCGCGGCGCAGTTCAACAACGGCCGGTTCGACGAGCGCGACGTGGACGCTGCGCATCCGAACGGACCGAGCGCGAAGGCCACCATCGACGAGCTCGCCGCCAACCACATTCTGCTGGAGCGGCAAGACGACGAACACGGCCGCAGCTACGTCTTCTTCGAGGAGGCCGTCCTGCCCTATCTCTGGATCCTGGCCGCTCAGAAGCGCTTCCTGGACGAGAGAAAGCCTGGTGGCGGCGACGATGGCGCGGCAGTCGTGAAGGCCGCTCCCGAGAAGCCGGAAGCGGCTTCCGCGGTCGCGGGGCGCGCCGGCCGATCCTGAGCCGTCCGCAAGGCGGCGGCCTTCGCCAAGGCCGCCCGGTTGTAGTAAACGACCCGCAGCGCCCCATGGCGCTGCTCCGCTTAAGCTGTATGGGGGTAAGGGTTTGCGCATTCTCGTCACCGGCGGCGCCGGGTTCATCGGCTCGGCCCTGGTCCGTCATCTGATCGCCGAGACCGAGCACGAGGTCCTCAACCTCGACAAGCTGACCTATGCCGGAGATCTGCGCTCCCTCGACGGGGTGGCCGGAAACAACCGCTACGCCTTCAGGCAGGCGGACGTGGCCGACGCGGGCGCCATTCGCGCGGCGCTGCAGGACTTCCGCCCCGACGTGGTCACCCACCTGGCCGCGGAGTCCCATGTGGACCGCTCCATCGATGGTCCAGCCGAGTTCATCCAGACCAACGTGGTCGGCACCTTCGTCATGCTGTCCGAAGTGCTGGACTACTGGCGCGGCCTGGACGCCCGGGCCAAATCCGCCTTCCGGTTCCACCACATCTCCACCGACGAGGTGTTCGGTTCGTTGGGCGACACCGGCTTCTTCACCGAGACCACGGCCTACGACCCGCGCTCGCCCTATTCGGCCTCCAAGGCGTCGTCCGATCACCTGGTCCGCGCCTGGCATCACACCTATGGCCTGCCGGTGCTGGTGACCAACTGCTCGAACAATTACGGGCCCTATCACTTCCCCGAGAAGCTGATCCCGCTGATGATCGTCAAGAGCCTCGCGGGCGAGCCGCTGCCGGTCTACGGCGCGGGAGCCAACGTCCGTGACTGGCTCTATGTGGACGACCATGCGCGCGCCCTGACCCGGGTGTTCGAGGCCGGCCAACCGGGCGAGAGCTACATCATCGGCGGCCGTGCGGAGCGCACCAACCTGCAGGTCGTGCACGCCATCTGCGACACGCTGGACCATCTGCGCCCGCGCGCCGACGGAAAGTCCTATCGCGAGCAGATCACCTACGTCGCCGACCGCCCCGGACATGATCATCGCTATGCGATCGATCCCTCCAAGCTGGCGCGCGAACTCGACTGGAAAGCGCAAGAGAGCTTCGAAAGCGGCATCGAAAAGACCGTCCGCTGGTACCTGGCGAACGAAGCCTGGTGGGCGCCGATCCTCGCTCGCAGCGACGCCACCCAACGGCTGGGCCTGAAGACCGTCAGCGCATGAGCTCCCCGGACGTCCGCCAGATCCTGCTGACCGGCGGCAGCGGCCAGGTCGGCGCGGAGATCATTCGCCTCGCGCCCGCGCAGTTCCAGATCGTCGCGCCGAGCCGCGCGCAACTGGACCTGTCCGATGCGGCCGCAATTTCGCGCCTCGTCGCCTCGCAGCCCTGGGCGGCCGTGATCAACTGCGCGGCCTATACCGCCGTGGACAAGGCCGAGAGCGACGTCGTGACGGCCTGGGCCGCCAACGCCATGGGGCCGGCCGCCTTCGCCCAGGCCACGGCGCAGGCGCAAATACCGCTGATCCACATCTCGACCGACTACGTCTTCGACGGGTCCAAGGACGGCTTCTACGTCGAGGACGATCCGGTGGCGCCGATCGGCGTCTACGGCGCTTCGAAGGAAGGCGGCGAACAGGCGGTCCGCACCGCAAACCCGCGTCACGTGATCCTGCGCACCGCCTGGGTGGTCAGTCCCCACGGCGCCAACTTCGTCAAGACCATGCTGCGGCTGGCCGAGAGCCGCCCGGAACTGCGCGTGGTCGCCGACCAGCGCGGCTGCCCCACCAGCGCGACCGACATCGCCCAGACGGTGCTGACGGTTCTCGCGCGAATGGTCGCCGATCCCGAGGCTCCGACCGGCGCCTACCACTTCGTCAATGAAGGCGAGGCGAGCTGGTGCGAGTTCGCCCGCGAGATCTTCCGGATGGCTGGCGAGCGTGGCCTGCCCACGCCGGTCGTGCATGCCATCCCGACTTCCGAATATCCAACCCCCGCGCGCCGGCCGGCCAATTCCCGTCTCGACGCAGGAAAGCTCCGCCGCGACTACGGGATCACGCCCCGCCCCTGGCGCGTCGCGGTCGAAGAGATCGTCGCGACCCTGGCGGCCTCCCGACAGAAACAGGAACCATAGATGAAGGGCATCATCCTTGCCGGCGGCTCCGGCACACGGCTGCATCCGGCCACGCTGGCCGTGAACAAGCAGCTTCTGCCGATCTACGACAAGCCGATGATCTATTATCCGCTGTCGGTCCTGATGCTGGCCGGCATCCGCGAGATCCTGATCATCTCCTCGCCGGAGTACATCGACAACTATCGCCGCCTGTTCGACGACGGGTCGGCGTTCGGGCTCAACATCGAATACGCCGTCCAACCGAAGCCCGAGGGCCTGGCCCAGGCCTTCCTGATCGGGGAGGAGTTCCTGGCCGGCGACCGCGGGGCCCTGGTGCTTGGCGACAACATCTTCTTCGGCGCCGGCATGAGCGCGCTCCTGAAGCGGGCGGCGACACGCCAGAACGGCGCGACCATCTTCTCCTACGAGGTCGACCAGCCGCAGGCCTATGGCGTCGTCGAACTGGACGACACCGGCCGGGCCATGAGCCTGGAAGAAAAGCCCGCCGAGCCCCGCTCGCGCCAGGCCGTGACAGGCCTCTATTTCTACGACAACCGCGTCGTCGACTTCGCCAAGCAGGTTCGCCCCTCGGCGCGCGGCGAACTCGAGATCACCGACCTCAACCGCATGTACATGGAGGCCGGCGACCTCTTCGTAGAGCAGCTCTCGCGCGGCTACGCCTGGCTCGACACCGGCACTCACGAGAGCCTGGTCGAGGCGTCCGAGTTCGTGCGGGCGGTCCAGAAGCGCCAGGGCGTCCACATCGCCTGCCTTGAGGAAATCGCCTACCTCAACGGCTTCATCGGCCGCGATCAACTGAAGGCCCGCGGCAAGCTGTTCGAAAAGACGTCCTACGGCCGCTACCTGCTCGAGATCGCCGAGCGGGACGGCGACTTGCGGGATCGGTGGTGAAGCGCGAGCCGGCCGCCCGGGAGCTTCACCCTGAAAGCTGAAGCTCGGCTTAGGCCGACATCTGGTGCGCGAGCGTCGTGCCGACCAGGGCGCGACGTTGATCGGGGGCGATGGCGGCAAGCAGTTCAGGAATGAACCTATCCATAGCCGCAAAGGCGGCGTCGCGATCAGCGCCGACGACGGAGAAGCGAACAAGCGCGCCATCCGGAACATAGCCCTGCATCGACGCGCGCAGGCGCGCCTCGCGCTGTTCGCCCGCCGAATTCGGCATGTACTCACCCAAACGCGCCCAATAGATGATGTTCTCCTGGCGATCGGCCATGGAAGCGACAACCCGCCGAATAGGGATCGCGGCTCCACGGCCTATCCGGAGCGTGGAGGGCTCGCTTGAAACCAAGGTGAATCCCACGGCGGGATAGCAGGACTCCGGCCGGTGAAGCTGCAACATGTCGCTCTGTGTGCCGCCGTAGGCGATGAGCATCATGATGGCCGTGCCGGTGCCGGCCTGGTGGTAGATGCGTCCCACGAGCTCACTGTAGAGACTCGCCGCGAGCGTACCTTCCTCCGGCGCCTGCACCAGACCATCGGAGTTCTCTGCCGACCAGTCGTCGAACTGAAGCGGCACGACATCCGCCATCTTGCCGCTTTCAAGCAGCACCTGACGCCTCCGCGGCTCCAGCTCATAGGCCGCGCCAGCCGCCCCCAGGCAGGCGAGGCCGATCATAAGGTCACGCCGCGCGAGCATCGGGCTTCATCCTCAAGCGAACATAGCTGAGCAGATGATCCACGAGAAACACGAGCACCAGCGCAGAGGTGAACAACAGCAAGCCCGCGGCCATATGCAGGAATCCTTGGGCGACCGCATCGCCGAAAAAGTAGGTCAGCAGAACGAGGGTTGCGACGCGAATGATGTTGGCGAGGACTGCGATCGGGATGACCAGGACCACCAACAGCAAGGAGTAGCGCCAAGAGGCGTTTCTCAGCAGGTAGATATAGAACAGGCCGATGGCGATCAGGCCAGTCAGGGAGTTCATCCCCGAGCAAGCGTCCTCGACCAGCAACTGATACTGCGCGACCGTCAGCGTCACGCCCTCGCGATACACCGGGATGCCGAAGAGCTGCAAACCAGCCGTCGTGAAATAGGACACCAAGAGTTTCAGGGGGGCCGTCACGTTGTCCATCACCCAGCCCGGCGGGGGGATCAGGAAGGCCAGGTAAAGCAACGGAAACCAGCTCCGCAGCATCGCCCCATGGCCGAACTTCGCATAGAGGACCGCGAACGCGGCACCATAAAGGCCTGCTGTCTCGAGGCTTATGTAGTCATAGGCCCGGCCAAAGGTATAGATCGGCAACGCGACAAGCAACATCAGGCCAACCAGCCAACCAGCGCCAGGCTGCGCGAGCGTGCGCCACTCGTCGCCCTTCCGCCATAGCAGCCACAAGCCGGTGACCAAGACAATGGGACCGTGAGCGCCGGCCTCATTGGACCAGACCTGCTCACCGAGGGAGACCATGGTCGGGATCGCCAGGGCGCCCAGACCGATAACTAAGGGCAGATGGGACCAGAGCCACGGCCCTTGACGACTTCGTAGTTCCGAGCCCGCCACGCTCACCTCAGGCCTCGTTCATCACGGCGCCAATGACTTGAGCATGGTCTTCGCGCAGCTGCTTCGCCAGAGCTTTGATGTCATTGACGAAGGTCTGGTGACGCTTGGCGACTATAATACTGTACCCCACCACGGTGCTAATCCGACGCGCATCCGCACAAGTGTTCGCGGGGGGAGTGTCGATGATGGTAAAGTCATAGTCGCGGAGGCTGCGCTCCACGAGCGCATTGAACCGTTCGCTCGCCAGTAATTCCTGCGCCTCGTTGGCTGCTCCGCCAGAGAACATCACTGAAAGATTTTCAATGACATCTTCCTGAACGTAGCTTGAGAAATCGGAACCGGAACCCTCAAGGTATTGCTTCAAGCCAAGTAGGTTTTCACCGCCGCGGACAAAGTCCTGAAACTGCGGACGCCGCAAGTCGGCATCAATGACGATCACCTTGGTCCCAATTTGCGCAAGGGCGACGGCCAGATTGAGAGCCGTGAAGGTCGCGCCGACACCAGCACTTGCAGCGCACACAGCCAGTCCCCGCCGCCCCGCCTCGATGTGCTGTGCAGCGACGTGCGTACGCAGCGTCCGGACCGCCTCAGCGCTAGCCCCGTGCGGATCGCTGATCATGACCACTTCCGACGAGAAGGCGAATGCGGCGGCGTCAGATGGCACCTCGTTGGCGCCTCTCACATCAAGGCGCTCGACGCTCGGTTGAACTGAGGTCCTCATGCGCGCGCCAATTTCTGCCGGCCGGCTTTTTTCTTCAATCTACTCATTCCCAGCCACCCGCCCCCGTGCCTCTGGCCTCCGGCTTGGTCGACGCCAGGCAAAGAAATGACCGCCAGTAGTGGGGCATCCACTCCGGCAAGCATATCCTCAGCGCTCCGAACCCGGCGGCCAAACAGTTCCAGCAACAGCGAAAGCACGATGCCAAGGCCGAATCCCAGGCCCAAGGATCCGCCCAGAATCAGCGGCTTGTTGGGAAACAGGGGTTTCTGAGGAGTCACGGCCTGGCCGAGCGGCGTCAAGCCGGTGTCTGCAACAGCCGCCTCTTGGCGCAACTCGACAATTCGAGCCATCGACTTGTTATATTGGTCGCGTCGAAGATTCACTTCCGCTTGAAGCTGGCTGAGCCGCTCGATCTTGTCACGATTGGCGATGACCTTGGATGTTTGAGCCGCGACCTCACGCTGCAACGCTCCGCTCGAGGCGCCCGCCATCGCCCTCGCGGCCGCCGCTTCTTGGGCCGCCATTGCTGCAACAGATGCCCGTCGGGCTCTCAGTTCCTGCATCTGGGGATGGTTAGGACCGAGCGTCTGCGTAGCCTGGGCGATTGCGGCATCCAGTTGCGCAAGCTGCGCGCCGGACGGTGAACTCGCCGGCATCGCCGCTACGACCGGCGCAGGTGTAGTGCTCTGGCTCGCAAGAGCGCGCAGACGCGCCGTATCTATGTCGACGTTGTCGGCCTGCATGACGATGCCGTTTTCACGCTCGTACTGCGTCTTGGCGGCGTCCGCCGCGTTCAAGAGCGCCTGTTCTTTCTGAGCCTGCAACGCATACCAGTCAGCGGTGCGAGCAGCCTCGGTTCGACGAGTATCCAGAGTTGACTCGATGTATGCGTTTCGCAGGGCGTCGGCCATTGACTTGGCCTCACTGGGCGAATTGGCCTTGTACGCTATCTCAAGAATATTCGTACCCGTGACGACCTTTACGCTGGTTTGATCGATGATTTTCTTGGCCAACCACTGGCGAAATTCGAGGCCATTTGCGTTCGCAGACTGATATCTCGTTATCGCGTCTGGGTTTGAGGCCCAACCAAGCTGGTCCACCGCCTTGCCGGCGACCTCATAATCTCTGATCAGTTCCGTCTGGGTCGTGACGTAGGTCCGCGATGAGACGCTGGAAATGACCTCGCCGGTGACCGGATCCGGCTTCAGCGTATTCAGCATCACGCGAGACACGGCCTGATAGCTTGGGGGCACGATAAGGATCGCGATGAAGGCCCCTATCAAGGTGCAGACAGTGGTTGCCAACGTGATGTAGCGGTGAGCCCACAAAATGCGGAGAAACTGGAAGATACTCATGTGGTGCCTCCGGCCATTGGACCGCGCTAGAACAGCCGCTCACCGACGACGACGACGTCGCCAGGCTCGACCGCCGCACTGGAATCCAGCTTAATCTTCTTGCCCTCGCGGGTAACTGAAACCTTACGGTCCGAGCCGGATTGCGTGAGCCCGCCGCCACGCGCAATCGCCTGAGCGATGGTGAGCCCCTGCTTGACCGCGTATGTTCCCGGCGAGTTTACTTGCCCCGAAATATAAAACACTTCTGCGGCCGGACTGAAGATTTTGTCTCCAGGCGTCACGTACGGGTCGTCATTACTATCGCCCGTGGCCAGCTTCTCGATGAGATAGCGTTGCTCCGGGCCGTTCTCAGGTCGAACGATGACATAGTCGGCCCCTGATTCCTGCACCCCGCCGACGCGCGCTAGGATCTCCGAGAGACGATAGCGTCTATTGATCGGCACCAAGCCCGGAGAAGCTACGGCGCCCAGCACGGTGACGTAGCGGCTGGCATAATTTGCGACTTCGACATTGACGACGGGGTTGGCGTAGAATCCGCCCTTCTTCAGCTCGCTCGCAATGATGGTCCCGAGTTCCCGCGGCGTCTTACCCGCGACCTCGATCTTGCCGACTAGGTTCAATTGCACGGTGCCGTCAGTATAAACTCTTGCGCGAGCCTTCTCCGCCTGACCGACGATTTCAATCTCAAGGACGTCCTCAGGCCCCAGTACGTACTCCCCTTCTGTATCCGGCGAGTTTTGGACCTGTGGCGCCGTGCCGGCGAGCGGCACGACTGGGGGCGCAGGTGTGGCCAGTTGCGCCGCAGCGACCGAAGGTGCAAGCGCCATCATGATGAGCCACGCGGCGAAAGCTCGAGTGCTTGTTGCCATGATCATACCCAGTGCAATGGTTAAAAGGCGAGGTCTGCGGCGATGCCGACACGCTCACCATTGAAGTTAAATTGTGGTGTGTTCGCGTCGCGTTCTTCATGGCGGGCGCTCAGCGTGAAAGCCAGCCGCCTGCTCTGCTCGTATCTGAGCGCGCCGTAGATCATCTTCGTAGTCGAACTGGTCATCACGTTCGGGACGGCTGCCGACACACCGTGGGCCTCGCTCTCGTTCTGCGCCACGCCAAGCTTCAACTTGAACCGCGAACCGATGTCATAGTCCATCCCCAGCCCATAGGCGGTCTGCACTTCGTACTGCTGTCCGATTGCGAGTGTCGGTGTAACCGAGCGCGAAAAGTTGCCTCGAAAGCGCATACGGCTGCTGGCGCGGTACGAGAGATCACCGCTGTAGGTCGTGCCGGAGAAGTCAATCGACGGCGCGCCGGGCAAATTCGAGGCGGCCGGCTCCACGTTGGCGTAGCTGATGGAAGCCGTCCCCTCGATCCGAGCCCCGAGCCGCCGCGCATAGCTCACCCCGACCGCAGTCATTTCGTAGCCGTCCGAACCGCCGCCCAACAACTGACGGTTCGGGTAATCGATCTTCTCGAAATTGGTGAAAGCCGTCACAGTCCCGAGGGCAGGGCGGGAATAAGAGAGCCCTCCCGTCAGGAATTGCCGCTCGGCGTCCGCCGAGGTGAGTTGTGACGCGCTGTTGTCCGTCCACTCTTGCGACGCCCCGAACACCGCGCCAAGACCGGTCGGCGCCGAACAGTTCACATGAAGACCGACCCGCGTTGTGCGGACTACGTTGCCGACAACTTGAGACAGGTCGAAATCGGTGATCTCCCTCTGCCCATAGATCAGATCGCCGGTAAGGGTGGTAGCGCACGGACCGACACCCCCTTCGATCCCGCCATTCAGACTGGCGCGTTCGCGATCAAGTTGGTCGTTCTTGTCATAGAACGAGTATCCGGCAGCCCCCTTGAGAAAGACGGCTTGTCGCCCCACCGGAACCCAAACATCCACCGTTACCGAGGGGGTGAATATCGTATCCTCTTGGGAGATGCCCTGCGTTGCGGCTTGAGTAGCGCTGGAGCGCGAGACGTTGTTGTCTCTCTCGAGCTCCGCCCGCAGACCGAAGTCCATTCTGCGGGCTTCTTGCGCCAGCGCCGGCGTCGATAACCCTGTAGCCCCAAGCAATAGGCCGACGGCAAGTCTCCGAAACGCCATACCTACATCTCCCCTCGAATCCAGAACGCTTACCGACACTTGACGCACAGATAACGGCGTTCAAAAAAAGTCACAGCCCAAAAATTGGAGCTCTTCGAGGGCGAGATCATTTGTTGTTCGTAGCGATGCGGCGCAGCGCGCCCAGGAAATTACGAAGCTTGTCACGGGCGCTCGCTTCTTTCGAAGCACGCTCCACCAACGTCCCCCTCATCTGCGGCCTGGGCTGGAACATCGTCGACAACGCTGCTACGCGCGCCCGCACGAGCCTCTTGCGATTGGCTTGGGCCGGCTGCATCAGGCCGATCTCGCCGATGTCAATCGCTTGCGTGCTGATTACGGCCGCGCCCGACGCATCGGCGAGCAACCTTTCTCCGACTTCAGTACGGGCCAGGATGAGGCTTCGGCCGTCCTGCTCGGCGAAGCTTGGATATCCCCTTTCATCGCCGTACCACGCATCGGCGCAGGCGATGTCGGCCGCTCCCCCGACGGCGTCAGGGCATATCTTGCAGCGGAACTGGACCTCTTTGGAAAGGTGGTCCCCCCAACTCGCCGCATAGCTCATCTTCTCCACGCGACCGTCATGGGTGGTCGCGGCGGCCGTACCTGGCCAGCCTTGGCCACGGTATCGAAAAGCGGCGACCTCCTGCGGCTCGACACCCAACTTAGCTAGGATGCGCAGCACTCCGTCGTGGCTCGGCATCCCCCCGCAGAAGAAGGACAGCATCAGACGCACATGTTGATCGACACGTGGGTCCAGGGTCGCAAAGCTACGGAGAGCTGATACGTCGCAGGGCTTGCCGACGAAGGCGATCGCGCCTCCCTGGCTTAAAGCTTGGTCAATCCCGGCCAGCGGCGACGAGCCTGTATAGCGAGACCCCGCTCCCGTCAGCACCTCCTCAGCCGTCCTCGAGCATGTGATGATGTTGCGCGTCGGACTGTGCGGATCCGCCCTGACATGAATCACCCGGTCGACCAATCCAGTAGCGAGGGCGTGGATGAGCAGAGCGGTGAGCACGCCGCCTGAAGAGCCTTCGTATCGCACGGTCTCATCGGTGGCGTGCCCCGTGAGAACCTGGCGCCACGGCCCCCAACAGGGGTCGATCTGCTCATCCTTGGACCAAGGAGTCACTACCGCGCCGGGACAAGTCTGCGCGATGACCTGTTCCGCCTCATCGGAGATCGGAGCGGCCTGACGGGGGCGGTTGTAGCCAGGCGGAACGACTTCCATCCCGATCGCAGGCCCCGCGACCGAGGCGCAGAGACCGCATCCGGTGCATAGCTCCCCGCGCAGCACACGATCGACGGTGAGCGAGCGTTCCATCATGCCCCCGATACGCTCGCGCTAAAGAGATCACGCAGCCTGTCAGCATAAACGCCAAGCGGTCCGCGCGCCTTCTCGAAGCTCTCCAAGCTGTCGCGCGCCAACAAATCCCGGCGAGCTATACAGTCGTGGAGGTAGACGAGCGCCTCATCCGTCGACGTCCCGGTGACCGGTATCATCCAGCCATACCCAAGCATGCCGAACAAGCCGCTGAATTTTCGACTATAGGCTACGGGGACGACTGGGGTGCCGCTGGACAGCGCGGCGATGCAGGCGTGCATTCGGCCGGCGATGAGAAAATCCATCGCCGAGATGTACGACTTCGCCTCTGACGGTCCGGCAAAGTCGGCGACCCGCACCGCGGAGGGGAACTCCTCTGCCAGCTTGTCGGCGACGCTACGGTCGTCGTCCCAGAGGATATGCGGGTGGGTCGCGTGCGTGATGAGGTGCGCTTCCATATCGGGTCGCGCCTCGATATCTCGCAACAGCCGCCGCATCAGTTCGGCATAGTGAACCTCGAGGCCAAAGCGGTTGCGCCCAGAATCGGCCTCATTGAAGAGCAGGCCGGAGACGTTAACCCCAACCCGTACCTTTGCTCCGCCACGCTCCGCACTTCGATCGACGTAAGGCAGCGCAAAGGCGACATCCACCGACAAGAGGCCTTTTGCGGTCGGCGCGAGCTGTCGAAGAACGTCCAACGACAACTGATCGCGGGCGACAACGGTGTCAGCACGGGATAAGGCCACCTTCGCGAAGGGCCTGTAGGCGGGCTTGGTGAACGGACCGATGGTTTGCGGCGACAGGAGCAGCGGAATTCGCCGCGCGATGGTCATCATCTTCGTCAGCCAGAGAAAGGCGAAACGGCGCGGCCCGTAGATATCGGCGAAGCTGTCGCCGGCGCCGATATCCAACACGCAATCCTGGTCGCCGATAGCGGACCAGAATCCGCTCGGACTCAGAAGGCTTCGCGTATCGATCGTGAAATCGGTCACCCGAGGATCATTGAGATAACTGATCTCTCCTTCCCGCATGCCGAGGATCATGAACTCGGGTTCGAGATCCAAGTCTTCAGCGACCTGGCGCGCGATGGCCAAGTTGGCCAACGTCAACGCCCCGACTCCCAGATTCCCGGAGCTTGACGAGTGCCAGAGGAGGCCAACCTTAATCTTCTTACGCATCGTCGCGATCGCCCAAAATCAGCGCGGCGGGTTGCACGCAGCTTTTTGGTGACTCCTCATGGATACTGTGTGTCCCTGCGGGAAACAGTGTTGCCGTTGGCCCGCTTCCTGCAGGTGTCGTGCCAAAGCCCCTCTCCTCTCCCAACCTTCTCATCGACCAACACGCTCTGCTAGATGGACCGGAGCTGCAATGGACGTCCGCCTCGGCCCCTTCCTTTAGCGGAGATAGAACCTTGCCCCTACCACCAAGCGAAGCCGCAGTTCTGGAACAGTCGATGAACCGGATGACCGACGTCGCCAAGTCGCGAGACGACACTTCACCTCCTAGGCTTCGGATCTGCCTCGCCGCCTCCGGCGGTGGGCACATCCGGCAGTTGCTTGACCTAGAACCGGTCTGGTCGCGGCACGACTACTTCTTTGTGTCGGAGGACACCGCGCTGTCACGAAGCATCGCCGAGAAGCATCCGTCCCGCTTCGTTTCACACTTTGCCTTGGGGCAAGCACGGCTCGGCTCGCCGGCCCATATGCTTGGCGGAGCGCTCCGCAACTTCGTCGAATCCGCAAAAATAATGTTGGCCGAGCGACCGGACATTCTCATCACGACCGGAGCGGGCGCGGTTTTCTTCTCCGTGCTCTGGGCGCGGCTCCTCGGGGCGAAGGTCGTGATGATCGAGTCTTTCGCCCGCTTCCACGCCCCCTCTGTGTTCGGCCGCATGGCAGCTCCCTTCGCACATCAAAAAGTGGTTCAGTCCAAGGAGCTCTCAAGCTACTGGCCGGACGCAGCGGTCTTTGACCCCCTCCGCGAACTTGAGACACCCCGCCCCGAAAAGAAGCCGTTCCTATTCGCGACGGTTGGCGCAATTCTCCCTTTCGACAGGCTTGTGGCGATGGTCGCTGAGGCGCAGGCCCGCGGAGCTATTAAGGAGGCCGTCCTCATCCAGGTCGGAGTTGGGGGAACCTCGCCAAGTGATATCGAAACAGTCGAGACTCTTCCGTTTGAAGAAATGCAGCGACATCTACGAGAAGCCGAAGTCGTAATCTGCCACGGCGGAACGGGATCGCTAATCACTGCTCTTCGCGAAGGCTGCCGCGTCGTGGCAGTGCCGCGGCTATTTGAGTACGGCGAAGTTTACGATGATCATCAGGCGGAGATAACCGGCGCGTTCATGGAACGCGGCTATATTGAGGTCGCCAACACGGCCGATGAATTGGTGGACGCACTTCAGAGGATCCGCGGGCGTACGCCCAAGGCCGTGACCAGCGACCCGGTGGCCCTTATTGATCACTTGCGCCAACTGCTGTCGGGATGGGAAGCAAAACTGTCGCGCCGGAAGCCCGCCAAATAGGCGACTGAAGCGTGGCTGGCTGCGCGGATCGAGCCCGACGCCGAGCCTTGAGCGCCGCCCACTGACTGCGCTCCAACTGAGACAAGGCAAGCTTCAGCGGCCAGATGTCACCATCTGGCCGCATTGCGTCTTAGGACGTGAACCCATACCAGATCGAGTTCAACCCGTGGGAAGGCACCCCGATCAAGGTGATCTCGTCGCCATTAGCAAAGCTGAGCACCGTGTTCTCCCCCACGTCCGCTATGCTGTAGCCGATCCCAGCGCGCAGATAGGGTGAAATATCGATCGAATCCTGCCCCCCGCCAGCGCCGAAATCGGTCACGACATCTCGGCCACCGCCCATGGTGAAGCGGAACATATCGTTGCCCACGCCACCGGTAAGCAAATCGTTTCCGGCGCCTCCGGCAAGGGTGTCATTGCCTGCGTTCCCGACAAGGGTGTCGTTGCCCGCGACGCCATCAAGCAGATTGCTCCCGCTGTTGCCGGTCAGCACATTATTCTCTTCGTTGCCGAAGCCGCTCCAGCCGTTTTTCGCCTCGGCGATAACCAGGTTCTCCATGTTCGCCGAGAGCGTATGAGTTCCGCGAGCAATCACGGTGTCCACGCCCTCACCTGGCTTTTCGACGATTGAAGCTTGTGAGTTCGGCACGTAGTAGGTGTCGTGTCCAGCTCCCCCAAAGAGAACGTCCTCGCCTCCCCGGCCGTCCAGCGTGTCGTCACGATCCGTGCCGACTAGGGTGTCGGCGCTCGAGCGCCCCACGAAGGTTTCCCCGACCTCTCCGCCAGTCCCGGGATCACCATCCGCGACATCCCCGCCGCCCTGCAAAGGAGGTGCGGGAGCTGGCTCGGGTGTCGGTTCGGGCGGCGCTGGCGCCGGGGTAGCCGGCTCTTCTGGCAATTGAACGCCAGGCTCGGTCATGCCGACGTGTAGCTTGAGCCAAGCCTCCACGACGGCCGCTCCGCTGTCTTGCACGGCGGAGATAATGACGTTGCCCAACTCCGTCAGGCCCACATTCCCGGCGCTCTCAAAGTAACTTATGATTGATGCTTCGTTATTAGCGACATTGGAACCGATCGTGTTCTGGAGAAGAATCCAGGATATATTCTCCTTCCCCTCATAGGAAATTACGGTATTTCCCTTTAGATCAACGTCTTCAGCACCGTTTACGTAAATTCCGTTGGACCCCATCCCGACGATGAGATTGTCGTAGATTTTGATATTGTGAAAGGCGCTCTCTCCGGTGGTATCTCGAAAGAAGATACCTTGAGTTTTTTCACCATCACCTCGCGTAATTAAGTTACCTGAGATGAGTATATCGCTTGCCGTATTCGTTTCACCCATTTGATGAAACGAGATCGCATCCATATGATCGCCGGGCTTGGGATAGAAATCGGTAAATCGGTTGCCCGAAATTACGACGCCCTGGCTGTTTGCGTTCATAACACCGGTTCTGGCAATATCGTGAAACTCATTGTCCTTTATAGTGATATTTTTACTGTCACTCTCGGCGATCGCACGATAAAGTTCATGAAATTCCGAATTGGAAATGCTGACGTTATCACTGAATGAGATCCGAATGCCCTGGTGATCATTCTGAGGGTCTCCATCCAAGGTTCCGTGAACGTCCAACCCCTCAAGGTGGATGTCCTTAGATCCGGCAATCTGCCACCCCCAATCCTTGGCACTACCAGCATTCGATAGCTCGAGATTCTTAAGATTAATTCCACTACTATTTGAAATATTAAAATCAGTCAGAACCGCTAGATTACTGGCATCCGCCGATTGGATGCTAATACTACCCTCTATCTTTATTCCATCAATAGAAACGCCAGAGTACACTCCTGGCGCCAACATAATAACATCACCCGCCTGCGCCGATTTTATGGCCAAGTTGAGCGCATCAGCGCTATTTACAGTAATATTCGACATGCGCAGCGTCCCCACAACGAGTCCCAACCGAAACAGCTGCCACTTATGATTGGCACCAGTCTCGAATTTACATCATTACGTGCCGCGGGCGTTTTAGACGCCGTGAACATTGATGGTTATTTTTTGTATAACGGAACGCTATACAAACTATTTAATAACCATCTCTCGACACGCGCTGGTGGTGGCGCACAACTAAGTACAAAAATACCCTTGTTATCAATTTTGATAGGCAGATATTTCGTAAAGTTGCGTTCACCAACAGCATGAGAGACCATATTTGGCGGCACATCATGCCGTAATGTGGCCAGTTGCCTCACTGTCGGCCAATCAAAACTGCGACTACGGAGACGATACCAATGCTATATTGGTTATACTGACGCTTGTATCGAGGACGTCCGCAAGCTTGCGCCCCGAAAGGTCCGCCGCGGAAACATTTGCTGAGCAACAGCGGACTAGGTCCTGTTTACGAAGTGCCTGACCCATAGTCGGCCGGAGGCGACGAGGATGAAGCCGAGACAGCTATCGGCGGTCTTGTCGTATCGGGTGGCAAGCCCGCGGCTGCGCTTGAGCTTTGGGAAGCACCGCTCGACGAGATTCCTCAGCACATAGACGTGGCCGTCGATGGGGCGCGTGCTGGTAAGCGCGCACAACGGCCGCG
Organism: Phenylobacterium koreense; assembly: GCF_040545335.1. Classification (NCBI taxonomy): domain Bacteria; kingdom Pseudomonadati; phylum Pseudomonadota; class Alphaproteobacteria; order Caulobacterales; family Caulobacteraceae; genus Phenylobacterium; species Phenylobacterium koreense. The sequence continues at coordinate 50,003 of NZ_JBEPLU010000003.1, forward strand.
TTGATCATCTGAGGCTGTCCCGGCCTTAGTGATTCCACCACGCCGGACCATGTCGCCGGTCGAGCGCTCGCTGGGCACGAGGCCGGGGACTGTCAGGAAGCCGCTGCATCTGCCGCGGATCGAGACCGTGGTGGATGTGGACGACAAGGCCTGCCCCTGCTGCGCCGGCGCACTGCACCTGATCGGCGAGGAGCGCGCCGAGCGTCTCGACATCGTGCCCGCCCAGCTCCGGGTGCTGGTGGTGCGCCGGCCGAAGTACGCCTGCCGCGTCTGCGAGGACGTGGTGGTCCGGGCCCCGGCGCCGGCCCGGCTGATCGAGGGCGGGATCCCGACAGAGGCGACGGTCGCCCATGTGGTGGTCGCCAAGTACGCCGATCACCTGCCGCTCTATCGTCAGGCCCAGATCTACGCTCGTCAGGGGATCAAGCTTGATCGCTCCACCTTGGCGGACTGGACCGGCCGGGCGGCCTTCCTGCTCCGGCCGGTGCACGAGCACCTGCTACAAACCCTCCGACGATCGCCCAAGCTCTTCGCCGATGAGACCACGGCGCCGGTGCTCGATCCCGGATGCGGCGCCACCAAGACCGGCCAGCTCTGGGCCTATGCCCGCGATGACAGACCCTGGGGCGGGGCCGATCCGCCGGCCGTGGCCTATGTCTACGCCCCCGATCGCAAGGCCGAGCGGCCGATGGCCCATCTCGCAGGCTTCAGCGGCGTACTGCAGGTGGACGGCTATGGCAGCTACCGGCCCCTGGCGGAAAAGGCCAGTCCAGCTCACCTTCTGCTGGGCCCACGTGCGCCGGCGCTTCTATGAGCTGGCCGCCGCCGGCCCGGCTCCGATAGCCACTGAGGCCCTCGATCGGATCAAAGCGCTCTACGCCATCGAGGCCGAGATCCGCGGCCAGGATCACCACGCTCGCCACGCAGCCCGCCAGGTAAGCAGCCGCCCCCTCGTCGAGGATCTTGAGCCCTGGCTGCGGGGCAAGTTCACCACCATCAGCCAGAAAACCAAGCTCACCGAGGCGATCCGCTACGCGCTCTCGCGCTGGGCTGGCCTCACCCTCTTCCTGGGCGACGGCCGCATCGAGCTCGACAACAACATCGTCGAGCGACACGACGCACTGTCTTCGGATCGATCTGGACCAGCGCGTAGGCGCGCCTTTTCGAGAAGCCACGCTCCGCCATCAGGCGGAGCACAGCCTCCCGGCGCGCTGCAGGCCCGATTGGTTTTTTCCCAGGAAGTCCTTCAGCGCCGACACGTCCAGCATCGACTCCGCCAGCAGCTTCTTCAGCTGTCGGTTCTCGCCCTCCAGCGTTTTGAGCTTCTGCGCGTCCGACACGCTCATGCCGCTGTATTTCGCCTTCCAACGATAAATAGTCTCCTCGCTAATCCCGTGCCGCCGGCACACGTCCGCCGTTGGGCTCCCGGCCTCCTGCTCCCGCAGCACGCCGATGATCTGCGCCTCGTTGAACCTGCTCTTCTTCATGTCCGTCTCCTTAGGTGACGGACTCTCACTCAAAACGCGGGATCAGGAAGGGGGCAGGTCATGATCTATAGGACTCGCGCGCGTCGCGCCGCTGCAGAGCGGCCGAACGCTGGACCCAGCGCGGGAATGCTCGATCGAGGGGAAGCTAGGCCAATGAGGTTAGGCTCAATGCGCCGGCTTAAGGAACGCCCCCGGCACGCCGGAATTGCCCGTAACGACCCAAGCGTCAGGTCGCTCGCCCTTCACTTTTATTCCGCTAGTACGGTTCCCTCGCACGACGACGTTAGCATCACCGGCGTGCAATAATAAACCAATGGACGGTCCAATAAGGGTATTATTCTCGATGACAACATCCCTCGTATTGCGACCATAGCTTATTATAGCTCCAGCTGTCGGCTCGATCGTCTGGAAAAAATTTCCACGAATACGAATTCTGTGGTCCCCCTCGACCCTAGAGGGCTCACCTTGAAATGTAAGCGGACGAACGGCATTTGTTATCCGATTACCTTCTACTGTTACCCGCCGATTATCCGCATAGATAGATATCCCATTTCCATGGATACCTCGGATATCATTCATTGTATTGTTCGCGATGGTGACATTGCTCGCGCCCATCAGGAGAATTCCGGTCCTCCCTAGGCGTTCAAACCGATTGCCGACGATTTCGACATTGGAGATCGGCCGAAGGCCGGTTCGGATGCCCGATCCCCGCTCAATGTCGGTGATCGTATTCCCCGAGATCAACGCGCCATCCAGGCGGCTCGGCACGATCACCCCAGCTCCACTGTAGAGGGTGGAGCGTCTGAACACATTGTTGACGATTTTTGCCCTTGAGGAAATCCCGCCGAGGTTCGCGATCTGAAAACCGCCGCCGCGCTTCCCGCCCACAAAATTTTCAAACACGAATCCACGGATTACGACGTCGGACCTCCCGCGAAGGTCAAATCCAGTTCGCCCGCTCCCCACCACCAGCCCTTCGCCGTTCGGCGTCCTGGGCCATACGATGGCCCGGCCGGCCCCAAGCGTCGCGTAGGTTCCCGGTCGGTCGACTAAGCTTGGCGCATTCATAAGCGCCAAACGACCGTCCCGATTCTTGTACAGCGAGAGCTTCGCCGGGTCGAAGCGCAGGCGATCACCGTCGACTTCGATGATCTTACGCCGAGCGACGTTGTTTCCGGCGATCCAGAATGAAAGCTCTGCGTCGCCAGCCCCCTCAGGCAGCAGCTTGGCTAACGCCTTCGAACGAACCTCTCCACGTTCGGCCGCATCGGCCTCCTGCAACGGGAGAATTTTGTATTCCTGGATATCATCAGACAGGAACGGCTCTTTGGGGTTAGGATACTGGCTCTCGTAAAGCTGGCCTGAGCCGTCGAAAAACTTGACGGCGTCCACTGGCGTTGGAACGAAGATCACCAAGCTCAACTGCTTCCAGTTAACCGCCCCGCCGCAGGCCTCCGACGAAGAGCATCGCTGAACCGAAATGACCGGATCCGAACCATTGAAGATCGCAGGCTCCGGGCCCCATTGATCGCCAGCATAGGTGATCGGCTGCTCGGCGGTTCCGCTCGCAGGCAACCGAATTGCTCCGCGATAAGCCACCCCCCCCCGAAAGCGCACCGTGTCCCCGGGCTCCAGTTTCACGGACTTCGAATTGTCGGCCGCCAGGGGATCGCCCGGCGCCCGCTTCCAGGCGAGGGCCGGCGATGTCCCCGCCGCAGCGTCTGATCCGTGCAGATAGTCCACGTAGTATACAGTCGCGTCGCACGCCCCCCCGCACGCCGCGGAGAAGAGCAAACCCGCCACGCCAAGGCTAAGGTTCCATCTGCAGAAGCGTGTGATGCGAGAAATCCAAAGGCCGTGATTCATGGCCGCCCTGCTCAAGCAAATTTCCGAGCCTACGGCGCATCGCCGCGAAACACGACCTTAACCGCTCATACCTCGCCGCCGATTGTCACGCAGAGCTTGCCAGCGCGCATTCGTTTCGGCAGTGATCGGTTTGATAGCATAAGGACCGCCGAATAAATTCCGCCCGCGATCCAGCCACCTAACGGCAGACACAAATTGACCCAGCGCATCACATTTGGACCCTCAGCTTGAGCGTTCGCCGACACGCCAGTTACAATTTGGTAGGGTCAATTCTCCCGCTCCTGCTGTCTCTTGTGACGGTCCCAATCTATTTGAAGTTGATTGGTCCGGACCGCTACGGCGTTCTGGCCATAGCATGGTTGTTGCTGGGGTATTTCGGCCTGTTCGACCTTGGGCTCGGACGGGCGACTTCATATCGAATAGCCGCGTTGCGCGACGCGTCCGCCGAGAGCCGCGCCAATACGTTCTGGGCGGCCCTGACGGTCAATGTCGGTATGGGGGTGATCGGCGGCGTCGCCCTTTGGGTCGCTGCGCGCCTCTTCTTCGGACAGGCCTTCAAGGTCGACGAAGGCCTGCGTCCTGAAATCCTCACGGCCACGCCCCTGCTGGCGGCGTCCGTCCCTGTCGCGACCCTCACCGGGGTGTTGTCAGGCGCGTTGCAGGGACGGGAGAAATTTCTACAAACCAACACCGTCTCAGTGACATCCACCGCGATGTTCCAACTCTTTCCGTTGGGACTTGCGTGGGCCTTTGGCCCGAACTTAGTCCTGCTCCTTGGCGGTGCCCTTTCTGCCCGCCTCCTCTCGGCCCTTGCCTTAGGATGTCTCTGCCACCTGGAACTGACCAAGGGGCATCCTCGCCGCTTGGATCGGCGTGAGATTCCGCTTTTGATGAAATATGGCGGATGGGTCACGCTCACATCCTGCTTCGGCCCGCTTCTCGTGATCGTCGACCGTTTTGTCATCGGCGCCGTCCTGGGTGCCGTTGCGGTCACGACCTACACCGTGCCGATGCAGTTGGCTCAACGCCTCGCTATCGTCCCTAGCGCGTTAACGACGGCGCTGTTTCCCAAGATGTCCGCCCAGGCGCCTGAAGAGCAACGAGCGATCGGCGCCATGGCGACCCGGACCCTCGTGGCGTTGATCAGCCTCCCAGTCCTCGGAGGCGTCTTCCTTATCGAACCCTTCCTCCGCCTGTGGGTAGGAGCTGAAATCGGCGGTCAGGCTGGTCCGTTGGGGCGGCTTATGCTCATCGGTTTTTGGGCGAATGCCTTTGCATTGGTGCCCTTCACTCGCCTCCAGGCGTCGGGAAGACCGGACATCGTAACCAAAGTCCTTCTTATTGAGATACCGCCGTATTTTCTGGCGCTTTACCTTGGCATGACGCACTTTGGGCTTCTTGGTGCGGGATTCGTTCTGGTGGCGCGGCACATTAGCGACTGCCTGCTCCTGACTTGGGCGGCTGGTCGGGACTTCAGGAACTTGCCGCTTTTGGCGGGAAACTTAGCTCTGCTTGCTTTAGCCGCCGCCGCCGCAAGCATCTGGTCGATCGCCGATATCGGCTGGTGGAGTTCAGCCGTTGCTCTCAGTCTGATTTCCCTCGCGACAGGCTATTGGGCATTGCCCAAGGAGATAAAGGCTCAGCTGGTTGGGAAACTGCGCCAGGCCGGCCTAGTCAATCAGGCAGGTAATTGACGGCAGGGCGCTCGCATAGGGAGCGCGGCCGCCCCTAACGCTTGCGCCCCCCCACGACGATCTGAGCCATAAAGAGATGGTCAAAGCGCTTGCCGGTGATCGCGTTGAACATTGCTGCCTTCCAACCGGGCCGCCGCATGCCTCTGACGGTGTCGACATCTATGCCCGCCGCCTCAAAGAGCGAACGATAGCTTTCCGGCGTGAACCATCGAAGATGTGTTCGATCCATCACGCCCGCGTCCTTGTACCGGAAACGCCCTTGGAGCAGCCCGACGATTACCCCCCAATGCGCAATGTTGGGCGAACTCGCGAAAACCTGAGCTCCAGGCTTCAGGCAGGCCGACAACCTCTCCATGGTCCGCCATGGATCGGTGACATGCTCCAAAACCTCGCTGATGATCAGCGCATCGAACATGCTGGCGTACGAGGTCAGATCAACCTCCTGGACGTCACCGACGATCACCTCGCTCAGATTTTGCGCGGCCAGCTTGGCGGCGTCCGGGTTCAATTCTATGCCGACATAATGGCCAGCCTTGCCTGCGGCCAGCGCCGCCCTGCCGGTGCCGCCCGAACCACACCCAAGCTCGAGGATGGCGGACTGCGTCCCCGTGCTCAAGAGATCGACGAAATCGTTCCGGGCGTTCGCGAAATAACTTGCAGGCTTGTCCCTGTATATCGAGACGAGCGACGCATCGGTCGGGGTGTCCACCGTTCCCGTAGGCATTTCCAATTCTCTATTCACCGTCGCGCCTCGCTATTCCTCGCCGGCGCCGTCAGCCGCCTCGCGACGCCCTATCTCAGTAGGTCGCGCCTAGAAAATTGTTATTAACAGTTCTCGCCACTTGTCGAAACGGCCGCAGATTATCGCCAACCGCCACTTTGGGACTGTACATGCCGCAGTTGGTTGGGATTTTAAGCCAGTCCGTACATGCCTCGCGCAACGAGTACGGTTCAGGCGCTAGGAGTATGAGACATGGCTCGGCTATCAGATGACTTCTGCGTAGCGGCCGCGGTGAACGATCGCGAGATATTGGCTGCATGCTTGGCGCGATCCCCCGACATCTTGTCGGGTCGACTGAAGCTGATGACTTATGAGGGCTATTCCTCGGCCGCGGCCGCCCTCAACGCCGGTCTCGACGGCAGCACGGCGCCATTCGTCATCCTCGCTCATCAGGATGTCTACCTGCCGCGCCCATGGCTCGACAATCTGATCGCGCAGATCGAGCAAATCGAACGAAAGCACGAAAACTGGGGTGTCTTAGGCCTGTTCGGCCGCAAAATAACCGGCGAGTGGATTGGCCGGGTATGGTCCTCCGGACTCGGCCACGAGGCTGGCGAAGGCGGCTTCTCGCCGGCGGAAGCCGCCACGGTGGATGAGCTTCTGCTCGTGGTTCGCAGGGCGTCTGGCCTGCGGTTCGACGAAAATCTGCCGGGTTTCCACCTCTATGGGACCGATATCGTCACTGAGGGACGCGCCCGCGGCATTCCCTCATTCGTCATTGACGCACCGGTCGTTCACAACAGTAAGCCGGTGAAGACGCTCAAAGGAGCATACGCCCAAGCTTACCGGTACATGCAAAGGAAATGGCGCAAGCGCCTGCCGGTGCCGACGCTCATCTGCGATATCGAACCGCATCCGATCGCCCTCTGGCGCGCGCAGCTTCAGAGCATGAAAATCTACCGGCGCAATGTTGCGCGCCCCAGGCGAGACGCCGTCGAGATCGCGAAGGCCTTGAACTACGAATGACCTCGGCCGCCTGATCCCGCTGGATCCTTGCGAGCCAAACGATCGCGCAAGAAGCGCCGCACCCGCGTCGGGTCCGAAGCCTTCTTCCAGATCGTCAGATGGTCGCGGATGTCGCCGTATTTGTTGATCGGCGCCCCCCCCAGCTCTGGCCATAAACGATCGATGATGCTCCGAAAGAGTGCGCCCGTTCCCTTCTCGGCGGGGGCAACGCCGATAAATGCGTCAAATACCGCCCTTTGCGCGAAGGGCAAAAAGTTCAACTTAATAGAATTGGTCATCGGTCGCTGTCCCATCGCCCAGCTGCCGAATTTGAGTTCTAGGAACGCCAAATCGAGAATGACGCTGTTCGGTTGGTCGGCAACACCTGAGAACCACAATTCAATATTCTCAAGAAGATCCGACTGAGCTGGCAAAGTTAGGCGATCTAATACAAAACGCGCATCGATCTTCGCCTGGTTAATCGATAACAAATCCTGCCGATAAAGCCTGCAGCGCCCGACTTCTCCGTACATCCCCGTGAACATCGCGTCAGAATCGGTCAGATCTCGGAGTGTAGGATGGGTGCGCCTGGGCTGCTCGCGGACACAATCTCCCACGGCACGGTCCCAGAGGGCCATCTGGCGATTATCAGCTTCCTTCAGCGGCAAAACAGAGTGAGACAGCCCAAATTGTCGCGCGAGTCTCCTGCTGATCTCGATATCCATTTCGGCATTCGGGGCCTCAATCGTCACAAATTTACATCTGGACACGCTTTCCCGACAGCTAGCGAGAACTAGTCTCGAATCAAATCCAGCAGTCAACGTCGCCGCTACATTGAATTCACGGCACGTCGCAGTGCTAAATCCCCTTAACGCCATGGCAGCACGGGACGATGCCTCATCTATATTGCGCCACGCGGAGAATTCTCCCGGCCTCGGCCAAAACCTGTGGGCGGTCCAAGAGGATAGATCGAGGCAGTGGTTGGGCAGAAGGCGACTGACGTCCTCATGAGCGGTCAGGGTTCCCGAGATCCATCCGCCGTAACCTTCCCGACCAACAAGCGCCTTGTGGAGGTCTGCGCGGAACCGATCGCGATAGTCCGTCTCATCCAACAGCAATGACGGCGACGAGGCCGCTCGGCGGTCGGAGGCCGAGAAGACGATAGGCAACGAGCCCCCATGGTCAGGATAGATCCGCCTCGGGAGGCCCTCCGCCGTCAGGAGCACGAACATGCCCGAGAGCAGAGGCAGGACCTTCTCCTCGATGTCCTGGATATCGGTGATTTCCAACGGCAGTTCGGCCTCACCCGCAGGGAGAAAGGCGCTCGTGAACTCGCTGTATGCAAAGCCAAACACGGTCGCGAAAGGTCGTCGAGACTGATCCAGGAGCTTGGTCGTTGGAAGACGCCTGTCGTGTGCGACCCAAACTCCGTCCATTTTAGTCAAGTCGTAGGACGACGGGACTTCGGGAGGTTCAGTGGTTACGAAGAGCTGATAGTCCACAATAGTGGTGGCGCGAAAGCCGGCCTCGCGCCCCTTCAAGTCCGTCATGACCAGTCCTCTTCGCTTGTACGAGGGGTCGCCCAGAGGCGCAGCCTGCTTAGTGTCTAAATTGAAGAGCATTGAAGCGCCATAGAGCGATCGATCATGGCTTGGCACCCGTCAAAGACAAGCCCATTGCAGACCAGTTGGCGCTAACGTGGATCTTACGCCTTCGGCGGCGCAAATCACCTTGGGAGGGGACGAGAGGCGATTGCGCTGTCGGGCGACCGCTCGCGGTATGTGAGCCCGCCCCAACTCCCGCTCATGATCGAAACGCGATACAGATGGAAGATGCGCGAGCCGGCCCAAGATTGACGTGGGGATCTGATGTGAAAATCCAGCCTGCAGACGGCGAGTTCGCTCGGCGCCCTCACGACCGCCTTGACCCGCGACATGCCTCGCCGGGGGGCTCGATCCAATCCTCCGTGCTGCACCCGTACTTTGGCGGACTAAAGTCGGTTATCCCGCCTATGGCGCGCTGGGGCATTTTCGCCGCCATCGCCCTCTACTGCGTCGCGGTCGGATTTCTCTTCGCGCTCTTGGCGCCTTTCGTGATGGTGCCGTTCGCCGTGCCCATCGCGGCCTTGAGCATGGCGGTCATATGGGCCCTGCCCGACATACGAAACCCGCCGATTGCGCCGCTTCGCATGATGTTCTGGATATTTTTCCCGGCCCTGTTTCTGTGGCCGAACTATCTGGCTATCACATTGCCCGGCCTGCCGTGGATCACCATGATCCGACTGACCGGCATACCGCTCGTATTTCTTCTGCTGGTTTGCGCCTCGGTTTCCGCCGACTTTAGGTCTCAAACATCACAAGTGCTGCGCGCCTCCCCCGCACTTTGGAAGATGCTTGTCATTTTCGTCGGCATACAATTCCTCTCCATCTTCCTCTCGGACCAACCAGCAAATTCGCTACAAAAATTTATCGTCGCCCAACTTACATGGACGTCTATATTCTTCGTGAGCTGCTATATATTCTTGACGCCGCGGTCCGTCATTCGATGGAGCTTCGCATTTTGGCTTATTACCTGCGCTGTAACCGCAATCGGCTTCCTAGAGTATGTACAGGGAAAACTACCTTGGGCTGGCCACATCCCGAGTTTCCTGCAAATTGAAGACGAGCACGTCCAACGAATTTTAGCTGGCGCTTTTAGGGACAATAAATACAGGGTCCAGAGCACATTCTCAACAAGCCTAGGATTTGCAGAGTTCGTCGCTCTCGCCCTCCCCTTTGCGCTTCATCTGACCTTTAGCAGGCAACGCATCGCCATCAGGGTCGGCGCAGCCCTATCAATCCCGCTTTTCCTGTTCATCGTCATTGCAACTGGCGCCCGCCTGGGTCTCATTGGCTTCATTATCGGGCCACTACTTTACTTGGCATTTTGGGCGGTCCTTCGCTGGCGCGAAAGTCGGGGCAGCCTGCTCGCACCAGCAATCGCGTTCGCATACCCCGCCATCTTTTGCGCCATGGTTGCGTCGACGTTTTTCGTCGGTCGTATCCGCAATAAGGTGTGGGGAAATGGCACTCAAACCGCGAGTACTCAGGGCCGCATTGAGCAATACGAAACGGGAATTCCAAAGGTTTTCCGCCACCCCGAGGGATATGGAATCGGCATGGCAAGCGAGACGCTAGGAAGCGCCAACCAAGCAGGCATCCCATCCATCGATACCTATTATCTGCTGGTGGCGCTTGATTACGGAATCCTCGGATTTTTGGCGTATTACGGCATGATCCTGTGGTCCATCTACAATGCGACCAAGTACGCGTTCCAAGGTGGCGGGCGTGATCGTGATTACGGCCTCTTCACCCCGATCGCGATTTCGCTGACGATCTTTTTCGTCATCAAGGCGGTGTTCGCCCAGGATTCAAATCACCCACTGGTCTTCATGATGATGGGGGCGCTGGCGGCGCTCATATATAGGGCGCGCCGGGACGAGCAGGCGGCTCAAACAACGACCTGATGAGCCAGCCGCGCCGGACGGCGTGGCTAACGCCCCATCCAAACCGGGGCGTCGCGCTCGTTTCGCAATCCTGCCGCCAATCCGGAAAACGCATATCCTACTTGCCGCCAAGCGCCATGCCTTCCGTATCGCACCATGAGTTGGAGCATGGCGGCCGGCGCAGCCACCGGTAGGCGGAAGGGAAAGAGGTCCCGGGTCAGCAGCAAGCTGTTTCTCGCGCTGAGATAGATCGGCAACCGTGGACGCCTTGAGGCGGCCTCGCCAGCCCCGGTCGTGGTTCCCTGCGCGTGTAGGACGCGCGCGTCGGGCGCGAAGCCCAACTTAACGCCACGATCGAGCGCGCGAAGGCACCATTCGACTTCCTCGCAGTACAGGAAATAGTCTTCCCGCATCAGCCCGACCCGCTCGACGAACCGCCTGCTCACCAGCATCGCAGCGCCGTTGAGATAGCGCTGCTCCCGCTCCACGGCCTCCGCGTCGACAACCTCTTCCAGGCTGTCGCCAAGCCCGATGGACTCCGCTCGCGCCAACCACGAGATCCATTTGCCGCCGACCGATTGAATGCGACCGTTCGCACGATAGAGCGTGCAGCCCACCGCCTCGCAGTCACCTTCACGAAGCCTACGAACCTTCGCGGCCAAGGCGTCGGGATGTGGCTCCGTGTCCGGGTTCAGCACCCACCAGGCATCTGCGTCGGGGGTCTCGCTGATGCAAAGGTTGACGCCCCCAGCAAATCCACGATTCCCATCGGGACACACGATGCGCACCTGCTGGCCGCCTTTGAGACTGGCAGGAGCGATCGCCTTCAGATCTCGACACGCGTCTTGCCCACCATTCTCGCAGACGATGACTTCGAAGTCCGAATAGGTCGAACGGCTCAGGGCGACGAGGCAGCGCCCCACATCTTCGGCGTTGCGAAACCCTACGATGGCGACGGCGACGTGCATCAAGCCGCTACTCCGCCGGAGGCCAGGCGAAGCGCATCCCAGAACCGCCAAAGCCGGAGACGATAGAGGACCGCCAATGCGAGCAGCCTGTCCCTGGGGTGATGGAGCTTTCTGCTGGTCAGAATCCTCGGCGTGTGGGCCAGCGCGGACCCCGGCAAAGCCAGGCTACGCAGCAGCCAACGCAGCTTGCCGCCGCGCTCCGCCGCGTAGATCGCATAGGTCTCGGCGTTCAACCGCCGCCACTTTTTCTGCAGATCCGGCCACGAGCGACGCGCCGGATGCCCCACGACCGCCATCTCTGCGTACCCCAAGCGAAATCCCTGACCTAGGGCCCGGTGCGACCAATCGAAATCTTCCGACACTCCGACGCGAAACCCACCGACGCGATCGAAGACCTCGCGGGGGCAGAACAGATTCGCCGTTACGGTGAAGCCTTTCTGTTTGACGTAAGCCTCGTTGTTGAAAGCGAATTCAGCCTCAAAGGCCTCCGCCGGCGTCATCTTCTGCGGATCATCGACCAAGACTTTCATTCGGCCGCCGACGAAGTCAAAACCGCGGAGAGCTTCCAGGCCTTTCTCGAGCCACTCAGGTTCCGGCCGACAATCACAATCGGTGAAAGCCAAGATTCGGCCTCGAGCCTGCGCGACACCGCCGTTGCGGGCCGGGCCGGCCCCGCGTTCCGCGACGGTCACCAACCTGGCCCGCCCGCCGAGCAGCGCTGCCACGGCGGCTTCCCCCTCGGGTGAGGCGTTGTCCGCGACGACGATCTCGAAGGTCTCGGCGCGAAGCGATTGGCGCTCCAGCGCCGCGATGCACTGCGCCAACGATTCCAGATCATGGAAATGAGGGACCACCACGCTGACTTCCGGCGCGCTGCTCACCGCTTAGCCTCTCTGATCCATGCCTCCAGCCTCGCCACCGTAGGTGCATAAACCAAGTCTCGACGCTCCTCGACAAGCTTTCGAAGATCCATCAAATCCAATTCCCACCAGCGGCTCGCCTCCAGCGCCGCAATCAGTTCCGGCTCGAAACGAGAACGGAGTTTCCGCGCAGGGTTGCCCGCCATGATCGCGTAGGCTTCGACATCCTTCGTCACGACCGCTCCGGCCCCGATTACCGCCCCGCGGCCGATGCGCTTGCATCCGGGCAGGATCATCACATTATGCCCGACCCACACGTCGTCCTCGACGACGAGCACCTCATCCCACTCAATGTCCTTGTCCACCACGCCGAAGGCCCGCTCGTAGAGCGCTGGGTGGGTGGTCATCGCCTCCATGGGGTGATTGATGGGGGCGGACCGCACGGTGTTCGCAAAAGAACAGTAACGCCCGATGCTGATTGGCCCAGGCATCCGCCATTGATCGAAGCAGCCGTAGGAATATAAACCAATGTCGATCCTATGCTTCGATCTGAAATAAGCGCGCAGATTTTCACTATCGAACTGCCGGCGACGCAGCACATAGAGCCACGCTTTCTCGGCCAAAGATTTTACCATTCCAGCCACAACGACCACCTTTCAACTTCAACTCCTAACAGTCGTTCATTGAGCCCGGGTGAACGCCCCGCTCCGATACAGGACATCGAAGTCCGGCAGGCTGGAGCGCTTGACCGGCATGGCTTTTGCAGATGACTCCCTGGCGGCGCGAATTCGTAATAGATCGTGACTATCGTGGACATCCAAGCCATCGCCCACTAGCGCCGAACAACAAATATCACCCGCGTTACTATGAAGAGAAGGATGAGCCGTGCCTGAGTCCGCATCGCAATTTGAGACCCTGATGGCTCGCCTCGACAAGCGTGAGGCGACAATCGGCATTGTCGGTCTCGGCTATGTCGGCCTGCCTCTGGCCCTGGCGGCCCTGGACGCCGGCTTCAAGGTTGTCGGCTTCGATATCAACAGCGGCCGCGTTTCGGCGATCAATCAGGCCGAGCAGGTCATCAACTACATAGGCGCGGACGTTATGCGAGCGGCCATCGACAGCGGTCGGCTCAGGGCCACGACTGACTTTGGTCAACTATCGGAACCCGACGCGATCCTGATCTGCGTGCCGACGCCGGTCACGAAGCATCGCGACCCGGACTTGAGCTATGTGAGCAACACCGCCGAGACCATAAGCAAGGCCCTTCGCACTGGGCAGCTCGTCGTGCTAGAGTCGACGACTTGGCCCGGGACCACGCGCGAGATCGTGCAGCCCCTCATGGAGTCCGCCGGCTTCACCGTCGGCCAGGACGTGTTTCTGGCCTTCTCGCCCGAACGGGAAGATCCGGGCAACCCCCATTTCGGCACGAAGACGATTCCGAAGGTCGTTGGGGCGGACGACGCCCATTCGCGGGATCTGGCGGTCAAGCTCTACGAGCAGATGATCTCGAAAGTGGTCGCCGTGAGCAGCGCGGCGGCGGCCGAAGCGACGAAGCTGACAGAGAACATCTTCCGCTCGATCAACATCGCTCTCGTGAATGAGTTGAAGATGGTCTACGCCGCGATGGGCGTAGACGTCTGGGAGGTCATCGGCGCGGCTTCGACCAAGCCCTTCGGCTTCATGCCCTTCTACCCGGGCCCCGGGCTTGGCGGCCACTGCATCCCGGTCGATCCATTCTACCTGACCTGGAAGGCGCGGGAATATGGAATGGAAACCCGCTTCATCGAGCTGGCGGGCCAAATCAACACCAGCATGCCTCGGGTCGTCGTCGACGCCCTTGCCGAGGCCCTCAACCAGTCGTCCGGCAAGGGTTTGAAGGGCTCGAGGGTCCTGTTGATGGGCGTGGCCTACAAGAAGAACGTCGACGACACGCGCGAGAGCCCTTCGCTCGTGCTCATCGAAACGATCGAGGCCCGCGGCGCGCGTTGTGACTTCCATGACCCGCATACACCGACGATCCCGCCGACCCGCGAGCATGCGGGCCTGACGGGCCGCACCTCCATTCAACTCACGGCTGAGGCTATCGCCGATTACGACGCGGTCCTGGTCTCCACCGATCATGACGCCGTGGACTACGCCTTGCTGCAGGCGAACGCGAAGCTCGTTGTCGATACTCGCAATGTGTTCGCCCGGCTTGGCCTGCCCATGGACCGGGTGGTCAAGGCCTAGTTTGGAAATGTGGGGCGCGCCATGCGCGCCCCACCTACGCGATCCGATCGCTCCAAGCGTTAAGTGCCTCGTCAGGCCGGGGCCTTCTCCGCGGCGCGTGCGAACGGCAACTTCGGCTCGACGAAACTGGATGGGGCAAGTTCGTATTCCCGACCGCCGTCGTCGTGTTCGGCGACACGGATGAAGCCCAGTTTGTCAAAGTGGTCGGCGACCATCCGGTTCTTGGCCGTCGGGATATAGCGGGCCAGGAGCCGCGTCACCCCGGCCGCCCGCGCCGCTTCAACCAGTTCGGCCAGCATCGCCTCATCGACCTTCCGTCCCAAAACGCGACAGCTCATCAGCCAAGTGTCGATTTCCCACACTTGGCCCATCTCGGTTTCGTTGGCGATGATGACGCCGATCATCCCAAAATCGCCGTAACGATCGGCCAGCCGCGTCTGCAGCGTGAAGGCCGCCGAGCCAGCCTCCATCTGGGCGACTTGCGCCTCGGTGTAGCGCCGCGTCGTCAGATTGAACTGGTTGGTCTTGTTGATGAGTTGGGCGATCCGGGGGCGATTCAGCGCATCGAACGGCGCGAACCCTATCTGCATCTCGAGCGAGGCCAGGTAATCGTCAAGATTGCGAGCCTTGCTGTAGACCTCGGCCCGCTGCGCGTTGGCGGCATAGCTCGCGCTCCTCGCTCGATCTTCCGACGAGAACGATACGGCTTCGAAATACCCGGCCCCAAGCAGTATAGCTGGGTACAGCGCAGGGTCATTGGGTAGTTCAGGCACGCCAACCATGGGTAGAGCGCTGCGGACCTGGGCCCGTTCCGCGCCGTTGTCGTCCAGCAGCACCAGGGCGTCGAGGCCGATCTCGAGCTTCGCCGCGATGGCCTCCAGGTTGCTCGCCTTGTCGTTCCAATTGGCCTGGAAAACCGCGATGTCGCTCTCCTTCAAGAGCATGTCTGGATGCTCGCGGAACGGGAGGCGTGCAGTTTCGTCTTCGTTCTTGGAAGAGACCGCAAGGATCACACCCCGGGCCTTCAGCTCCAGCGCCATCCGTTGCACGGACAGGAAGCTGTCCCCGCCGGCCCCGCCGCCGCCGACCCGTATGTTCTCCAGGCCGTCGTCGCCGATGACCCCGCCCCAGCAGGTGTTGTCCAGATCGAGTACGAGACACTTGCGCGCCTTGCCGCGCATCGCGCCCATCAACCTGGCCAAGCCGTCGCAGTACAGCGGCACCGCATCTGGCGAGAACGGTAGCTTGTAGAGGCTGTAGAAGGCCGCATCGAACCACGTCGCAGTTCCGACGCTTTCGGCCAGCGCCGCGACATCGAAGAGGACCGAGCCCGTCTCCGCGCAAATCCCGGGGAGAAGCGCATTGAAGCGATCTATCAGGCTGCGCACGCTCCCCGGTTCCCGGCGATCATAGCTCCCGAACAATTGGGATGGTGGCACAGGGATGGTGGGGACGATCGCCGTCGTCGCCGCGGTTTCCGAAAGGGCCCCGAGCACCCCGCGAAGGCGATCGACCGCATCCTGGAGCCTCAGCTCGTGATCGCCGTCGAGAGCAGGTTTATCCAGGCCGAGCCAACGGTGATCGACCGCCAGCAGTACGGCGTCGGGCGTCGCTCGATAGAGCTCCGAAGCGACGTCATAGGCTTGCTGCTCGATCTGATCCAACGGACAGAGGGTGACCTCGACCGCGATGCCGTGGCGAGCCGCCGCGGCCGGCGTGGCTGCGGCTATGAAGTCGAACGTCGCACCGGGGAGAATGGCCAGCCGGAATCCCGAGAGCGGCTCGAACTTGGCGCCCCCGGCCCGCAGCCGCGCCATCGCCTTGCCGAAAGCGGCGGCTTGGGCCGCGTCCAGGTAATGCGTCGCCATCTTCTGCAGCGTGGCGCCGAGTTCAGGGTCAGCGTCCGAGAGCGCCCGGCAACTGTTGCGGAACCCCTCGGGCGCTCGCAACAACCAGGGCAACGCAATAGGCTCGAAACTCACCGTGACCCCCTACAGATCCGGCCGGCGGCGACCACCGAACCCCTACGCCTGCTGGGTTTCCCGAGCAAGGCGCACCAAATCCCCGACGTCCTTCAGGCCGTCGATCTGCTCGACTGTAAACTGACGGCCCAATCGTTTCTCGATCGCGACGATAATACCGACATGGGCCAGGCTATCCCAGCCCTCCACGGCGCTTGGCGCCGTGTCCATCGCCAGTTGAACATCATCATTGTCCAACTCGTCCTGAACGATCTGGGTGATCCACCCAAGGGTCTCCGCATCGCTCAAGAAAAAACCTCCAAAAAGATCCAATAGCCAAAAGAGGGCCGACGCCGGACGGCATCGTCGCCGGAATCCATTGCCGAAGCCTGGCCCCAAACCTAGCTCACTTGTCCGACATGAATATGTGTTTGTCAGTTCGTTGCCAACGCTGGCGGTATTGCTGACTCCGCACAACACGTATGAAAAGCATCCTGGCTCCATCACTGGGCCTCAAAGATACGAAGGAGCGGCATGGAACAGGGAAGGAAGTCCTTCACGGTGGAGGATCAGGTCCATTTCGCCCGCCTTTCGGGCGACGTAAATCCGATGCATATGGACGCCAACTTCGCGCGCAGAACTCAGATGGGCGCGCCAGTCGTTCACGGCGTCCACGGGGTGCTTTGGGCCCTTGAAGAAATTTGCCGTCGCGAAAGCCCCGACCTGAACGCGCTGAAGGTCAATTTCTCTGGCCCCGTCTACGTAGGCGATGCCGCCACGGCGGTATTGGGCAAACGTAGCGGGAGCCAGCTCCGAGTGCAGGTACAGGTCGACGGTGCCACGGCCACTACGATCACCCTGGGCCTTGGCGAGCCTGCACGCGGATCAGTTCCGGTCGTATCCGCTCCAGAAGGACCGAATTGGCCGAAGGAGCCAATTCCTTTGAAGCTCGAGGAAATGCGCGGTCGCAGCGGCGCCATCGAATTCGCCACGTCCGAATCCGAGATTGCTGAGGCGTTTCCCGCCCTGTCTTCCTGCATTTCGCCCCGGCGCGTCGCGGCGGTAGCCGCCCTATCTCGGGTCGTCGGCATGATCTGCCCCGGTATGCACTCGATCTTCAGTGGATTTAGCCTGGCGTTCACAGGCGATGCGGCCGGAAACCGCCTTGAGTACGCCACGACCGAGATCGACGAACGCTTTCGGATGGTCCGCCTCACCGTCGCCGGAGGCGGGATCGAAGGTGAGCTTACGGCGTTGGCGCGCATCCCGCCCGTCGCCCAACCGACAATCTATGAAGTCGCCGCCGCTGTCGCGCCGACGGCCTATGCCGGCGACGCGGTTCTCGTCGTCGGCGGATCGAGAGGGCTTGGTGAGGTCACTGCGAAGGCCTGCGCAGCGGGCGGAGCTCGCGTTTTCATCACCTACGCCACCGGCCATACTGAAGCGAACAAGGTGGTCGAGGAGATCCGCGCCTTTGGAGGTGAGTGCGAAGCCCTCCCGCTTGACGTGCGAGGGGATGTCGCCGCCCAGCTATCGAGGCTCCCGGTGGCGCCTTCCCACCTCTATTACTATGCGACCGGCCCTATTGCCCAACGTCGGACCAAGCTACTCAGCCAGGAGGTATTGGCCGAGTTCATGCGCTTCTACGCCACCGGGTTCGTGGAGACTGTCGAAGCCCTGCGGGCCATGCGCGCCGATGCCCAGTTGAATGTCTTTTACCCATCGTCCGTAGCCGTGAACGACACGCCGAAGGGTTGGCTCGAATATGCCATGGCGAAAGCTGCCGGCGAAATCGTCTGCCGCGAAATCGGGACGAACCTGCCGAACGTCCGCGTCCTCTGCGCCAGATTGCCGCGCATCCTGACCGACCAGACCGCCAATGTTCGCGCGACCGAGGCCGCGCCCATCATAGAGGTCATCATGCCGATCGTACGTGACCTGCATGAGGCATCTCGGTGAGGCCAAAGTCTGGCCGACCGTCCTATTGCCGTCCCAAGGCGACCGATCCCATTCGTTGCCGAAGGCTTTGCAGGGGCTTTTCCAGCAGGAAGTAGGATGCACAGGCCATAGCGAACGCCACCAAGAAAAGGGCCAAAACCTCGACCCAACCACTCAACCTGGCCACGTATCGCACGACGTCATGCGTGCATATCGACCAAACGTAGAGCGAATAGCTAATGTATCCAACAAACATAAATGGCGACGTATTTAGTATATACTGAACCCAACCCGGCCTAAACAATATAGATACCACGGCCGCCGCAATAGCGCAGCCCTGTATGCTATACCTAATAGTCTCTCTGAAAAATGGGTCGCGCCAGACCAGCGTGCCGAGAACAACTAGCCCAGCGATCACCAACGTTATCGGTGAAGCAATTTTGAGAAGCCGCCCCCTCCACTCCGGCATCTCGCACATGGCTGCCAAAGCAACACCATAGGCCAGAGAATCAATTCGCGCTTCGGTTCGGAAGTAAAAGAACCGTGTATCCAGCAATTCTGGATGCAACATGGCCATGACGATTCTGTAGACCAGACACAGAACACAAATCACAATCATCGAAGCGAGAAGCTCCCGCGGCCGTCGACGCAGGAAGAGCATCGCAGCTGGGAGGAGAAAATAGAAATGCTCCTCAACCGCCAGCGACCAAAGCGGCTCAAACGGCATGGTTCCGACACCACCCTGACGAGGCATCGGCGCATAAAAGTAATTAGCAAAATAAAATATGACAGACAGCGGCTCAGGCCAATTGATATCCATCCCAAGAAACAGATAAGCTGCAACAACAAAAAACGTATAGACGAAGACTACCGGATACAACCTCATCGCCCTTCTTCCGTAGAATTTGAGCAACGATATCTTTCCGTATTTTTTGTCTTCCTGGATAAGAAGTCGGGTTATAAGAAATCCACTTATAACAAAAAATATGTAAACCCCCAAGCTACCAGGAAATAGCTTCGACGATATGAAATGACTGCAAAGAACGATAAATACACTAATCGCTCGAAGGCCGTCTAAACTGGGAACTCGGCCAGACTGTGCACTCATCTCCGCTTCTTGAAGGTACAACCTAGCTGAAACTTTCGGCGCCTCGCCGACTTCCTGAGGTACGGCCGTCAAGATGCGCCTCCCATCACAACTCTCGCCAATTCATGCACGTCTAAAGGCCAAGCGGTCCATCGCCATCCAATGGTGTCAGATGCATCCGTTTGGCTGACGCTTGATCGCCGCCAAGAATTTCCGCAAGGGCCGGTGAGATTAGCAATATCCGCCTATTGTCACTTACCAAAAATCCGCAGCGCTTGAAGGCTGAATTCCATACGGGATTTGAGAAGTTGGCAACGATGGCGTCAACACCGCGACGCTCGAGATAACGGGTGGCCGACATTAGGACGGCGTGTTCGCAGCCCGGCAGGGACAAGGCATCGATGACCGAGCCAATTCGGAGATCGCCGAAACGAGGACTGTCCTTAAGTTGGGTGTTACGAACAGCCGCCCAACCGACGATGCTCCCGCCCACTTCCATCTTCAGGATTGAAGCTTCCGGCCAGCCATCCTGCGGCAGAAGCAGATTCATCGTCTGGCTGTCACGGGCCGCGATGAAATCGTAGTTCGAGCGCACCTTCGACCAAATCTCGTCGGCCCAAGGCCCGAAGCGCGACGCCTCCACGGCGTTCGCCCTGGGACCACCCAGCCCGCCCGCCAAAATCCGTTGCCCAAATTGAGCGGCGCCAAAGGCGAGGGTTCCCAAATGACTTGCGGCGAGCAGGTCTGATGCAAGCCTGACGGTTCGGCTGCCCCGAAGAAACCGGTTCAAGCGTAGAAACCGATTGCCCCTGACGACCTTCATGGCGAAGGGCGTATCGAGGGCGGTCCACCGCATTCGCCTGAGCACCGAAAGCAGACGCTCGGACGCGCCCCAAGCAAACAGCTTCGGCTCCCGCCCTTGCATGTCCCGGATCAGATGCAGCGCGACCGTGCCGAAGCGCTGATCAACCAACCCCTCGGACACTGGCCCCTGAATGCTCGCGACTTCCAGGGCGTTCCCGTTCACCAGAAACGGCTGGCGCTTCAGGCAATAGGCGCCCCGGACCGCCGGCGTCTCGTCGGTAGCCAGATAAAAATCCCGACGCACCTTGGGGCTCAGCCCCGGCGGGAGCCACGCTGGAATGGAAGTATCGTAAAAGCCCCAATGACTGCCCGCCTCCGACAGACGTTGATTGAAGGCCCGGACCATCGGCTCGTGTTCGCTCCGATACTCCGCGACGCTGATCGCCATGACTTGCCCCCCAGGGACAGATGATTTCATTGGACGGCTGCTGCCGACGGACCGTCGACTAGGCCGGTTTAGGCGGAGACGCCCGAGGGCGCGTGCTCGCGCGCGATGTCGCCGAGCAGATGGAAGCTAACGTCATGTAACGAGCCTAATCCGTCGGCGAGCTCGGCTAGGAATAACCGATCTTCCCGTTCCGGATAGGCGTTGTGGTGGAACATCAGCCCGACCACCGACATCCTACGTCGCGCCAGGCCAATCGCAGCCAGCACGGCCCCGGCGGTCTTCATCCTCACCGATCCGTTGTCGACTGGCACGGCGATCGAAAGCTCGGCGAGGCCGACGTCCCGACGCGTGCGTCCGTGATATGATATTCCGGAGCGACCCAGACGCGTGCGGCCCAACAGGCCACCGACGCCATAGACGATGCGATGGCCTCGACTGGCATAGCTCGAAGCCGAAAGCACCCGCACCCCAGAGGCCTTGAGGGCGACCAGCGTGTTGTAATCGTACTTGTGCTGGGGGGGGGTGAAGATGCTCGAATTGAAGTGGGCTGCCAGCCGCTCTCGAAGAATCGCCTGCCCAGCTTGAATTATCTCCAGCTGCTCTTGGTAGCTGCGCTCTGGTCCGAACTCATAGAACACGCGTCGCCCGCCCACCGTCATCTCGTGGGTCAGGCCGTGCTGGCAGAACTCGAAAAGGCCGGCCGCGCGTTCGCGGCGGAACTTGAGATGCTCCGCGCAGTCTTCGGTAAGGGCCGCCGGAATTATCTGATAGCTGACCGGAAGATTCCGTTGCGCGAAGATGTCCATGAAGCCGGTTAAGGCGGGCGTCAGAGCACCG
The DNA here is from genome assembly GCF_040545335.1 of Phenylobacterium koreense. Lineage (NCBI taxonomy): Bacteria > Pseudomonadati > Pseudomonadota > Alphaproteobacteria > Caulobacterales > Caulobacteraceae > Phenylobacterium > Phenylobacterium koreense. The sequence goes on from NZ_JBEPLU010000003.1 coordinate 71,392, forward strand.
ACGTCGTCGTCGCGCAAAAAAATGCGCGTATGGTTCTCTTTCAGCACGGCAGCTCCCAAACGTCGATGAAGGAATGCCGCTCAACGCGGTCATCCCTTATTCTGAACGTCGTCTCGACGCTGTCCTGCAATTGTGGCGCCAAGATAGAGTAAATTACTACCCCTCCACCACCTCCCGCACCGCCTCGATCCCCGCCGCGGCCAACGCGGCGGTCAGATCGGCCACAGCCCGCGCCAGTTCGTCGGCGTTGCGGCTGCGCAGCACCAGGTTGGAGCCGAAGCCTTCGGGGTTGAAGAAGGGGTAGCTGCCCAGGGACATCTCCGGATGGGCCTTGGCCACGGCCTCCAGCGGGGCGGCGATCGTGCCTTCGCCGGAGCCTTCGACGCGCAGGGTTCGGGCGATGGTGACCATCCCGCCCCTCAGCCGCGGGCCCACGTCCTCCAGCATGCCGCGCATAATGGTCGGCACGCCGGCCAGCACGAAGACATTGCCGATCATGAAGCCGGGCGGGCCTTGGACCGGGTTCTTGACCAGCACCCCGCCCACCGGCACTCGCGCCATGCGGCGGCGCGCGGCGTTCAGGTCGTCGCCCCAGCGCGCCCGCATCATCGCCATGATCTCCGGATGCTCCTCCAGTTCCACGCCGAAGGCCGCCGCCACCGCGTCGGCGGTGATGTCGTCATGGGTCGGGCCGATGCCGCCGGTGGTGATCACGTAGTCATAGCGACCACGCAGGGCGTTCAGGGCCGCGACGATCTCTTCGTGCACATCGGGCACGGTGCGCGCCTCGGCCAGGTCGATGCCCAGCACGCCGAGATACCGGGCGATGTCGCGCAGATTGGTGTCCTGGGTCCGCCCCGACAGGATCTCGTCCCCGATAATCATCACCGCGGCGGTCACCCGCTCGCCCCCCGGACTCCCCATAACCTCGCTCCTCGCCTACATCCGCCGTTCAGTCGTTTTCCAACACCGGACTAACCCCGCCCATGGACTTACCGCAACCGCTCGTTCGCGGCCGGCTCGTCAGCCGCTACAAGCGCTTCTTCGCCGATGTGGTCCTCGACGACGGCTCTCCCCTCACCGCGCACTGTCCCAATCCGGGAGCGATGCTGGGGCTCAACGCGCCCGGCCTGCCGGTCTGGCTGTCGAAGTCCGACGATCCCAAGCGCAAGCTGGCCCACACCCTCGAACTGGTCGAGGTGGACGGCGGCATGGTCGGCATCAACACCATGCACCCCAACCGCCTGGTCGCCGAGGCCCTGGCCGCCGATGCGCTACCCGAGGTCGCCGGCTATTCCAGCCATCGCCGCGAGGTGAAGTACGGGGTCGGCTCGCGCGTGGACTTCCTGCTGGAGGACCCCGCCCGCGCGCCATGCTGGCTGGAGGTGAAGAACTGTCAAGCAGCTTACAACGCGCGGCTCAAACCCGATCACAAGGTCTGGCTCGAAGTAAAAAACGTCCACTTGATGAGGACGCCGGGCCTCGCCGAGTTTCCCGACTGCGTCGCGGCACGGTCGCTCAAGCATCTGCGCGAACTCGAAGCGATGGTGGCGGAAGGCGACCGCGCCATTGTCTTGTTCGTCGTTCAGCGCGGCGACTGCGAAGCGTTCAAGGCTTGCCACGAACTCGATCCCGCCTTTGCACGAGGGCTGGATCAGGCCGCCGACGCTGGTGTGGAGGTGTTGATCTACGCGTGCGACGTGGCGATCAGCGGACTGAAAATCTCTCACCGAATTCCTTGGGCGCGCTGACCCAACTGGTCGCCGATTTCGCTGCAACCCGTCAGCAACCTTGCACCGCATCCCGCAACCTCTACCGTCAGCGATATGATGCACCCCGCTCCGCTTTCAACGCTTGAGAATATCTACCTCGAAGATAGCTACTTTCTGGGCATGTTGGCCGTGGGCAGCGATCTGAAGCTACGCGGACTGTTCGCATTGACCGGGGATCATCCGGATTACGCGCCGCCGAAGCCCGGAGAACAGCACTGCTATCGAGAAGGCGACATCGTCATTTCGGGCCTTAAGGTCACGAAATGGCAGGCTGGCGCTCACCCCACAATTCTGGTCGGCCCGGACACAGAACTGGATTTCGGTAGCATCGGCATCGGCGCGAACGACGATGGGTATTGGGTAGAAACGGAATGGTTCGAGATGTCATTCCAAGCCGATAGCGTGAAGGCGGTTTTGGATGGAGTGGAACGCTAAGGTCGAAAGCGGGCTGTGAAGAACCTCCACCTGCGCCGTTCTGGCACACTGGCGGAGTTTCCCGACTGCGTGGCGGCCCGCTCGCTGAAACATCTGGCCGAGCTGAAGGCCATGGTCGCCGAGGGCCACCGCGCCGTCATGCTGTTCGTCATCCAGCGCACCGACTGCGACAGCTTCGCCGCCTGCGCCGAACTCGACCCTAAGTATGCGGCCGGACTGATCGACGCGGCGCGGGCAGGCGTTGAAGTCCTGTGCTATGATTGCGACATAAGCCCCAGCGCCATCCGCATCGCACGCCCGGTTCCGTGGCGCGACGCGGCGCTTACGGAAGCCGAAAGAAACTGACCATGAACGACGTCCTCGACGCAGAGCACCGCACCGGACAGATCCGCATCCACGACGCTGAAGCCTTCGAAGGCATGCGCGTGGCTGGCAAGCTGGCCGCCGAGTGCCTGGACATGCTGGTCCCGCATGTCGTGCCCGGCGTGGTCACCGAGCATCTGGACGACCTGGCCCGTGAGTTCATCCTTGACCACGGCGCGATCCCCGCCTGCCTGTTCTATCGCGGCTACGGCAAGACCACCTGCATCTCGCCCAACCACATTGTCTGCCACGGCATTCCCGGCGACCGGGTCCTGCGTGAGGGTGACATCGCCAATATCGACGTCACCGTCATCGTCGACGGCTGGCACGGCGACACCAGCCGCATGTATGGCGTCGGCGCGGTCGCGCCGCGGGCCAAGCGCCTGGTCGACATCACCTATGAGGCGCTGGAGCGCGGCTTGGCCGAGGTGCGGCCCGGGGCGCGCACCGGCGACATCGGCCACGCGATCCAGTCCTACGTCGAGTCCATGCGCTGCTCCGTGGTGCGCGACTTCTGCGGCCACGGCCTGGGCAAGGTGTTCCACGACGCGCCGAACATCCTGCACTTCGGCCAGAAGGGCACGGGCGAGATCCTGCGCCCGGGCATGTTCTTCACCATCGAACCCATGGTGAACCTGGGCAAATATCAGGTGAAGGTGCTGTCCGACGGCTGGACGGCGGTGACCCGCGACAAGTCGCTCTCGGCCCAGTGCGAGCATTCCATCGGCGTGACAGAAGATGGCTATGAAGTCTTCACCAGCTCGCCAAAAGGGATTTTCAAGCCTCCCATTCAGAGCGCCTGAGCCTCCGGTGCGGCCTTTGGACCGCCTAAGCTCGTTGCAGACGTTTCTCCCCGGGCCGGCACGCTGCGTTGGCGCGTTGCGCCAGTTGGAGACATTGCCCTCCCGCCCTGAAGCGGATTTAGTAGTGGGTCTGCAATCAGGCGCTTTGGCTTCGACCGCTGCCGACCCTTTGCGGACGTTGGCCTAGGCCGCGGTCTTCACGACATTGACGAGTGCCAGTCCTTGCATCGCGTTTGCATTTGCGCACCAAACGCCCGCGAGCCCATTCAGAGGGACTAGGCCGTAATCAAAGTCCTCAAAAGCGGCTGCAACCTCCTCCGAAACAGAGTGGGCAATTTGATCTGAGCTCAGCATGCCGATCCAATCGCGGACTGCCGCTCTTTCGTCAGCAGCGCAGGTCTGGGCCACATAGGTGCCGCCCGCATAGTCGAGCATGATCGTATAGAGATGCATGTCTCATGCTCGCACGACGTCGCGCCATTCCCAACGTCCGCAATCCACCCTGAAGCGACGAACAACAGGTCAACTCTGCGGAGCGGAGCGCGGGCGGCGAACGAATGACCGCCTGGCGCCAGGACCGGACATAGGCCGCCTACCCGGAATCGGACATTACGAGTGGGGGCCCACCGGGAGCCTGCCACCTGCGACGGTTCACAATTCCCACGGACGCGGTCGCACCAAGAACGCGCTTCAAAGCATCCGAGTATCGGCCCGAAACCTGTTCCCACACGCGGCGAACTCCTACAGTCACGCTGTAGAATCGGCAGAGGTCCTCGTGGACACAATCCTCAGCAACGCCGTGCAATCCATCCAGATCGGCATGGAAGACTCCAAGTCGCCCGATCCAAGGCGCGTGCTCTCGGCGATCCGCAACGTCCAGGCCGGCATCCTCCTGCTCTGCAAGGAGAAACTACGGCTCCTGTCGCCGCTCGGAAGTGACGAGGTCTTGGTCCGAGAACGCATCGCGCCACATCTGAACGCCGCCGGCGAGCTCACGTTTCGGGGTACCGGCCCCAAAACCGTTGATCAGCACCAGATCAAGGAGCGCTTCAAGACGCTCGGCGTGAAGGTGAATTGGGGGCCTCTCGATAAGCTGACCGGGTACAGGAACAACCTGGAGCATTACGCCTTTAGCGGCGCTCGAAGCGAACTGACGGAGGCGCTGGGCCAAGCCGCTGTCATCATCCAGGAGCTGGTAGAAGACGTCCTTGCCCTCGATCCGGCATCATTGCTTGGAGCTGACTGTTGGGAGGCTCTCCTCGAGTCGGAAGCGCTCTATGAGCTCGCGCTGACGAAGTGCAGATACACGATTGCAGCTATCCGCTGGATCTCCCCAGCCATGGGTCAAGCAGTCGAAGACATTGAATGCAGCGTCTGCGGCTCTCAGCTTATCGAGCAGGCGGATGTAACGAACACCGATCAACGTCGCGCAACCTTCCGCTGCATCGTCTGCCACATGGAATGTAGTGCGGAAGAGATCGTGCCATTCGCGCTGTCCAAGCACCTTTTCGCTGACGCCTACCTGGCCATGACAGACGGTGGCGAGTGGCCGCTCGGGGACTGCCCATCCTGCGGCGTAGCCGGCGCGATCCCCTTAGGCGAGGGCGAACGGATCTGCGCCCTATGTGGCGACGGCTTTCCGGAAGCCAGCTGCGCCGTTTGCCATGCGGCGCTTTCAGTCGATGAAATCTCGGAGAACGGCAGCCTCTGCGCTTACCACTTACATCAAGCGCTCAAGGACGACTAAAGACCTCGCTCAAATGCTCGCCGTAACTCCGTTGCCCCTCAATACTCAACGGCGCGCCCTGACCTGGCCGATGTCCGATTCTGTCGTGAGAAGGCGAGAACTTGTGGACGATCGCCCCCGGACCACGCTTAAGCTCCACTGTGGAAACAAACGTGCAACAGTCAGTTCTCTTTGACGAACGGTTCTTAGAGCGGCACGCTGGCCCGATCATCTCCGATCCGGCCGTCGCCATCGTTGAACTCGTCGCTAACGCGTGGGACGCTTGGGCCACTCGGGTTGAGGTTGTTTGGCGTGAAGGCGCCAAAGGGCTGCTGTTTTCGATACGCGACAACGGCAAGGGGCTGACCGCGGATCAATTCCGGCGTCGCTGGGGCACCCTGGACTACAACCGCTTGACTGAAGAAGGCGAACTCTCCGAGCCGCCGCCTGAGCTCGACGGCTATAGCCTTCGCAAGGCGTACGGTCGAAACGGAAGGGGGCGCCACGCAGCATTCCGGTTCGGCAATCCGTATGAGGTGAGAACCTGGCGCGACGGCCGCGAAGCCCGCTTCGAGGTGAGCCGCGATCCTGTCCTGCCGTTCAAGATTGAGCAGATTGGTGCACGCGACGGCGCTTCCGGCCATGGAACAGAGATCGTGGCTGAGGGCGGAGCTGGGGGTGTTCTGAGTGATCAGTCTCTGCGCGAAGTCATCGGCACGAGGTTCCTTTCCGATCCAAACTTCTTAGTCACGGTGAATGGCACCCAGGTGACTTTCGAAGACGTGCCGTCGGGAAAGCTGCGGCGCGAAACCATCGAGGTTCCGGAATTCGGCTCCGTCAATCTGACCGTCATCGACACGCTTAGGGCAGATAAGACCACGCGCCAGCATGGTATCGCTTGGTGGGTCGACAATCGGCTCGTCGGATCTCCAGGCTGGGTGGGATTTGATCACGAACGGATCCTCGACGGTCGCACCGCTGAGGCCAAGCGGTTCATTTTCATCGTGCAGGCGGACTTCTTGTCCACTCACAATGCCGTCCTCACCGATTGGACCGGCTTCAACCCAAACATTTCCGCTTGGTTGACGACGCGCAACCTCGTTCACAACAAGATTAGGGAGGTCCTGGCTGAAGTCACAAGCGAACGCCGGAAAGAGACGAAGGAAGCCATCCGCGCCCACCTGAGCACCACCATCAGGAAGTTGCCGCCGTTGGGCCGGGATCGTTGGAGTACCTTCCTGGACACTGTGGTCGACCAGTGCACAAGCATCAGCCCGACCGAAGTTGAACAGGTCGCCGAGATCCTGGCCAAGCTTGAACTGAGCCAATCCCAGTATGGACTGATCCAACAGCTCCACGAGATGAAGCCAGGCGAACTGGACGATCTCAACAAGCTTCTCGCCGACTGGAGCTTACGGGCCGCAAAGTTGGCGCTGGACGAAATCCAATCCCGTCTCAGCCTCATTGCAGAGCTGGACGAGAAGCTTCGGGACCCGGCAGTGTACGAAGTTGGTGACTTGCAGCCGTTGTTCGAGCGCAGCCTTTGGGTGTTCGGTCCCGAGTTCGAGAGCCTGGAGTTCACCAGCAATCGGGGCATGACCGAGGTGATTGCGAAGCTCTTTGCCGGCAAGCAGAAGGGGTCGTTGCAGCGTCCCGATTTCGTGATCGTGCCCGATGGGAGCGTGGGCTTCTACAGCCGCGACTCCCACGACGCGGGCCATGACGTTGATGGCGTCGCTCGGCTCGTTGTGGCCGAGATCAAGCGGCCTGGCGTCACGATCGGTGCCGATGAGAAGGCTCAGCCATGGCGCTACGTGAAGGAGCTGATCGAAAAAGGCCTCCTCACCAAGGCGGCCACAATCACTTGCTATGTTCTAGGTTCGCAGGTGGACCCTGCGGAGTCGGGCGATGATCGGCGGTGGGACGATCGCGTGCTGATCCGTCCTATGAGCTACAACACGTTCGTACGACGCGCAGAAAAGCGCATGCTCGGCCTCCGAGACAAACTTCGCGACGCGCCGTTCCTCCGTGAGGTCGGGCTGGACGCGGATGAGTTTGTTCACGGCCCTCGAAGCAGACCGACCGAACTACAATTCGAGGCGTAAGTATTTTCGGTCCTGGAGGTTATGCGGCCGACTAGCACCAGCAGCGTTGACGATGCACTAGATGCGGGACTGTTCGGCAGTGCGGCACGTTGCTGCGGCCGCCCACAAGCCGTGCCATAGAGACAAGAATGCCTATCCAAGTCGACGACGCGAATGCCGCCGCCAATCTCTGGGAAACGCTGATTCCGGCAGGTGTGGGCTTACTCGGCGTACTTCTCGGCGGTGCGATCCAGACTTACTCGTCGAGCAGCGTCTCAAACCAGCAGCGACGTGATCGCCTCTTAGACGAGGCGAAGGCGCGCGAGCGAGAGGCCGCCAAGGAAGAAGCTCAACGACAGTTCGTAAGAGCGGTGTTGGCCCGGCATCTCGAAGCCTTTGCTCGTAGTTGCGCGGAGGCGATGTGGCACAATGGCAATCCAGAAATTGACGGTGCTGCGGCACCACCCAGCTTTCCAGCTTGGCCGGCGGTACAGTGGGAGCTGCTAGGCTCTTCGGAAATGATCCGCATTCGGGATATTGAAATCCGTGTCGCAATTCTACGCGACAGCACCGAAGGCGCTGTCATCTATGGAGCGTCACACGAGGACGAAGCGCGAAGCTTCTACGCTGAAGGCGCGGCAGCCATTGGCCTGGAAGCTTGGAATCTCGCCCAGCGTCTCAGAACCGATGCTGGCGTTGATGCATTTCGCTTTCCTCGCGAAGGCGCAAACTACGCCGAGGCGCTCCAGGATCACGTGGAGCACATTGCACAGCGAGAACGTGAGGCTAGAGAGCGAAGGGCGGCGCGAATTGCCGCGGGAGATTCTGATCTTGTCGATTAGCCTGCCAACCTACACCACGAAGGCAACGCTGTACCGCGCCCGCGTCACCGCAACGTAGAATTTCGCACGATCAAGCGACATCTCCGGGTTAGGCTCCTTGATGTACTTTCTCATCGGCTCCGTCGGAAAGATGAGGACGCGATCAAAGCTCCTGCCTTTCACAACGCCGAAGTTAGTCGCCGGCAGACCAAGCGTGTCCGAGTTCTTGTTCCAACGGAGCACGACCGGGTTGAATTCCGCGACATAGCTCGGAACGTCCGCGGCGCTGATGTGGAAGACACCATCGTGCGGCGTCCGGGTCGCATTCCGCGAAGTCGTTCGCGGAAGATGGGGATATAGCGCGTCAGCGAAATCACAGATCACCTGATTGCAGCGCCAGCTCTCGGCACGCTCTTCCTGGGTAATGAGCCCAGCCTTCTCCATCGCGGAGAGCCAGGTCACGATCCCCGATCGCGCCGCCTTCTTGTGCTTAATCGAGTTGTTGGTGGTGTAGGTGCCTTGTCGAGGGTCCGCCACGGCAACCATCGTGATCTTCGATTTAAAAAGGCGTTCGAGCAGATCGAGGTCAGAACCTGCCATATCCTGCAGTTCGTCGATGAGAATGTGTGAGTAAATTGCCTCCAGTCTCTGGATGAGCTTACCGCCGGTCTTATCATCGACGAGGCACACAAAATCGGAGACGCGATCTCGATAAATGTCGCCATTTCGCGTGAAGAAATATCGATTCACATCGGCCTTCGGTACGAACCGCAGCGCCTGCGGTACCTGGATGAAGGCAATGGTTTGAGTGACGCCGACGTTGGAAAGTAGATTTTGATACGGGCGCACGCCGTGCCTAAGGAGGGTGCTGTACCAGCTCTCAATATCGATATTTTCCGGCACGTAGCCGAAGCGCGCGACCACGCAGTCTCGAATGTTGTCAACGTTCTCGTTCGTGTAGGTCGTGATGAGGACACGCCCCGCCTTTACGTGGGCCGCCTGGTCGATCAGGTGGGTCGTCTTCCCCGATCCGGCGCTGGCAACGACAACGGTGCTAACCATGCACCGCTTCGAAAATGTACGCGGGGAACTCTAGCTCCTCGTCGGCCTCAAAGACGCGCAACGCCCATTCGGACTTATTGTCGATCATCCACTCAGCCAAGCTGGCGGTGTCAGCGTGCGCGGTTCCTAGCGCCTTGTTAAGCGCTTCGAGCGTGTTGCATTTCACCATCTGCGGTTCGAGGGTGTTGGCTGTGTTGTCATCATCCGCGCAGATCCGAATGCCCTTGATCCCGGCATAGGGCTTGTATCGCTCCACGATCTTGTTCGCGTGATCACCGTCGTTGTCCGTGACCACGCAGACGTCCTTCCCAAGCTCCTTCGCGATATCGAGGAAGCGCGGAAATGACAGCCCCCGTACGTTAATCACATCGACGCCGTCGTCCGCCGGTAGGTGGCCGTGCACGCGCGCGTACGCCTTCTGCACGATCAGCTCGTCTGATGGCCCCTCGACCAGGATGCTTCGCTTCGCGAGGATGATACGGAGCGTGTCGTAGCCTGAGAGCTTCTTAAAGTAAGCCTGGGTGTCCTTTGGTAGCTTCGCAAGTGTGGTGGTCATGCCATCATGGAGAAGAACAGTCTTCTCCATTCCCAGCTTGTTCAGCACGTACGCGCTGTGCGTCGTGATGATGATTTGCTTGCCTTTGCACTTCTCATTGATCTTCGCGATGAGTGTCTGGAGCGAGGAGAAAGACAGGTGGTTCTCTGGCTCTTCAATCAGGATCACGTGGGCTTCGCCGGCCTGCCGCTCCAGGGCCAAGAGTATCTTGAGCGCGCTCTGCTCACCCTTACCGATTAGGTGAAACGGCAGGTCGTCGAGGTGTGGGACGAGGTTCGTCTCCCAGCTCGATTTCTGCGACACATCGACGGCGATCGCGAGCTTCTTGTCAGTGATCGCGCCCTTGTTCTGGGTCAGCTTATCGTTGATCGCTTTGATAGCAGCCTCGCCGGAGAACTTCTCCTTCAGTCCACGGTACGCGAGAGTGAGCGCTACGCGCTCCTTTGCGTCGAGGCCCGCATTGATGATGTTCTGGAGGTAATAGTCAGTGCCGCTCTGGAGCCTGATCGTCGTCGCGTCGATGTACGAGAGCCCCACCGGCATGCCGCGACTTGAGATCGCGTTTCCCGCAAACGAGCACCATTGAACGGTGTAAAACTCGATTGGGATCGTGCGTACCTCCGCGCGATCCGCAAGAAAGGCACCGTACTCGGCACCGTATTCGTCGTTGAAGCCGATCTCCAGACGAACGCCCACCGCGTCTGATTTTTCGATATTGTGGGAGCCGCGGAGGGCGGCGACGCTTGGCTCGTCCGACAGAAAAACCTCGATACGGATGCGCGGGAGGTCAGGATTTCCGCCAGCCTGAACTGCGGCTACGTAGGCGTCGACCGCTGCCTTGTTAAAGAGCGAAGCGCTTAGTTCCGTCTCGATCGCGCGGCCATTTATTCGCTTAGTCAGCGCCAGACCAAGAGCTTCCAGAATCGACGACTTCCCAGCTTCATTGTCGCCGACAATGATGTTGAGGTCCGGCTCCAGTGCTAGGCTAAATGCGCTAAATGCCTTGAAGTTGTCGATATAGATTTTGGTAATCATGGCCAATATTGTCTAATCAATACTGCACACTAGGGCCCACCTTCTGGTGCCGCTCAGTGCGACTTCGTCCAATCCCCTTGGCAGGCGCGACAGGCGGCCCGGGCCTATCCCTCTTCTTCAGGAAAGCGGACTAACGTGGAATGCGAAAGCGCCGGCTCCACGATTGCGATCTCCCACTCGGGATAGATTATCCCACCCTCTAGGCTGACCACCTTCTTGCCTGTGGAAAGAGACCAGAGCCCCTGCCCCGCCTTACGCACCACAATCACCGGATCCCCATTGGGAAGCAGAACCAACGCGCCATGTGCCGCGCTCGATTCTACTTTCGCGAGGAACGGACGCGCATCTTTCTCCGCACGTGGCCGGATGACGAGTTGCTCGCGGGGAACCGCCGCCAGATTGAATCCGAGCACGGATATGTTGAGCATGCGAGGCGTGGGAAACTGGTCTCCCATGTCGCCTTCATAATCGAGGACGAGGCACAGCGGCTCGGCCTCCGCCCCTGCTTCAACGGCCAGACACACGCCCTTCCAGCCGTGGGCGAACGCCGAAAAGTACGTACCCACGGGCACCGAAGTGATCGGCGCACCAAACCCCAGGACCTTAATTGTCATACTCGCCTCCGGACGGACGCTGTCCCTGCAACACTGTCTTGCTGCTCAGCTTAGGCGATCACCCCCGACCGCTGCTCGCTAACGCTATCATGCCGCGCTGTAGTGGCAACCACGCGCTTCGCGTGCGATTTCGAAGGCGCGTTTCAACTCCGGGCATTGCCTTCGCGGAGCCTCAAGTTCGATTGTTCGTGGAGAGGAACGGGCTGTCATCCGACCTTTACGAGCGGTGCCTTGAACCATCCGGACATCGCCGTGGCTACCCGGCTCAATAGCCAGGAGCGGACTTCTTGAATGTCGGCTAGGAGCCCTTCCACGACATCCGCAGGTTCTGCTTTGGACACGGAGCCTCGCCGCGCAGGGAGTTCCGATATATCTTAATAGTTGTAAGTTGGAATTGGACTTGGGACAGCCTTTGAGCTGAAGGCTGGCGCCGACTTTGCATTAACGGTTCGGTAACCTTTTGGATCGAGCCGTTCGTGCACAATCAGCCCATGCCCCGCCCGCTGAAGATCGTCCTCGGCGCCTCGATGGTCGCCGCCACGGCCTTCGCCTGGAGCGCTCTCGTCACGCTCTTTGGGGCCGGCGGCGCCTTGATCGCCATTTTGCCGGCGCTGCTGATTGGCGCAGGCGGCATATTGGCGATCGCCCAGCTCGTGGAGATGGCGTTTGTCGCGTTGCGCGGCGCGACTGCACGCTCCGCGTCGCAGAGACCAGCGGCGTAGGCGCCCTGATCGGAGGCCATGGCAAACGACAAAGCCGGTCGCATAGAAGGTCAGTCACGCCACTCTGCTCTGTAGAAGCCGGTCAAGGCGACCTAGACTTGAGCGAATCGCACCTCGCTGGATTCGCTGATCAGATCGATGAACGACAGCCTCGACCATCTCCCTGAGGGCAAGCGCCAGGAACTGGCGCGGGTGCTCGAGATCCTGTTCCGGGAGTTCGAGGACGCCACTCGGAGCAGGTCGTCTGCGCGCAAGCAGGGCCGCATCCTGAAGGTGCTGCTGTTTGGCAGCTACGCCAGGGGCGACTGGGTGGACGATCCGGTCGGCGGATATAAGTCGGACTATGATCTCCTGGTGGTGGTCAACGCCGATGAGCTGACCGACACCGCCGAGTACTGGATGGAGGCCGACCAGCACCTGTTGCAGGCCTATGAGATCGCCCACCAGCTGACCGCCCCGGCGCACTTCATCGTCCACTCGCTTTCGGACGTGAACCATCAGCTCGCCCGCGGCCGGCCGTTCTTCACCCAGATCGTGCGCGAAGGCGTGGCGCTCTACGAAGCCCCCGATCACCCCTTCGCCAAGCCGGCCAGGCTCTCGCCGCAAGAGGCCTATGCCGAAGCCAAGGCGAATTTCGATAATTGGTTTCCGAGTGCGTCAGATTTTGCTGACCAGGCACGTTATGCGATTTCTAAGAACAGGACGAACGTCGCCGCCTTTGAGCTCCATCAGGCCACCGAGCGGTTTTACCACTGCGTCCTGCTGACCATGACGCTGCACTCGACCAAGTCGCACAATCTGAACTTCCTGCGTTCTCAGGCTGAGCGGGTGGAGCCGGGGCTGATCCCGGTCTGGCCGCGCAGCAGCCGGTTCGAGAAGCGCTGCTGGGAGCTTCTGCGACGAGCCTATGTCGAGGCCCGCTTCTCCTCGCACTATGTCATCACCGTCGAGGAACTGGCTTGGCTGATCGACCGCGTGAGCGACCTCCAGCAGCGGGTTCAAAAGAGCTGCGAGGCCTACCTGGCGACGATCAGGCCTGACGACCGATAGACGGGCCCCTCCTATAGGCCAAGGTCCAGCTCAGCCGAGCGCTGAGCTCCTTTGCTGCTCATGGTCAATTCGACGGCGCCGCCGACCATGGGCGGCGCCTCGCCAATAGCAAGACGGGCATAATGGTCGCCGCCGCGACCGTCTCGCACGATGGCATAGCCAAAGGTTCGATGCCGATCGTGGAACCCGCTTTTCAGCACCTCTCCCTTCACCCTGCCCTGCATGAGCTCCTCGACGCGCGCTCCTGTCGCCAGTCGATGCTCGTTGATCGTGCGCAGCTTGGCCTTTGTGAGGTCCATTGCGGTCAGGCGCTGTTGAAGATCTGGAGCAATCCGATATTGCGCCCCCGCCGGAACGGCGAGCCCGAGGGCCGTGAGCGTGCGCAAACGCGCCCTGATCAATGCGCGCCATGTCGGACCTTGCCCCGGCTCGGGTCCGACGAGGCCGTCCTGCGTCGCCGACTGGACCAGTCGCCGGTCCAAGGCGGTGAAACGCTCGGCCTTTGTCTCGCGCCAAACCCCGCGCTCTTCATCGCCGCGTGAGAAATCGCCCAGTTGGGCGCTCGCCACTTCCCGGGCTCGGGCGCTAATCCCGTGATAGAGGTACTTGGGCGAGATCAGCAAAACGGCGCCGTCCTGGCGCCGACCGCGCACCACGACATGGGCGTGAGGATGGTCGGTATTGAAGTGGCACGTTCCGAGCCACGTCAGCTCCGGTTCGGAAAGGTCTGCGCTTACGTGGCTCATGACCTCCCTTACATATCCCCGCAGATCTGCCAGGCAGTCGCCATGCTCGGGCGAGATCATGAACCGGTAATGGCGCCTGTCATCTCTCCATGAGTGCGCCAGGCCTCTAATCTCAAGACCGTCATCCTTGCGATCGAAGAACTCAGCCCGCGCGCCCCCAAGTCCGACCCCCTCACGCTGAAGGTAACGTAGATGATTGTCGAGCCGCCAATATGACCGCGGGATCTCAACTGGTTGAATGGAAATGAAAGTTCGGACGATGACCCGCTGCCCGCTACCTGACCAGGCCCCGCGCCTTGCGCGTTGGGATGGGGCCCCACTCCATCCCCATCCCTTGACAACACCGACCCGTCGCAAAATCCAATCGCGGGCGATAGGTTTCTCCAATCTGAGCCAGAGGGGCAGATGCGGCCACACGCCGTCGCCGGCGGGGTCCAAACCTGTCGGGGATCCCGCCGTCCTCCGAAATGTCGAGGAGGGCTTCACCGGCCGCCTTGCGAACGACAGTCCTGCGCGGACTTGACCTGGCGGCCGGCGCTGATCGCCAGGAAACATTCGACCACGGTCTCGACATAGGCTTGCGTCTCGGCGATCGCCGGAACCCTGCCGAGCCGTTCCACACGCGCAGGACCGGCATTGTACGCCGCGAGCGCCAGCCTCAGATCGCCAAACCGCGCCAGCTGCCGAGCCAGATAATCTGCGCCGCCCAGCAGGTTGGCTTGCGGATCAAACCGGTCCGTTACGCCCAATTCCTCGGCGGTTGCAGGCATGAGCTGGGTAAGCCCGCCCGCCCCAGCTTTCGAAACGGCTTCAGCCTGGAAAGCGCTTTCGACCGCCACCACCGCCGCCAGCAGCTTGGGATCGAGTCCGTGGCGACTGGCCGCAGAGCCGATCGCCTCGGCAAAAGGCCAATGCGCGGGGCGCGCTCGCATTTCAGTCGATACGTCATCATCGGATACAGGGACCGGATTTGGCTCGGCCCCGACGAAGAGGGCGCCGCCCGCCGCGCTCCAATCGCTTTGCGCGGCGGCCGGACCGCCCGCCAGCGCAAGCAGAAGCGCCAGACATCTGGCCGCTACCATCGCAGCACCAGGCGATAGGTCCCGGCCACCGCGGTGTTGCGAACCGGGCCGAAATACCGGCTATCGAAGCTGGTCGGGGTGTCGCCAAGCAGTAAGAGCTCGCCCGGCGCCAAGACGCGGCATTCGCGCCAAGCCGGCAGAGCCCGCCCGAGGCGATCGCGGCGCAGCACTTGGGCCTGGCGCTCTGGGGTCGACAGAACATCGCCCCGAACGCACGCGGCGTCTCCGCCCAGGGCCGCAACGCGTTTGAGAATCCACATGTCCGCAGGGACCCCGAGCCTCGCCAGATAAGGGCGCGCGACAGCTGGCTGGAGAATGGCCACAACCGATCCACGACGCAGATCGGCGGTGAAGCTGCGCAGATAGATTCCCTTTGGAAGGCTCGTCGTCTCATTGATCATGATGGCTGGAGACCGCGCCTCGACGGCCGCGGCCCCCGCCGCGAGGGCGCAACCGAACAAGATCGCCGTGGCCGCTGTCCGCGAGACTGCTCGGATCTGCATGTTCATGGCGCATAAGGCTCCAGGACAAGGTCGTGGGTGATCAGCACGCGGACCCTCGCGCCTGGCCGAACCTGGATCGACGGACGCACATCGAGCTCGCGGTCGATCAATCTTCCCCCCACCTGGGCGGCCTCTATGGCGGCTGCGTCGCCCGCATCGTCGACCCATCGGCGTGAGGCGTCGGCCTCGTCGCGAGCCATCTGCCCGAGCGCGGTGATGGCGCCGCCGATCAGGCTCGCGGCCACCAGCGGCAAAAGACGCCGCTCGACCTTGCCTTCGACGCCGATCATGCCTTGGGCGTCCACGCCAGGCTCCCGATCGAGCACAAGGCTCTTGCCGTTGGGCAGGATCAGTCGGTCCCAGACGAGGAACACGCGCTTGTCGCCGTGACGGCTCTCGCCTTCATGCCGACCGATGAGGCGCGAGCCTTGAGGGATGAGCAGGTGCTGGCCCGTGACCGTGTCGTAGATGCTGTCGGTGACCGCGGCCGTCACCGGGCCGGCGCGAGCGGTGTCCACTCCCGTCAGTAACAAAGCCGGGATAACCGAACCGGCTTTCAGTTCGTAGGGGCTCACCAGATCGAGGAGATTGTCGGAATTGTAGGCGTCTTGCCCAGCGGTCCTTGGATCGCCGCCCAGGTCGGCTCGGGCTGGCGGGACTTGCGCAACCTGCCCGCTATGGGCCTGCGCAAAGAATAGAGGCGAGGTGCGAGCCTCGCTGGCCCGATCCATCGGCCGCGCCCCTCGATGCGCCGGCGCCTCGAGGGGCGACCTGGGCGGGGCGGCCGGTTGCGGCTGTGCTGAAGCTGGCCGCTGCGACACGTCCTGAAGCGGCTCAAGATCGCCATAGGTCGCTGGTCCTTCGGCGATCTGTGGGAGGGGCGGCGCCCGACCCTGGTCGTCCTCGACGGCTTCATCCTGGCGGGCCTGCGCGCGCAGGTCCGGCTGGATAATGAAGGCCCAGGCGAGCGCTCCGGCGCATAGCGCCGCGCTGGCGAGACCGGCGGCGACGACAGGGCCCTTGCGCACGCGCACCAGGACCTGAGCCGAAGACTGGATCGCTGCGGTTTGACCGATGGCCGACTGACTGGCCGCCAGGGCGCCCTGCAAGCGGCCGGGACGGGCCTTGGCCATTTGCTCAAGCTCGGCTGCGGCGCTCGCCAGGTCGCGCGCCGTATTCCTGGCCGTGGCGTTGCGCTCTTGACGAAGCTTCAGAGCCGTCTGCGGATCTAGACCTTGGACGATCGCCGGATAGATTTCCTCGAAGTCTGCCTGCAGTCCTGCAACATCGGAGGCCAATCCCTTGGCCGCCCCCGCAAGCTCGCCAATGCTGCTCAGCGTCTGGCTTGTCGCGGTCAGGTGGCTGTACGGGGAAGAGGCCAGTTCACGCGCCTGATTGGTCAGCATGTGCGCCTCATTGGCGAGGCTTTCCAACTGCCGGGCCGCCTGCAGTGCGTTCTCCAGATGGTTCTTGGGATCGAACACCAGTTGCTGGGCGTGAGCGGCCCGAGGACCGCAAGCCAGCACCGCCCCGGCCATGGCCAGGACCATTGCGGCGGCCCTAGGCCGCAGCCTCCGGCGCATCGAACGCATCGAACAGTTGATCCACATGAGGCACTCCCTTGGCTTTGAGGAAGGCGCGCGCAAAGCCGGCCTGGCCGGCCTGGCTGAGCGCTGCATCGATGAGGAGTTGATCTTCGGGGCTTGAAGCTGCGCACAGCGCCAGGCTCAAACCGGAGAGTTTGAGATCAAATAGCCGCCGCCCGCCGGGTTGGCGCCAATAGTAGGATCGCTTGGGAGTGGCCAGGGCGAGAAGCTCAAGCTGGCGCTGGTTGAGACCGAAGGCGCGGTAGTGCTGGGCGCCGCCAGGTTCCAGGGCTCGCGGATTTGGCAGGAAGACCTGAGTCGGGCAGGATTCGATAAGGCTGGCGGCGATCGGCGATGCGGCCACATCCTCCAGGCTTTGGGTGGCGAAGATCACCGCCACACGCTTCTTGCGCAGCGTCTTCAGCCATTCGCGGATTTTCGCGGCAAAGACCGTATCGTCGAGAAAGAGCCAGGCTTCGTCGAGGATCAGGAGCGTGGGGCGACCGTCGAAGCCACGTTCCAGGCGGTGAAAAAGGGCGTTGAGCATCGGCACGCTCGCCGAGCGCGCGGCCATGACGCTTTCCAACTCGAAGGTGTCAAAGCAACTTTCGACAAGTTCATCGCCTGCGCCGTCCATCAGGTGGCCGTGGGCGCCCTGCAAGGTCAGCGGCTCCAGGGCCGTCGCCACGGCGCGATCCTGGACCATCGCGCAAAAGACCGTGAGCGTGCGCTGGCCGCGCGGCGCCTCGGCCATGGCGTTGAGGCTCGCCCAGATTTCTTCACGTGCGCCGGGATCTGGCTCCACGCCCGCGGCCCTTACAGCCTCGGTGATCCATTCGGCCGCCCAGGCTCGCTCAGATGGGGCCTCGATTTCGGCGAGCGGCTGGAGCGAAAAGCTGTCGCCAGGTTCGAGACTGCGCCAGACCCCGCCAGCCGCCAGGGTGGCGGCTCGGGCGCTGCGGCCCTTGTCCAGGAAGATCACCCTTGAACGCGGGTAGCGAAACCACTGCAAAGCCAGGAACGAGAGCAGCGCGCTCTTGCCTGAGCCGGTCGGTCCCACCACCATGGCATGGCCGACATCGCCGACATGCAGCGCCAGCCGAAACGGCGTCGCACCGGTCGTTCTGGCCACGACAAGCGGCGCCCCATCCAGGCAAGCGTCACGAGCAGGTCCGGCCCAGACGGCCGAGACCGGCAAGAGATCAGCCAAGTTGAGGGTGGAGATCATCGGCCGCCTGACGTCGGCATAGGGCTCGCCGGGAATGGAGCCCAGCCAGGCCTCGACGGCATTGACGTCCTCGACCCTGGCCACAAGACCCTGGGCGTTGAGCGCGGCGACCGCTGCGCGGGCCTTTTCGGCCGCGCGCGCGCGATCGCCATCCAGGATGGTCACCGTCAAGGTGAAGTAGCCGTAAGCGCAGACCTCCGATCCCAACGCGGCCAGCACCCCATCGCACTCGTCGACCTTCACGGCCGCATCAGTGTCGAATAAGGGGACCTCTTCCTTGGTGACCGCCTCGCGCAACAGAACCGAGAGCCCCTTGCGCTTGGCGAACCAGCGCTTGCGCAGCCGGGTGATCTCACGTTCGGCCTCCGCCTTGTCGAGCCCGATCCAGCGAGCGCTCCAGCGCAGCTCGAAGGGAAGCGTCGAGAGCGCGTCGAGCAGGCCAGGCCGAGTGGCGGCCGGCAAGGCGCGGATAGACACCACCTTCAGCCATCGATCCCCCAGCTTCGGTTCCAGCCCGCCGGCCAGCGGCTCGTCGGCAAGTGCGGAGTCGAGAAAGGCCGGGACAAAATCTGGCTTCACCCGCGAGGCCCGCCCCGACACGCAGGCGCGCAGCCAAGTCAGGAGCTCTTCGTCCGACAGCAGGCGTACTTCGGGCAAGGCCTGGCTCAGAAGGTCGACCGCGACCTCGATCTCGTGGCGGAAGGCCGCCAGCGCCGTACGCCATTCCCGGCCAGCTTTTCCCAGGCCAGAAAACATCGCCCGCTCGATCCAGCGCGTCTCATCGGCTGGCGGCAGCCAGGTGAACGCCATGGTGAAGTCGGTTTCGAACGCGGGCTCGGCGTCCTCAAAGAGGGCCTGGCGCTCGGCATCGACCAGCCAGGCGGCGAGTCCTCTGTTTTCCATGGCGATGTAAGGATCGGCCGGGCGGCGTGCGGCCTCCACATGCAGGCACCAGCCCGCGCCCAGCCGCCGCAGCCCGTTGTTGAGGCGCGCACGCACCGCCATCAACTCGTCCTCCGTCGAGGATTCCAGGTCCGGACCGCGGAACCTGAGCGCGGTGAGAAACGAGCCATCCTTGTTGAGGACGACACCAGGCGCCACGAGCACAGCCCAGGGAAGGTGGTCGGCGAGGCTTATCGGCCGACGTCGGAATTCGTCGAGGAAACGCACGGCCCTTCACCCGTCCAGATGGGCCGGCCGGGCCAGATGACGCCGCAGGACATCGAAAAACCGCTTGTCGCCCCGCGCCAGAAAGACGCCAAGCCCATGAGCGCCGGCCCACCAGAGCAGGCCAAGCCACCAGATCCGCAGGGCCAGTCCGAGGATGAGCGCCAGCGTTCCCATCAAGATGGCGTAGTCCCTTGGCATTCCAGCCATGAGCACCGGTTCGGCGAGCGCTTGGGCCACAGGAAGCTCCCAGGCGCTCGGACGTTGGTCGGCCTTCATCAGCCGATCTCCACGCCGCCGGCGAACCCGAAGAAGTCCAGGAAGAACGTCGAGGCGGCGAAGGCGATGGAAAGACCAAGCAGAATTCCAAGCCCGCGCCGGATGCCAGACCCGGTCTCGCTCATGGCGATCCCCACGCCGAATATGGCGACAGCGATCACCGCTCCAGCTTGCACGACCGGTCCTGTCACCGAGTCGACGATCTGCTGCATGGGGCCTTCCCAGGGCATCCCCGCCCCACCTGCCAGGGCCGGACCGGCCATCAGGAAGGCACATGACGTCATCAGGGCGGTCCGACCGCACGAAAATATTCCGCGCACGTTTTCACCTCTTGGCGATGAGCATCTCCGCTCGACACCGAAAGAAGGCCGACCGCTGCAAATTGAGTCAATATATTTTTCAAGTGAATCTGCGTTTTACATCACGCAACTCAAAGATGACTTATAGCCGACGCAAAAGTAGGTTCATTTCCTTGATCAGCACGTCAATCAAAAGTTGTCATAACTTCGCCGCGACTTGCATGTACGTCACACGCGATCTGTCGGCTCACATCTTGAACACAAAGGCCGAGCTCGGCCGGCCCGCCGATGGAGCCGCATGCAACGCGTTCGAAGCCGGCGAAATCGACCGCGCCCTACGCCGCCCACAATCTTGGAAAAGCCCGAAGCGCGCTTCGTCTGCGAGGCTCGACCTTGGAGGCTCGCGACCGCTAGATCGATCTTAGAATTTTGCGAGGCTGATCGGGCGGGATCACCGATACCGGGCCTGGCGGGGGCGCTGGGCTCGGGCAAGCTGAAGCCTCATTATTCGCCTTTAACATTGAGCTGAGGTCAGCTGCGTTCCTCCGGCGCAATCGCCTCGGAAGCTTTTCGGCCATACGCCAACGGTCGGCTCCCCTTCCATGGGCGCGAGGCCAGAACCGATTGCTGCGTTCAGGACCCGTAGGCGCTTGCCCCACCGGTCGCCTCCGGCAGCGGATCTGCGCCAGCATCGCCGTCCTCGCCTGCGTGCGCCTGGACCAGCAAGGCGCGTTCGGCGATGGCGGCGGCGAAGGCCTCGGCGTCCTGGCCGCCGGCCGGCATGGCCGCCACCTCGGCCGCCGCGTTGGCCGCCTCGGCTGCGACCCGGCCAGCCAGCTGCTGGACGCGCCGCACGGTGGCGGGGCCGGCCAGGCCGGCGGCTTCGGCCATGCGGCGCCAATGTCGGCCATAGATGTGCCGGGCGCGCTGCTGGCCTCCGATGTCCTGGGCGTGGCTGAGGGTGATGTTGGGCCAGGTCAGGCCCGTCATCAGATCATAGAGCGGCGCCAGCGTGCTGCGGCGCGGCTGCAGGAGCACCGAGTAATTCTTGGCGTGGGAATCGACGTTGCCGATCGCGATGTTGAAGATCACCGCATCGAGCAACTGGGTGATTTCACGCGCCGTCATGTGGTGTCGCACCAGGGCGAACATGTCCGCTAGCGACGGGCCTTTGACGCCCGAGCGGTTGTGCTCGTACTTGGCGGCTGGCGGCTTGCCCAGAGCCTGGCAGAAGTCCTCCTGGTGCAGACGCTGGACGCCGGCGTCCGAGACTTGGCGATCATAGCGTTCGACGAGCAGATAGGACCGCGCCCCCGCACGCCCGGTCGTGACCGGCGCCACGGAGAGGCCGCACCGGCCCGCCAGCACCATGCACAGGGCTTCGTTCTGCACGCTGCCAGGCAGGCGTGGGTTGTCGGGTTTGAGGATGTGGGTTGAGGCCGCGCCATCGATCGGGATGGCGAGGCCCTCGGCGAGGCGGACGAGCGGCAGCTTCTCCTGAGCGCCGGCCAGGCTCATCGACACCCCGGCCTCGCCGACCAGAAAGGGCCGCGACGGCAGCTCCTCGATAATCCGCTCCAGCGCTTCGCCAGGCAGGGACACGAGCTTGGGCGCATCGCCCCGGCGTGGCTCGCCCATGGTCAGGGCGCCCGCGAGATCGCGGCCGAGGCTGGCGATCAGGCCCAGAATGTCGTCGCGGGCCACGCCGAGCGCGCGGGTGACGCCTCGCAGCGGCTCGCCCTCCGGAAGGAGGTTCATCAGCCAGGGAACCGTCGCCTCCGGCCCATGGCGCGCCTGCGCCAACGGCATGGTCAGGGAGATGGGAAAGCTGTCGCGCGCCCCGCTCCAGGCCTCCTCATAGTGCAGCCACGGCCCCTCGGCGTCGGTTTCGATCCGAGCGACAAGCCGGTCCGCCGCATAGATGGGCAGGCTCATGGTCGCACCGCCCTTCAGAACTCAGCCGCGTCGGTGAGGCGCATGCCCGCAGCCTTGGCGGCCGCCAGCGCCTTGCCTAGTTGGGCGGTGGCCTTCCCCGCCTCGAGCTCGACGATGAAGCGTTCGCCGACGCCGATGGACAGCGCCAGTTCCCGTTGGGTGAGCCCCAGGGCCTTGCGCGCGCGCGCCAGGGTGGCTCCGAATTCTTGCGCCGTGGCGATCATGGTCATCTTCCCGAGCGGGAAGATAGGCGCGATAAGGCGCATCGCGCAAGACACATCTTCCCGCTCGGGAAGAAGAGACGATATATCTCTGTCGGAAGCTGGAAAACTTCCCGTTCGGGAAGAAGTCGGGCGAGCCCGAAGCAATAGCGTTGGCTTGTGCAGGCCCAACACCACCGCTCGCTTCATCCGGCGGCGACCGGTGCGGCGGAACTCGACACGGGTTTGAGAGGCTTATCGCCGGGTGTCCGGGCGACTTCATCCTCCTACCTGCAGCAGCGCTCATCCTGCCCAGGTCCGCCAAGTCGCCGGGGTCAAAACATCCCGGGTCGCCAACACCGAGACGCTCTGCATTTTGCTCGATGCTCATGGCGATGCGCCGACGTCGCGTGTGAAAACCGCCTCTGCCGCCTCCCAGGGCCATAGAGAGACCCCTTCTTGGCCGTTGGACCCAGCCGATCGCGGGTTCCAAAGGAGCCCTTCGATCCTGCGACCATCGTCTGTTCGCGCGACGTGAACGATCAGGTCCACCGCTCGTTCGATCAGGCGCAGAGACGAACTAGCCATGACCTCGGCCAGTAGATCTTCCAGACGTGATAAGGCCTCGAGCGCAGAATTCGCATGTATCGTAGCAAGGCCGCCTGGATGGCCGGTGTTCCAGGCCTTCAAGGTCTCCAGGGCCGACGCGCCATCGCGCAGCTCGCCAACGACGATACGATCTGGGCGCATGCGTAGAGCGTCGCGCACGAGATCGACCACCGCGATCGCATCGGGTGGACGGCGGGTGAGCGTCGCGACCTGATCCCAGGCCGAGCACTGGAGTTCACGCACGTCCTCGATGAGGAAAACCCGGTCGCTGGCGAAAGCCGGTTCGGCCAAAAGCGCATTGGCCAGCGTGGTCTTTCCCGAACCGGCCCCGCCGGAGACGAGGATATTGCGTCGCGCACATACGGCCTGGCTGAGTGTTGCAGCCTCTTCTGGCGACATCGCACGCTGGGCCACATAGTCCTTGAGCGTCCAGATCCTCTGGGGCCGCTTACGAATGGAAAAGGCCGGCTGGGCGCAGACCGGAGGAAGGAACGCCTGGAAACGCTCCCCGCTCGGCAGCGCGCCCGACAACCTCGGAGCGCTTGGCGTAATGGTCTGCCCGACATGGGCCGCCACCAGCCGAATGACCCTTTCGCGCGCGCCGACAGTCAACCTTACGCCCAGGTCGCGCCGCCCCTGGCCTAGCACGTCGACGATGACCCGTCCGTCGGGATTGACGAGGACCTCCACGACGCCTGGCTCGGCGAGCGCCCTTAGCACCACCTCGCCAAGCGCCTGATCAAGCGCTTGATGTCTACGCGCCTGAGAGGCCGCCTCGGCCTCCATCCTAAGGCGCCGCCGGCGAGTTGACGGGCGGCAAGACTGAGCTGGGCGACGAGGCCCTATCGGGTCGGAAGGAGGCCTGCGATCCCCCTGCGATAATCTTGCCGGCGGCCACGCTCAGCAGACGCTCGATGCGCGCCTGGGCGGCGACCTGCATCAGCGGATCGTTGTCGGCGGGCGCATCGGGCAGCCGCAAAAAGAGCGCCCTGGCCAACTCCACGATCAATTCCTGCAAGATGCTGAAATCGCGCGTAGTCCGACGCTCATGATCGCCCAGCACCCTGGTCAGGGCCTCCTCTCCGCAGGTTTGGCTAGGGGGGTCAGACGAGAGTCCGCGTTCGATCGCTCGTTCGGCCGCACGGCTGAGGGAAACTCGATCCCCCCGCGCCGAACGCCGCAGCGCCGTGAGCAGCTTGGGATTGTCGAAATATACCTGAACGCGGGCGACTCGCCGATCAGCTTTCCTAGTCATGATGACGTCCCTGCAGATGGTCCAAAAAAGCTTCCTGGGCAGCCGTTTCCCCCGCCGCTCCCCGGTAAATCTCCGCCGGATGGGCAGCGGGCCTATTCTCGCCGGCCTCCGCGTTCGCCCTGGGGACCACAGGGCTTGCTCCCTCAACCTCGCCTAGCGCGCGGCGCCCAACCCAGGGATGCGGGACAGCCCCGGGCGTATCGAGGCCTGCGGCCTGGTCCGGCGCTGGCCTGGCCGCTCGGCGCGAAAACGGCGCACGCTGATCGTAGCGAAGCTTTCGGGCGAGCAGCGGCCGTCGGCCGGCCACGAACATCAATTGCTGATCATCGCTCAGGCCCCGGATCTCGCCAGGATCCATCAGCGGCCTTTCGGTCTCGCTGCGCGAGATCGAGGCGCGCCCGGCCCCAAGTCCGGCTGGACCGCTGCGGCTGGTGCGCAACTGGGTGGTCAGACCGGTCAATCTGGACACCTTGTCCTGAGTGAGCGGATCAAGGGCGCTGAAGGCGGTGTAGACGAAGCAGTTGTCCAGGATCGAACTGTGCGGCCCATAGGTTTCGACGATGTCGTTGAGGCTCTGGGCGACCAGCATGGCCTTCAGCCCATAACCGCTCATCAGCCGCAGAGTCTTTTCGAAGAACGGAAGGCGGCCCAGCAGCGGAAACTCATCCATCGCCAGGAGGAGCTCGTGGCGCTTGGGCCGCCCGCTGACATCTTGCGTCTCATGGGCCGTCAGCGATTGAGCCGCCGCATAGAAAAGCATCCGGATCAGCGGTCGAAGCGCGGCGACATCGGAAGGCGCAGCCTGGACATAGAGGCTCATCGGCGCTTCGGCGCACATGAGATCGCCAATGGAAAAATCCGAAGCCGAAAGCGCCCGCTCCATGTCTTCTCCGGCCAGCCACTTCAGATAGGCGCGGGCTGTGCCTTGCACGGAGGTGCGGAAGCGGTCGTGCATGGCGACATAGCCCTTGGCCGCGGTCTGGATGAAGGGGTGAACCTGTGGTCGCCCATCGGATCCGGCGCGATGCAAGGTCCTCAGCATCGTCTCGGCGACCGCGTCGAGGTCGGCGAGGAGTTCGCGCACCCTTAACAGGGTCTTCTGGTTGTCCGGCTCGGCGTAGAGCACGTGCAGGACGACCGCCTCCAGAATCTCTGTAGCGGATTTGTCCCAGATGGCGTCTTCGTCCCGCACCCCGCCCGGATCGGCCAAGATCGCCACCAGACGTTGAATTTGCGCGATCTCGCCCGGCCCCGGACTGATCTCCGCAAGCGGGTTCCAGCGCGCCGAAGCAAGGTCGCGGGGATTGAAGTAGAGGACGTGGGAAAATGAAGAGCGCCAGCCGGCCGTCGTGCGCCAAAGCTCGCTCTTGGGGTCGTGAACCAGCGCGCTCGCCGGCCAGCTGAGCAGGCTTGGCGTTACATGTCCCCGTCCCTTGCCCGAGCGCGTCCCCCCCGTCACCAGGGTTGGACGCAGATCGGCGGTGATCAGCAGGCGACCGTCGAGCTCGCCCAGCACGCAGCCGCTCTTGTCGCACAATCCGGCCGACCTGGCTTCGGCCAGATCCCCCCAGCTGCGCCCTCGCCGTCCCGCGACGCCTTCGCCCAGCATCGCCAGACCAAGGCCGCCCCCAACGCCCAGCACGATGACAAATCCGGCCCGCGCGAACAGCCTCGGCTGGGATTGGCCGAACTGCACGCGCCAGGCCAGCACCCGCCAGGGCTCATAGACGGTAAGCTGAGTGGAGAGTCGCAGGCCCTTTCCCAGGGCCGGATCGAAACCCACCGACCAGGCCGCGTACTGGGTTGCGCCCTGCAGCCCGACGGCTACGCCGAGCAGAGCCCCGAACAAGCGCATCCGAACGCCCATGTGCAGTTCACCTCCCGTCGGGGCGCAAGGCCGCACCCCGTAGAAAACGCAACCCACACTTGAATATTACTGGAATATATTTCCGCGATATCAAGCGTCCACGTCATGTATTGACGTCACCCACGACAAATTCTGTCGTTTCCGCCCTATTCGCCGTCCGTATTGGGATCGTCTTTTCCCTCGAGCCACTTCCTGCTGAAAGCGCGAGCAGCCTCCACCTCCTCGCCGAGCCGCGAAAAGGCCGCCTCCAGGATTTCAACGACCGCATGGGGCTGCAGCCATCTCACGTCCTGGCCCTTACGGTCGTACAACTCGCGCACGTGCTCCATCAGGAGCATGACAAACTTGTTGTCAGCGCACGCCACGGCCAGTTCCGGCGTCCCGAGCCTGAAGCTGGCCAAGAGCGCATAGGGATCGCTGTCGGTCACCGCGGCGAAGCGAAAGATGCGTTCCACCTTCAAGTAACCTTCACCAGCTTCGAAACGCTGATAGCTGCGAAGGTCCATCGCCATGGCGTCGGCGATCTGCATGGACGTCATGCCGCAATGAGCACGCAGAGCTTTCAGAATGGCGGAAAGGACCAGATCGCGTTCGGGTTTCCTGCGCTGGCGCCGATCGCTTTCAAAAGACATTGGACAACCCCACACTGTAAATACATTGCGGATCACCCGTAGGTCGCTATCGCACTGATAACGCTCAAGCGCAGCCTTAACAAGAGGGGCGCGGCCGTCCGCCAGCCCATTCGACCCGGACAAAGGCGGCTCCCCCGCGCCCGCTCAATTCTCGCTCATATTCGACGCAAATAGATGGACGATTTTCTTCGCCAATCGCGACAATAATTGTCGCATTCCTCGCCCATTCCGTCGTGTTACCAATTCATCTTATTCGAATTGTTTTTACTACCGGCTCTATGCTGATAAATGGGAGACTTCGACGATGCGCAAGCGCCCGGAGTCCTTCGCTATCGCCTTGGAGACGCTGCGCGCTGAGCTAAGAGCGGGCGTCTATCCTGCCGGGTCACGGCTTACCTCCGCCGCCATCGCCGAACGCCTTCACCTGAGCCCGACCCCGATCCGCGAAGCGCTCTCGCGGCTTGCCGGCGATGGCCTCCTGGATGACCGCCGCGGTCAGGGCTATTTCGCCGTTCAACTTGGAGCCAGCGCGCTTGAACATCTGTTTGCGCTGCAACGAGATCTGCTGATCATCGCCTGTTCGCATGGGCCCACGCGCGTGTCGGGAGCCCTGGAACGCCTGGCGACTGGACTTGGCCAGCGCCCGCCTCCCGAGCGATTTCTGCTAGGCAGCGAGCACTTGTTCCACTTGCTGACGGCGAGCGCCGGCCATGCGCTCAGCGACCATCTCAGACGGCTGCAAGATCAACTGGCTCCTGCCCGGCGTATGGAGCCGCTCGTCCTGCCCGAACTGGAAGCCGAGCTCGCCGGCCTCCTGCATGCCGCCAAGGCCGAGGACGCCGATGAACTCAAGATCGCTATCGAGGCGTTCCATCGACGGCGAATCGACTCAGCCGCACATCTCGCCCGACTACAGGAGGCGTCGACAATATAGATTCGATATAATTTGAATATATATGCAAGGAAACTCAAATTCCAAACCTCACCACATGGTGGTGAGATATCAAATACAGGAGCGTTGACATGCAATATTCCGAAAGCAGCTTCGAGCTTCTGGCGCTCGGCGACGCCGTCGCCGAGACCAATTCCCCGACTGGGGACCAAGAGCAGGAGCTCAATCCCGACGAGAAGTACGACGAGTAAGCCTCAAGAGCGCCGGCCCCTCCGGCGCTCTTTCTTTGTGGAAAGGCCACGACTTGCCCCTAGCCGCACGTCAGCGACCGCGTCGCGAGGCCCACGCCGTTGCGATCGGCGACGACCTGGTCATTCTTGATCTTGGCCGAAATCTCTACATGTGCGTTCCAGGCGCGGCGAAGGCTTGGCTCAGCCCGGACGGCGCAAGTCCTGATATTGCAAAGCTCTTCACCTTGGCTGGCCTGGATATTGGCGACGCCCCGGACGAGCGGGGACCATATTCACCGCCGGCGAAGCCCTGGGCCGATGTCGGCGAGGATTTAGAGGCAGCGATTTCCTGGCGCGATCTTGCCCAGGCCGCCATCGCCACCGTCGACCTTTGGCTGAACTACCGCGGGCGGTCCCTGGCCCAGCTCATCGCCCGGATCGAACAGGGACGCCCGCGCCAAGGCCGCACGATCGATCCCAATGCGGCCCATGCGCTGGCAAGACGCTTCCAGGCCTGGATCGCCCTAGCGCCGGTCTCGGACAAGTGCCTGGTCAGGTCGTTCATGCTGCTTCGCTACCTGCAGCGCAACCGGCTAGGCGGAACCTGGGTCTTTGGCGTGCGCACCTGGCCGTTTCGCGCTCATTGCTGGGTTCAGCTCGGCCCAGTGGCGCTAGATGACGCTCATGAGCGGCTCATCGCCTATACGCCGATCCTGGCGGTGAGCGCCCAATGAGCTACCTTGCCCTCTGCATGCCGTCGCACTCCGGGCCCGCCGAGCTGCGGACCAAAGCCTGCAGGCTGCTGGCGCAGGACGCCTCCTGGAGTCAGGCCGGGCAAACCGGCGAGCTCCTTCTTTGGACAGGGCCAGGCCCAACGCCGACCATCCGTTCCCTTGGCGACCAGGGATTTGCGATCGGCGAGGTTTATAGCGCCTGCGACGGGCGCCCATGGCGCGTGCCGGCCGCGCCGCAGATGGCCGCGCAGAATATCACCGCTGAGCTTTGCAGCCAGGCCTTCGGGCGATACGTGGCGATCTTTGCAGGGCCCGAGCCCGAAGCATTTCGCGATCCTTCGGGCGGGCTTGACTGCCTGGTCTGGCGGATCGGACCGCTTACGCTTGTCGCCGACGATCTTGAGCACGTTCCTGGGCCGCTGCAACCGCCGCTGCTCTCCCTGGATTGGAATGTCATCGCACGTTTTGCAGCCTCAGCGAGCCTGGCCTTCGGCGAACTGGCGCTTGAGGGCGTATTTGGCGTGACGCCAGGGACGTCACGCTCGCTGACCGATCCTTCCCAAAGCCGCACCTATTGGACGCCCGCCAGCTTCGTTGGGACTTGGGCGCCTACGCGCCTTGACCAGCTGGCCGAGACCCTGGCCGGGCGGGTCGATATCGCGGTGAAGGCCCTGCTTGGCGACCATGAGCGTCTCATGGTCGAAGTCTCGGGAGGCCTCGATTCCGGAATTTTGGCAGGTTCCATCGCCCGTTTGGGGGGCCTGCAAGATCGCATCGTCGGATGGTTGAACCATTTCGCGGACCGCGCTGAGGGCGATGAGCGCGCCTATGCGCGCAGCGCCACCGAAGCGATCGGCGCCACGTTGACCTGCGCCCACCTCCCCGTGCGCGCGCTCTCGGAGCGCGATTTCAGCGCCCTCGCCAGGGGCGCGCGCCCTGCTTTCAACGCGCTTGTCCCGGTGCGCGATGAGGACGCTGCGGCGCGCATGAGCATGCTGGGCGCCACCGGCTTGGTCTCAGGTCAGGGCGGAGACGCGGTCTTCTATCAGATGCCCAGCGCGCTCATTCTAGCGGACGAGCTGAGCGCCCATGGCCCTCGTGCATTAGGCTCTCCGCTCGTCCTGGCCCTGGCGCGCAGGCTTCGAAGGTCGGTCTGGAGCGTGATCGGCCAAGCGCTAGACGGCGACAGGGCGCAGGTGGCCGGCCGAGCTGGCTCGATCACGACCTTGCCACGCCAGGCGGCCAGGCAGGCCCACCCTTGGATCAGCGCGGCGGGCAAGGTCGGCCCGGCCAAGTCTTTGCAAATTGTCGGCCTCGCCAACGCGCAGGTCGCCACCGGCCGATGTCGGATCGCACAGGTCGGAAGCCTGCTCTACCCGCTGACCGCCCAGCCGGTCGTAGAATTCTGCCTGGATCTTCCCGCCGCCGTCCTCACCGCTGGCGGCAGGGAGCGTGGTCTTGCGCGCCAGGCGTTCGCCGACCGCCTGCCCTCGATGATCCTGAACCGCAGAAAGAAGGGCGAACTGACCGCCTTCCACGCGCAAACGGTCGCCGCCAGTCTCGACTTCCTGCGCAGCCACCTGTTGGACGGAGCGCTGGCCGACGCTGGGGTGCTCGACCGCCACCGCTTGGAAGCTGCGCTAAAGCCTGAGCAGCTTCTTTGGCGCGGCGAAGGAAGCGAGATTCTGCTGGCCGCCGCGCTCGAAGCCTGGGTCCGTCATTGGCAGCGTTACGTTCCCGACTCTGGGCAGGCAGGACGTCGCCAGTTCTGGGCGGGCGGGCGCAGATAATAGTCCAGCCAGTCGCTCGCCCGTCGATAGAGGTCGCGAACATTACCAGGGCTGGCCACGATGTGTCCTTCCCCCCAATAGGTGACCAAAACGGCGTCTTTGTTCTGACGATAGAGCGCTGAGAACATCTCCTCGGCCTGATTGAGCGGGACCGGATCTTGATCGGCGTGGACGAGCATGACCGGCGTATGAATGTTCATGGCCCAAAAGAGCGGGCTGTTGGCGATATAGCGATCAGGGACCTGCCAGGGCGGAGCGCCCATACGACCTTGCGAGTCCTCGGCCCAGCCCGCCGGCCAGCTTGGCCAGACGCCGTCTTCCGGGCTTGATCGCCAACTCGGCTGGAAGCTTCCGTAGATGCTGATGAGGTCGGTCGGCGCATTCATCGAAATGGCGGCCTTGAACCTGTCGGTCTGCCCGATCGTTCCCAAGGCGGCATAACCGCCATAGCTATGTCCCCAGATCGCCAGACGTTCAGGATCAAACTGGCCTGGCGCCTGCCGCGCGGCGGCGTCGACAACATCAAGGATGCGCTTGGCCAAGCCCTCCAATGGATCGCGCTGGCTCATCGCAAGCGGCAGGCTCGGGAGCAAAACGCCATAGCCACGGCCCACCAGCACACGAGTATCGGCGACCAAGCCCAGCACAGGCGGTCGAGACGAGGGCGGGCTGCGATAGTTATCGCCAAGATAGGGACGCACCACGAGCGCTGGCCTGCAGGCGCCGGGGGCCGGTAGATAGAGCCAGCTCAACAGGGCCTTACCGTCAGGCCCGGAATGCGCGATGGGCAAGACGCGCATCGGGTCGGTATCGGCAAGCCGCCGGTTCAGACGCATCGCCACGGCAGGCGCTTTTCCCGCCCTGCGCGCCTTCAAGAGGCTCACCCCCGAGGGCGTCGAGCTGGTGACCAGCAGCACCCTCTTGGCTGCGCTGAACCCCACCACGGTCTCTCCGGTCTCAAGGTCAAGGCCGATCGGCCCCTTCAGCGTCCGTAGGCTCGGCCTACCGGCCTCGGTCAGCAGCAAGGCGCGGCCAAGCTCGCGGCCTCCGTCCGGTCGTTCCGGGGGCCGCCACGCCACGGCGCCGAGCGCTTGTCCGGGCTGGGGCTCAAGCCCTCCCTTGGCGTCCATGCGCCAAAGTCGTGAGGCGGCCAGCAACACGAGATCGCCATCTTGAGACCCGAGCAGACGGGGGGCCTCCGGCATTTGAGCGGTGAGATTGACTGGGAGGTCGCTGGAAAGGCGCCACCAGTCCAAGCGACCTTCCCGTCTGGCCAGGCTCTGCCCGCGGACGATGGGCCAGTCCCCCAGCCAAGCCGTCTCGATCGCTTCAGGTCGCCGGCGCAGGGCCGGCGAAAATCCGCGACCGGCCAAGCGCTGACAGCGGTTCGAGCCGCCCTCCACACTGTAGAATTCTCCTTTGGACCAGGGAGCCTGATCGGGACGCGCAAAGATCAGGAGGCGGTCTGAGGTTGGGGACCAACTGAGAAGCGTCTCGAGCACGTCGCGCCCGCTGCAAGGATAGGCCAGCACTCCGCTGTGCAGATCTAGCAGGCCAAGTCGGCGCGCCTGCGCGGCCACGCCCCAGTCGCCTTGTGGGCTGCGCCCGTTGGCCGGTTGCAACGGTTCGCCGCGTTCGAGCAACGCGATCTGCGCTCCGGACGGGGAGAGCTTCAGATCAACAAAAGCCCCAACGCGCACGACCCTCGCCCGCCCGGTGGAAACGTCCACGTCCACCACCTGGGTCGGCTCAGGTCCGGGCGAGAGGTTTCGCCAGACGCCGCTGCCGATGGCGGTGTGCGCGCCGCGCCCGCCCGCACTGGCGCTCCAGCGGGGCGGCATTTGATGCGCCGCCTCGGAGATACGGCGCAATTCCGCCGGCGGCTTGGCGCTGGCCAGGACGATAAGTTCGCTTGGAGAACGCCATTCGACGTTGCGCCCTGGGAGGGACGCGGGAATGAGGCCCAGCCATCTGACGCGGCCCGACGCCAGATCGAGCACGCCCAACTCCCACTGCTCGGCGCCTAGCCTGTAGACGGCAAGCTGACGTCCGTCAGGCGACCAGGGACCAAGCAGATAGCCATAGCCCGAAGGCTGGGCCATCAGCTCTCTGGCCTCGGTTGGCGCGTCCAGCGAGATCAGAAAAAGGCGAGTTCCCGCTTGGGGCGCCTGGTGGCCTAGATCAAAGCGCGCGCCAGCGGCGTAAGGCCCGCGCCGCTCCACCGCGGCGTATCGGCCTGCCGGATCGAGAGAAATCTGGCCGAACGACTCCTGGTTCAGCAGATCGTCCACTGTGAAAGGACGCGCCAAGGCCGATGGGGCGCCGAGCCCTGTGAGCAACAGCGCCAGGGCGAGTATCAAGGAACGCATGGCTCAGCTGACTCACCAGGCCTTAGTCAGTTGCAGAGACATGAAACGGCCGATCGGATCGCCGTTGGCCGTGTCGTAGGCCACGCCGGAGGTGTTGTCGTAGAACGGCGGACGCTTGTCGAAGAGGTTGCGAATATTGAGCGTCGCCGACAGACCTGCGAGCGGCGAACCGCTGGGCGCCTGGAAGCGCAGTTGCAGATCGAAGGTGGTCATTGCATCGATCGGCGCGCCCAGGGCGTCCTGGTAGGCCGAAGTGTAATTGACCGAGGCCCCTGCGCCGAGAGCCCCCCGCCGCCAATCGAGCGTCCCCCTGGCGCGCCAATCGAGTGGGTAGGTCGCAATCCCGACGAGATCGACAGGCGCCGAGGTCGGGGTCACCGTCTGCTCGTAGCGATAGAGATGGCTGGCGGCGCCGCTGATGGCGACGACATCGTCACCGAAGGCATGTTCGTAGGCGGCGCTAAGGTCGATCCCGCTCACCCGCAGCGAGGCCGTGTTCACATAGCGGGAATCGACGATCGCTCCGTAGGCCTCGGGCGGACCGAGCACCGTGCGCGTGGCCGGATCGGCCAGCAGGGCGGCGATGAGCGCCCGGTCGGCCGCATTGGTGGCCGGCGAGATGCGGCGCACGAAGGTGGAGACGTTCGCATCGTCCAGGGCCGTCTGGATATTGGCCTGAACAGGACGGTCGATGCGATCCTTGAAGCGGATGTCGAACCAGTTGAAGCCGAGCCGCAGGCCGCTGAGCCGCCTAGGGGCGAGCTCAAAGCCCACCGTGTAGGAATCGGCGGTCTCCGGATCGAGGTCTGGATTGCCGCCCGACTGGATGAGCGTTCCAATCCGCGCAGCCCCTGACGGCAGCAGTGAGGAGGAATTGCTCGCCGGATCGCTTAGCTCCCGCAGCGCCGGCGCCCGGAAAGAGCGCCCATAGCTCGCCCGTATAAGCAGGCCCTGAACCGGTGACCACAGCGCACCCACCTTCGGGTTCCCGGTCCATCCGAAATCGCTGTAGCGCTCTAGACGCCCGGCGAGCGAGAGCTCCAGGCGCTCCATCCCGGAGCGGCGGTTGGCTTCATCGAAAAGTGGGATGCGCAATTCGGCGAAGCCGGCGTCGACCTTGCGCGCGACATCCACCGAGGCCAGCGGGATCGGCGCGACGCTCGTGGTGTAGTTCACCCCGCCCCGCGTAAAGCCCTCTTCCCTGTGCTGGGCCCCAAGCGCGAGCTTGATCGAACCTGCGGGCAAGGTCAGGAGCGAGCCATCGGCCTTGATGTTCAAGGAGCGGACAACGCCCCTGTTGCGGATTTTCTGGTAGCCGCCGCCGATATAGCCGAGCACGACATCGGAGTTGGCCGGTCGGCCGGTGAAGGGATTGAAGTAGCCGTCCAACGCCGGGCTATAGGGGGTGTCCGGACGATCAGGGCTCAAACCCAGGGCCTCTCCCACGGCAATGGTGTTGAGCAGCCCGGTATTGTTGGATCGGCCGATCTCGCGCGCATAAGCGCCATAGACCTCGGCGCGCCAGTCTCCCCAAAGATCTGCATCCAGGCCCAGCGAGATCCCAAGGCTCTCGGCTAAACCCGCCGCGCGAGCGTTCGGCAGTTCGGCGAAGGCGTATTGGATGCTGTGGCTGGCCGCCCCGTTTGGCGAAACGAAGAACGGATTGGCTCGTGAAACGCTGATCAAGCCGGTATTGGTCGATGACGCCGCCTCATATTTGCGCCGCCCATAGCGCACGTCGCCCGAGAGCTCGATCCGTTCGGTGAGCGCTTGCCTGGCCGTCGCATAGAGACTGTGCCGCTCCTGATGGGGCAGGACATCCACCCCCAGACGCTGGTTGCGCAAATTGACGGTCCCGGGCGTGAAGTCGTCTGGGCCAAGGCTCGTACCGTCCTGATCGACCGGAATGGCCCAATAGGGCGCATTGGCGCCGGTGACTGGATCCAGCCTGAGGATATTGCCGGGATAGGCGAAATTGCTGCGTTGGTCGGAACCTCCGAGACGCCGAAGGTCGGCATCTCTGGCGATCTCCCGGTCGGCCGAACGCAGGCGATCTCGCTGGTAGTATTCATAGGAGATCAATCCGCCGCCGCCGGACCAGCTTCGACCAAAGGTCTGAGCGAACTGGAATTCCGAAGGCTCGCCTGCCGTGGCGATCCCGCTTGAAAGGCGCGTTTCTGCGCCCTCGAACCTCTTCTTCAGGATGATGTTGACGACGCCGCCGACGGCGTCGGCGCCGTAAAGCGCCGAGGCCCCGTCAAGCAGAAGCTCAACCCGTTCGATGGCCGCCGTCGGGATGGTGGAGATGTCGGCGAACTCGGCGTTCGAACCGGCCCCGCCCATCCGTCGACCGTTCACGAGCACCAGTGTCGCATCACTGCCCAGGCCGCGCAGGTTCAATCCGCTTCCGAAATGGGAATTGCTGCCCTGACGTTCGCCGCCGTTATTGTTCAGTCCCTCGTTGACGCTTCCGGCGAAATTCTGCGGCAGCGCCGCCAGAGCCGCAGCCACGGTCGTGTAACCAGAGCGCTCGATCTGGGTGCGATCCAAGATCAGCACCGGCGAAGGCGTGTCGGTTACGCCCCGGATCAACGACCCGATGACCGTGACTTCAGCGATCAGCTCCGGCGCGCTCGCAGCCGCGTCGACCGAGGAAGACGAGGACTCAAGGCCGACCCGTCCGCTTTCCGGTGGAACGCTCCTAGCGGAACTATCGATGTCCCTGGCAGGCGGCGTCGACGGCGATGCTGGAGCCGGTTGTGCGCGCCGTAGCACCAGGACGCCTTCCTGCGTGCGCGTGACCTCGATATCGCTGCCCACGAGCAAGCGTGAAAGCGCCTCCTGCGGTGTGAACGCTCCGCGCAGCGCGCCGGTCTGCCGGCCGGCCACCAGCTCGGAGGGGTAAAGGACCTGCTGATGGGTCTGGGCGGCCAGCTTGTCCAAGGCCGCGGCGAGCGTTCCGGCCGGAACGTCGATAGCGACGGGCTCTTGAGCGATGGCTGACGAACACCAGCTCAGGAGCAGGCCAGAAGCGACACCGGCCAAAAGGCGAAGCTTGGGGCCGGACGGTATACGAGCGGATCGGTGCATTTCACTCCCCCGACGCCGCAGCAGCCCGCCGAAATGGCGAGGTCTTGGGTTCTTTTCGCGACGTCACCCAGGAAGACGCGCCAGACCCTCCGATTGCGAACTTCCCGGTGTGGAATTTTTTCCGCCGCGCGCGGCGGCGTCGGCCCGCAGGACAATGCGGTCGTCCGTCCTGGCTGCCGTAAGGCCGAAGAGCTCGGTGACGGCCGAAACGAATGCGGCCGTATCGCCCGTCTCGAATGCGCCGTTGATGCGCACCTGCGCCACATCGCCCGCATCGAGCACGATCTTCGTGCGGCTGTACCGATTGACCTCATCCACCGCCTTGACCAACGGCGTGTCGAGAAAACGCAGGCGTCCGATTGTCCAGCTCGTGGCCTGAGGAACGTCGGCCGGCCCCGGCCTTGGCGCAGCTTCGCCAAGCGTAATCTGCTCGTTCGGCTTTAGGGTCCAGGCGCTGGGCGTGCCGGCGCGTGCGACTTCCACACGTCCTTCGACCAAGGTCACACGGGTCTTCCCCTCGGTGCGCTGGACATCGAACTTGGTCCCAAGGGCGCGCACCTGCGCGTCGCCAGCTTCGACCACGAAAGGCCGGCCCCCATCGTGCGCGACCTCGAAATAGGCCTGGCCCCGCTCGAGCACCAATCGGCGCACGTGTTGGCCGTAGCGGACGCGCACCTTGCTATCGGTGTTCAGGCGCACCACCGAGCCATCCTCCAGGCGCACGACCTGCTGGGCCCCGACGTCGGTTGAGTAGGCCGGCCCACGCGTCGCCATCACAATGATCAGCGCAACGGCGGCGAAGGACAGGGCCGCCAGGGCCATCGGCGGAGCCCCGCGCCATCGCAAGATCGAACGTCTGGTCTTTTGCTCAGGACCGCGTAGGACCGCCTCGGTCATCCGAACCAACTCCGGATCGTTTCGCAGCCGCTCGACTTGCGACATGCGCCCTTGGACCTCGGCATAGGCTGCGCGATGGCCGGGCTCTGCGCGCCACCTAAAGAACTCGTCGATCGTCGTCTGGCTGACCTTGTTCTGACTGAGTTGCACGAACCAACCAGCCGCCTCTTCCAGCGCCTGGCGTTCATCTCTCCGGAGCGTGCCCATGGCCAATTACAGCCTCAATCGCGAAGTCGCGCTACAACGAGAGCCATCGCCTTCTGGAGCCGCTTGTCGATAGCGCGGACCGACACTTTACAGCGTTGCGCGATTTCGCGGTTCGTCAAGCCGCCGATCTTGCTCAACAAGATCACCTCCCTGAACTTGGGAGGTAACGACTTGATCACCTCACGCACATGGTAGTCGTCGTCTATCGTCCCGAACGTCCCAGGATGGGCCAGGTCTACGCCTTCGAAAAGCGCAGCGTGATCGGCGCGGACCTGGCCACGCCGGAATTGATCTCGTGCGACATTCTTGGCGATGGTGATCAGCAGCGCCCTTGGCATGTCGATATCCCCGTTGGCGTAGGCCGCCGCCCGGAAGAAGGTTTCCTGGGTCAAATCATCGGCCCATTGAGCGCCATAACGCCGCTGCAGGGACTTACGAAGCCAGTCGGCATGGCGCCGATAAAGTTCGTCGAGCCTGGCGCATCTGAGCTGGTCTGCCACGTTGCTCGGCGCCGAACCGACACGCAGCGATGTCGCCTGCGCGACATCGTGCTCCTGGGACCGACGCGCACGCGCAGCCCCCCAGTGACGGGACATTGGATTTCCTCGAGCACGAACCGCGCGACGTCAGAACCGGGCGTCTCGAACGCGAGGACCTAAGCCCCTCGCACCCCGCGCTTTTCCACAAAATGCGGTCTTGCATGGCGCGGGCGCCCAGCAACTGCTTGTCGCCGTCGCGGCGGCGGGCGGCTTGCCGTCCCAACCTTGCAAGAGATTGTCACAACTTGAAACAGCCGCCTAGAGCGCCTCTGCGCCTGACGTCAGCTCGCCGGGTCGTACATGAACTCGCGCAGTTCCTGCGAGCAACGGCAGGCGACCGCGATTTTTCGCGCCCAGGCGACGGCGTCTTCGCGCGTCGGCAACTCGAGCACGGTGAAGCCGCCCTTGAGGTGACTGCCGCGATAGATCTCCGTGGAAACCGACCCGTCGCCGGAGACCAACACCGGATCGACCTGCTCGTGGATTCCGCCGCCGAACACGTAGACCCCGGCCGCCTTGGCTTCTTCGATCACGGCCCGCGCCGCGTCGGCGACGATCGGCAACTCCTCGGGAGTGACCACCATGGCTTCGCTGGGAAACGAGATCAGATATTTGGTCATGCGCTGACTATGCATGACGCACGCTAGGATGTGCATCGCTTTCAGCGGGAAGGCCGGGCGGCCGGAACGCTCAAGACCTGGTGCGGGCGGCCGGGATCGAACCGGCAAGAGCCTCTCGGCTCGACGGATTTTCGTACCACTTCGGCTTTCGCCGCCGGGCCTGCGCCCGTTCGTGGTCTGGACTATCCCTTCGCCATAGCCACCGGCCTTAGGCGCCGCCCGTCTAGTCTCTACACCTTCCCCGAAGGGCTTGGCTCGGGATCGCCATCTGACAGGGTTCCCCGAATTTGAGCGGTTCTACGTCCGGGATTTCCCCCGGCGCACTCAATCCTCGGCTTAAGTCCGTTGCGTCTACCAGTTTCGCCACGCCCGCAGGCCGTGCTGGCCCTATAGCCAGTCGCCCGTTCGCCGCCAAGTGGTCCTCAGCCCTTCGGCAGGGCCGCGACGGCTTCCTTGAGCACCGCCAGCCGGTGGGCGTCGGCCGGATGGGTCGACAGCACCTCCGGCGGCTCGGGCTGCTTGCGCCCCTCGATGGCCATGCGTTCGAAGAAGCGGATGGCGCCGGCCGGGTCCAGGCCCGCCCGCTGCGCCAGATCCACGCCCAGCCGGTCGGCTTCCAGTTCGTGGTTGCGGGAATAGGGCAGGATCACCCCATAGACCGCGCCCATGCCCAGGGCGCCGGCGATCTCGCCCGCGTGCTGGCCATAGTCCCCGTTGGCGAGGATGGCCTGCAGCACGCCGACCCCGACCTGGACGGCCAGTTGCTGGCTCACCCGCTCGGCCGGATGGCGCGCCAGGATGTGGCCGACCTCATGGCCCAGAACGCCCGCCAGTTCGTCGTCGTCGCGGGCGAAGTCCATCAGGCCCTTGAACGCGGCCACTTTTCCGTTCGGCAGGACGAAGGCGTTGATCTCCGGCCGATCGAAGACGACGAACCGCCAGTCCAGGTCGGTGCGCCCACTGGCCTGGACGATCCTGCGGCCCACCCGCTCCAGCCGCGCCTGCATGGCGGTATCGGTCGAAGTCGGCGTCTGGTTGATCAGATCGGCCCAGGCCTGGTCCGCCATCTCGCGCAGGGTCTCGTCGGGCACCACCGCGAACTGGCTGCGCCCGGTCGCCGCGTTCTCCGAGCAGGCGACCAGCGCCGCGCCGCTGGCCAGCACCGCCAGCAGGTTGCGGCGCGAGACCCTGACAGGGCCTCGCCGACAGCCGCACGCCGTAATCACGCCCTCGCGGCGCTCTCCCATGCCTTGAACTCCGGGGTGGCCAGCAGCCGGTTCATATAGGCGCCGCAGGAGCCATCGTCGCCATAGTCCGAAGGATGCACGCCATAGGTCCGGAACCTGGTGGCGACCGGCGTATAGAAGGCGTCGGCGATTGACCACTCGCCGCCCAGGAACGGCCCGCCCGACCGGGCCAGCAGTTCGCGCCACAGCGCCACGATGCGGCGGATGTTCTTCTGGGTGGCTTCCGACAGCGTCACGACCTTCGGCTCGGCCTCCAGGGCCATCGGGCACTCGCCGCGCAGCGACTGGAAGCCGGAGTGCATCTCGCTGGCCGCCGCCCGCGTCAGAGCGCGCAGCGCCGGATCGGCCGGCCACAGCCTGGCCTCGGGGAATTTCTCGGCGAGATACTCGCAGATCGCCAGTGAATCCCAGACCGTCAGGTCGCCGTCCTTCAGCGCCGGCACCATCCCCGAGGGCGAGTGCGGCAAGATCTCAGCTTCCGTACGCCCGTCATCCTGGCGCAACATGATTTCTACTTCGGTGAATGGCGCGCCAACGTGCTTTAGGACCAGCCATGGGCGCAGGGACCAGGTCGACCACCGCTTGGTTCCGATCACGAGTTCCATGGGCTACTCCTTTTTTCTTCCGGAGAGGCTATTGCCCATGCCCCGGGGGGCTCGTCTAGAGTGCGCCCAACAATAAGAAATTCGTATCAGTCCCATTTTCGTAGGAAACGTCCTTCATGACCGAGACCACCGCACAGTCGGTTGATCCGGCCACCGCGGCCGCCGCCCCGGCGGCCAGCGCCCAGCCATTCTCCGCATCTTACACGCGGTATGCGATGTTCCTCCTGCTGGGGATCTACATCGTGA
The DNA here is from genome assembly GCF_040545335.1 of Phenylobacterium koreense. Taxonomy (NCBI): domain Bacteria; kingdom Pseudomonadati; phylum Pseudomonadota; class Alphaproteobacteria; order Caulobacterales; family Caulobacteraceae; genus Phenylobacterium; species Phenylobacterium koreense. Next base: position 111,289 of record NZ_JBEPLU010000003.1, read on the forward strand.
ACTTCCTGGATCGCGCCGTGGTCAATATTCTGGCCGAGCCGATCAAGAACGACCTTCACCTTGCGGACTGGCAGCTCGGCCTGATGAGCGGCCTGGCGTTTGCGATTTTCTACACCGTGCTCGGCATTCCGATCGCGCGTATGGCCGAGCGTAAGAACCGGCCGATCATCATCGGCACCGCGGTCGCCGCCTGGTCCGGCTTCACCGTGCTCTCCGGCTCGGCTCAGAACTTCATCCAGCTCGTGCTCTGCCGGATCGGCGTGGGCGTGGGCGAGGCCGGCTGCACGCCGCCGGCCCACTCCCTGATCGCCGACTACGTGCCCAAGGAAAAGCGCGCCTCGGCGCTGGCCTTCTACTCCATGGGCACCCCGCTGGGCGGCCTGCTGGGCTTGGTCATGGGCGGCCTGGTGGCCGACGCCTTCGGCTGGCGCTGGGCCTTCGTGGTCGCCGGCGCGCCGGGCGTTCTCTTCGCCCTGCTCGCCTGGTTCACGCTGAAGGAACCCCGGAAGGTCATGGCCCAGCACTCCGCCGCCATCCAGGCGACCCAGGCCTCCTTCGGCGAGACCCTGAAATATCTCGGCAAGAAGAAGACCTTCTGGCTGATCGCGCTCGGCGCGGCCATCAAGGCGTTCATCGGCTACGGCCACGCCCCGTTCACCGCCTCGTTCTTCCTCCGCGTCCACGGCGACGAAGTCGCCAGCCTGGCCTCGGCCTTCGATCTGAAGTCCGTCGGCTTCCTCGGCCTGGCGCTCGGCCTCATGGGCGGCACCGCCGGCACCATCTCGGCCTGGCTCGGCGGCCAGATCGCCGACCGCTACGCCAAGACCGACCTGCGCGGCTACGTGTCGGTTCCGGCCATCGCCTCGCTGCTGGCCGTGCCGATCTACGTCATCGCCGTCAGCGTCCCGTCGGCGACCGCCGCGCTCTGGATCCTGGTGATCAACGGCCTGATCGGCTCGCTCTGGTACGGGCCGGTCTATGCGATCGGCCAGTCGATCGTGCCGCCGCACATGCGCGCGACCACCGCGGCGATCCTGCTGTTCATCATCAACCTGATCGGCCTGGGCCTTGGCCCGCTCGCCGTCGGCATCCTGTCGGACATCATGAGCAACGTCGTCGGCCTCGGCCCGGCGCAAGGCGTCCGCTGGGCGCTGATGCTCTCGACCGGCTTCGGCCTCGTCGCCTTCGCGCTCCTCTGGGCCGCGCGTCGCACGATCCGCGAAGAAATGGTCAGCTAGGCCTCATGGGCGGAGAGCGCCGCGCGCTCTCCGCCTAATGACGCAGGAAGACTAGCCACATCGCAGTTGCGGCGAAGATCAGCCCGAACACCAGGTTCAGCCAGCGGGCCCGGCGCACTGGCCGGCCAAGCGCCGCCTGGATCAGGAACACCGCCGCGGCCAGGGCGCACCCAGCCGCCGCCAGCCAGAACTTCCCCGGAGGCGGCACGAATATCGCCGCGGCCACCATCGCCAGGGCGATCGCACGCCCGATCAGTTCCGGCGCCAGCCGCCGCTTTTCCGCCGCCATCACGTCCCTCTTGCTCGAGCCTGCGCCGGACCTCGACGCGGTCGGTCATGGTCACAGAACCCGCAGCGGCGATCCAGCCGGAAGTCGAAAGCGTGAGCTTGTCGCCCTGCCCGGACTCTGGAAAATAGGTCGGTGACCAAGCTCATCTTCGATTGCGACCCGGGCGTCGACGACGCCATCGCCCTCTTCCTCGCCTTCGCCTCGCCAGAGCTCGAGCTGCTGGCGATCACCACCACGGCCGGCAATGTCAGCGCCAGCCTGACCGCCCGCAACGCCGCGATCATTCGCCAGATCGCCGGCCGCGAGGACGTGCCGATCCACGCCGGCGCCGATCGCCCGCTCTTCCGCGCCGCGGTCGAGGCCGGCGCCTTTCACGGCGAGAGCGGCCTTGGCCCGCTGGAGCTCTTCACGCCCGCAAAGGGCGTGGAGGCCGGCCACGCCGCCCAGGCCATCGTCGATATCGTCATGGCCCACGCCCCCGGCGAGGTCACGCTCGCCGTCACCGGCCCCTGCACCAACCTGGCCCTGGCCATGCAGCTCGAACCCACCCTCGCCGCCCGGCTCGGGCCGGTGGTCGTCATGGGTGGCGCACGCCGCGAGGGCGGCAACATCACCGCCTCGGCCGAGTTCAACATCTTCGCCGATCCGCACGCGGCCCAGGTCGTCTTCGCCTCGGGCGCGCGCTGCGTGGTGATGGGGCTGGACGTCACCCACCAAGTCCGCGCCGATCCAGCCCGCACCGCCGCGATCGCAGCCATCGACAGGCCGGCGGCCAAGGCCAGCACCGTACTGCTCGAGTTCTCCAACGCCCTGGAACGCGACATCGTCGGCGGAACCGGCGCGCCGATCCACGACCCCTGCGTGATCGCCTACCTGCTCGCGCCCCAGCTCTTCACCCTGCGCCGCTGCGACCTGCAGGTGGAGACCAGCTCGCCCCTCACCCTCGGGCACACCGCGGTCGAGTTCCGGCTGCCCGATCCCGCCGCCGCGCGCATAGAATGGGCGACCGGCGCCGACGCCGACGGCGTCTTCACCCTGCTGACCGAGCGCCTCGCCAGATGACCAGGATCACCATCGTCGGCTCGATCAACCTGGATTTCGTGGCCACCGCCGCCACCCTGCCAGCCCCCGGCGAAACCGTGACCGGCGCCAACCTCGCCCGTCATCCCGGCGGCAAGGGCGCCAACCAGGCCCTGGCCGCGCGACGGCTGGGCGCCGACGTCGGCCTGGTCGGCCAGGTCGGCGCGGACGGCCTCGCCGACGAGGCCCTGGCGCTGCTCTGCGCGGGCGACGTCGATCTCTCCGGCGTCGGGACCGATCCCGCCGCGGCCACCGGCGTCGCCCTGATCGCCGTCGCGGCCGGCGGCGAGAACCAGATCATCGTCGCCCCCGGCGCCAACGCCAGCTTCACGCCCGAGCGCCTGACCACCGTCCCGCCCGGCGCCCTGATCTGCCAGCTCGAACTGCCCGTTGCGACCGTCGCCAAGGCGGTGGCCATGGCCGAGGGTTTCGTCTGCCTGAACCTCGCCCCGGCCGCCGAGATCCCGCCTGAGACTCTCGCCCGCGCCGATCTCATCGTCGTCAACGAGACCGAGGCCGCCTTCTATGGGCAGGCGCTGCACGCCCAGCCCGGCCTCGTCGCCATCACCTGGGGCGCCAGAGGCGCCGGGCTCTTCCGGGCCGGCCGCCAGCTCGCGCTCGCCGCGCCGCCGAAGGTCGAGGCGGTGGACGCCACCGGCGCCGGCGACACCTTCGTCGCGGCCCTCACCCTCGCCCTGCTGGAGGGCCAGCCCCCGGCCGACGCCCTGGCCTTCGCCTGCGCCGCCGGCGCGCTTGCCGCCACCCGCCCCGGCGCCCAATCCTCCCTGCCGACCCGCGCCGAGGTCCTCGCCCTCATGGAAGCCGCCCGATGAGCGTTCCCACCCTCAGCCTCAGGACCTTCGCCGCCGGAGACGCCGCCGCCCGCGCGCGCTTCTCCGACGACCTGATGCGCGGCCTCCAGGACTACGGCTTCATCATCCTGGCCGACCACGGCGTGCCTGAGGACCTGCTGGGCGCCGCCTACGCCCGGAGCGCCGAGGTCTTCGCCCTGCCCGAAGCGGTCAAACGCCGCTACGCCGCCGGCATGCGGGGCTACACGCCGTTCGGGACCGAGCACGCCAAGGACTCCACGCTCCCTGACCTCAAGGAGTTCTGGCAGATCGGCCGAGACGCCGCCCCCGGCCTTCCGGCTGAGGATTTCCCCCCGAACGTCTGGCCGGCCGAAGCGCCAGCCTTCCAGGCGACCTTCAGCGCCCTGTTCGACGCGCTCGACCGCACCGGCCGCATCCTTCTCTCGGCCCTCGCCCCGAAGCTCGACCTTCCGTCTGACTATTTCGACGACAAGGTCTCGGCGGGGACCTCGATCCTGCGTGTGCTGCACTATCCGCCGGTGCCAGGCGACGCCCCGGCCGGCGCGGTCCGCTCGGCGGCCCACGAGGACATCAACTTCATCACCCTGCTGGTCGCCGCCAAGGGCGCGGGTCTCCAGCTCCTCGATCGCGACGGGACCTGGCTTCCGGTGGAGACCGAGCCGCGCAACCTGATCGTCGACTCCGGCGACATGCTCCAGCGCCTGACCAACGGCGTCATCCCCTCGACCACCCACCGCGTGGTCAATCCGGTCGGCCCGAACGTCAGCCGCTATTCGATGCCGTTCTTCATGCACCCGGCCTCCGACGTGTCCCTGGAGTGCCTCCCCTCGTGCCGGGGCGACGGCGCCCGCTGGCCGCCGATCACCGCCGGCGAGTTCCTCGCCGAACGCCTTCGCGAGATCGGCCTGGCGAAGTAGAAAGCGCTCATGAACCAGACGCAGACCATCTGCGGCCGCGAGGTTCTCTTCTGGAGCTCCGCCGGCCCGCCCCTCTCCGCCCCGAGCGACGCCTCCGACCTGGTGGGCGAAGCACTTTCGGCCAGCGCCGAACTGATCGTCATCCCGGTCCAGAGGCTCTCGCCGGACTTCCTCAGGCTCTCGACCGGCCTGGCCGGCGAGGTGCTGCAGAAATGCGTCAACTACGGCCTGAGGGTCGCCATCCTTGGCGACGTCAGCAGCGCGACCGCGGGCAGCGGTCCCTTGCGCGACTTCGTCTCCGAGTCGAACCGCGGCCGCTCGGTCTGGTTCGTGACCGACCGCGCGGACCTGGAAGACAAACTCGCCAGACTCCCCCCCTCAACGGGCGCCTGAAGCCTCCGGCACGCGCATGATCATGACGAGGCAGGGGTTCTCCGGTCCCCAGACCTCGATCAGCTCTTCCAGGGCCTCGAAGCCCACCGCCTCATAGAAGGCCCGGGTTCGCTCATAGGGTTCGTAGGGCAAGGACGGCCCACGCGTCTTCACGGTCAGGTTGGGCTTGCCCAGCTCCCGCGCGACGGCCCGGGCCTGGGCGATCAGCGCCTTGCCCACGCCTTGCCGATGAAGGTTGGGGCGGACCGCCAGGAGGTGGACGTCCAGTGCGGAAAAGCCGGTGTCCGTCAGGACCATCAGGCCAAGGGCCCGCCCGTCGGCCTCGGCGACCCAGGCCTGCTCGCGCTCGGCGGCCTCGGCATAGGCGGCGTTGGACTCGGGCAGCCCGAACCATTCGGGCAGTTCGGCAAGTATCGCAGCGCATTCGGCGCCGGCGGGCCGGCGGGTGATCTTCAAGCTCATTGGGAAGTTCTCGACAGTGGAATTCAGGCCGCAAACGGCCGTTCGCGCTCAAGGCGCGGCGAAGGCGGGGTGCTGGGTTCGTTTTCCTGTCGCGAAAAGACATACCGGCCAAGGCGCCCGACCACAAGAGGCGGCGGCGCCGCTCCAACCCGCCATCTGGCCGACCAAACCCGCTGCGTCTAAATCTTCCAGCCAAGTGTCGGGAACACGCAATCAGGCGCGTCCTTAGGGAGATCGGAAGCCAGCCATGCTCTACGCCATCCTTTGCTACAACGACGAAGCGATCACCTCCGCCTGGACCAAGGAAGAGGACGACGCGGTCATGGCCAGGCTCCAGGTCGTCCACGAGAAGACGCGCGAAAAAGGTCAGCTCGGCCCGGCCATCCGGCTGCTGCCGACCACCTCGGCCACCACCCTGCGCAAGGCCCAGGACCTGGTCATCGACGGCCCCTACGCCGAGACCAAGGAACAGCTTCTCGGCTTCTACATCGTCGACGTGCAGTCCCTGGACGAGGCCCTGCAGATCGCCCGCGACCTGGGCAAGGCCAATCCCGGCGGCGCCTATGAGCTGCGCCCCATCAGCATCTACCAGCCCGGAAAGGAGCTGCAGCTTACGTGACCGACCCGGCCTGGATAGACGCCGCGCTGACTTCCGCCCGCCCGCAGGCGGTCAGCGCCCTGCTGCGCTATTTCCGCGACCTGGACCTGGCCGAGGAGGCGTTCCAGGACGCCTGCCTGCGCGCCCTCAAGTCGTGGCCGCAGAAGGGGCCGCCCCGCGATCCGGCGGCCTGGCTCATCCTCGTCGGCCGCAACAGCGGCATCGACTCCGTCCGTCGCCGCGCCCGCAACCAGGCCCTGCCGCCCGAAGAAACCATCTCCGATCTCGACGATGTCGAGGCGCCGCTCGCCGAGCGCCTCGACGGATCGGACTATCGCGACGACATCCTGCGGCTCTTGTTCATCTGCTGCCATCCCGACCTGCCGGCGGTCCAGCAGGTGGCCGTCGCCTTGCGCATCGTCAGCGGGCTGTCGGTCAGGCAGATCGCCCGCGCCTTCCTGGTCAGCGAGGCGGCCATGGAACAGCGCATCACCCGCGCCAAGGCCAAGATCGGCCAGGCCGACGTCGCCTTCGAGGCCCCGGGCCCCGCCGAACGCGCCGAGCGTCTGACCACCGTCGCCTCGGTCATCTATCTCATCTTCAACGAGGGCTATTCCTCCACGGTCGCCGAGGCCGACGCCCGCGCGCCCTTCGCCGAGGAGGCCATCCGCCTCGCCCGCCTGCTGCTGCGCCTCTTTCCGACCGAGCCGGAGATTATGGGCCTGGCCGCTCTCATGCTGCTGCAGCACTCCCGCGCCGCGGCCCGCTTCAACTCGGACGGCGAGATCGTCCTGCTGGAGGACCAGGACCGCGGCCTCTGGAACCGCCGAATGATCGCCGAGGGCCTGGCCCTGATCGACAAGGCCCTGCGCCACGCCAGCCCCGGCCCCTATCAGGTCCAGGCCGCCATCGCCGCCCTGCACGCCAGGGCGCCCGCCCCTTCCGACACCGACTGGGCCGGCATCGACCGGCTCTACGCGACGCTGGAGGCCATGACCGGATCGCCCGTCGTCACTCTCAATCGCTCGGTGGCGATCTCCAAGACGCAGGGCCCGTTGGCGGCCCTCGCCATGATCGAGCCCCTGGCCGACAAGCTCTCCGGCTATTTCTATTTCCACGGCGCCAAGGGCGGCTACCTCATGCAGCTCGGCCGCAACAACGAAGCCCGCGAGGCCTTTGACCGCGCCATAGCTCTCGCCAACTCCGCCCCCGAAGCCGCCCACATCCGCCTCCACCTCGACCGGTTGCAGGCCGAGGCCGATCAGTAGCAGGCCGGGCCGGCGGAGGCGGCCAGCGGCTCGCGCATCAGGCGCACCTCGCTGGCGACGAGATCGGGGTCTTCCTGCGCGATCCCATGGCCGCACCGCTCGGCCACGACGAAACGCGATCGGCTGGACAACTCCGCCAGGCGCTGTTGTCCCTCTCGCCAGCCAGCCTCCAGCGGCGCGTGCGGTCCGCGGAACGGCTTTCCATGGGCGATGACCGTCAGCGGGAGGTCTCCCAGCCTTCCGAAACCGCCCGCGACCCGGCGATCGCCCGGGGTCGCAAGATAGGCGTCCGCCTCCTGCATGGCCGCGGCCCAGTGCTGAGCCCGGTTGACGACCCTGGCGATGCGTCGGCGCTGCTGCGCATCGAAGCTGCTTGGAAGGCCGCGCGACATCAACGGCCCCAGCAGGCCGAGCGGGCGCAGCAGGCGAACGGCCGCGAACTGCTGTCGGCTGGAGGCCAGCAGCAGGTCCAGGGAGGCGAACACATGCTGCTCTCCGGCGCTATCCACCAGGACAAGCCCGGCGACCTCGCCGGGGAACAGCCTGGCGAAGGCCCGCGCCACCAGCCCGCCGAAGGACTCCGCAACCAGGACGAACGGGCCTGCCTCGCCGGCCGTGGCGAGCAGGTCACGCAGATCGCGCGCATGGTCCTCGAAGGTCAGCGATTGGGGCGCCGGATCGCTCTCGCCGAGACCTGCGCGATCATAGCTGCACACCCGGCCAAAAGCGGCGATCCGCGCCTGGAGCGGCGCGCTGAACGCCGCCGACATGCCGCCGCCCGGGATCAGCACCGCAGTCGGCCCGCCGACGCCGCTGGCGACCATATGCAGCTTGCGTCCCCGCCCGGTCTCCAAAAGGAGTTCGTTCATGACCACAACCCCCGCCTGTATCGATCACGGCACAACCGGCGACGGACATCAAGACAGCTCGTGACACTATTGGGGTCCGGCATCGGGACGCTTTCAGAAGATATTCTCCTGCCGGCATGACAACTGTCGTGTCCGGGCAGCGGGGGCCCGGGCTAAGCTGAACCTCAACTGCCGCTACGGCGCGAAGCCGATCCCACGACGCCAGCGCCGCGGCTGTCATCGAAGGATTGCGCCATGGATGTCACCGTCGCCCGGATCATTCACGTCCTGTCGGTCCTGCTGTGGATCGGCGGGGTGGGCTTTGTCACGACGGTGCTCTTCCCGTCGGTCCGACGAAATTACGCGCCCGAGGAGCGGCTGGCGGCCTTTCTCAGGTTCGAGGGAGTGTTCGCCTGGCAAGCTCGGATCAGTGTTGGCCTGGCTGGCCTGAGCGGTCTCTACATGACCTGGCGGCTTGACGCCTGGAGCCGCTTTCAGTCTGCGACCTACTGGTGGATGCATGCCATGCTGCTGCTATGGCTCCTCTTTGCGGCGATGCTTTTCATAGTCGAACCGCTCGGTCTGCATCGGAAACTGGAGCGCGCGATCGCCGCTGGAACCTCGAGCGTCCAGTTCGGCCGCATGGAGCGTTTCCATAGGATCATGCTCGGCCTCAGCCTGCTGACTCTGGTGGGCGCCGTCGGCGGGAGCCATGGCCTGTTCGTCTGATAGGCCGGTCACCCATTTCGTTTCGCCGGACGAGACGATTCCGCTGGTTCTTGACCGCCTTGGCTTGGGCCATCCGCCCCGCTGACGTCGAGCGCCCCAGCCGGGGATCGGAAGGTCCGTTCGACGCCAAGAAGTCGATCAAATCTCGACCATGTCGAACTCGGCCTTGGCCGTGCCGCAGAGCGGGCAGATCCAGTCCGCGGGAATGTCGGCCCAGCGGGTGCCGGGGGCCAGGCCCTCGTCCGGATCCCCCGCCCTCTCGTCGTAAAGATAGCCGCAGGTCCGGCACTGCCAGGTCTTGTACGCCTCTGCCATGCCCGCCTCAGTTCATCTTGAAGCGGACCGGCACCGACTTCGGGCCGCACACGAAGCTCGCGGTCATGTTCTTGGGCTCGCCGTCAAGTTCGATCGCCTCCAGCCGCTTGAACAGCTCCTCCCAGAGCACCCGCATTTCCATCCGCGCCAGATGCTGGCCCAGGCACACGTGCGCGCCGTAGCCGAAGGCCACGTGCTTGTTGGGCGTACGCTCCGGGTCGAAGACGAAGGGATCGGTGAACACCGCCTCGTCCCGGTTGCCGGACGGGTAGCTGAGCATGAGCCAGTCGCCCTTGGCGATCTTCCGGCCGGCCAGTTCGGCGTCCGCAGTCGCCGTGCGCATGAAGTGCTTCACCGGCGTCACCCAGCGGATCGACTCCTCGACGAGACCGGGGATCAGGGCCGGGTTTGCCTTGACCCTGGAGAACACCTCCGGATTCCGCGCCATTTCCCACATCGCGCCCGCCGTCGTGGACGAGGTGGTGTCGTGCCCGGCGGTGGCGACGATGATGTAGTAGCTCATGGCCTCCAGGTGGCCGAGCGGTTGGCCCGCCACCTCGCCGTTTGCGATGATGCTGGCGATGTCGTCTCGCGGCCGCGCGCGGCGATCCTCGGTGATGCCTGCGAAATAGGTCATGAAGTCCATGACGACGGACTGGATCGTGTCGACTCCGGAGCCCACGTCGCCGGTCGTTTCCGCACCGGTGCGGTTCAGCTCCGGGTCGGCCGCGCCGAACAGTTCCTGGGTCAGCTTGAGCATCCTGGGCTCGTCGCTTTCCGGCACGCCCAGCACTTCCATGATGACCTGCAGGGGATAGAGGAAGGCCACGTCGCGGGCGAAATCGCAGCGCTCCCCCATGGCCGCCATGTGATCGATGAAGCCGTTGGCGATCTCGCGGATACGGTCTTCCAGCTTTCGGAGGTTCTGCGGCACGAAGGCGCCCTGGGTGAGGCGCCGGTAGCCCATGTGGTCGGGGTTATCCATCTGCACGAGCGAGCGGACCAGGTGCGGGCTGCCGCCCATCATGGCGCGCACCTTGCGGTCGCCCTCGATCGTCGTGAGCGTCGCGGAGCGGTCGCCGTTGTGGAACAGCTCGTTCTGCCGCTCGACATCGAGAATGTCCGCATGCCGGGTCACGACCCAGAACGGGTCGTAGCCGTCGGGTTCGGCCACCGCCAGGGGGGCCTCCTTGCGGAGCCATGCGAAGGCGTCGTCCACGGGCTTGCCGGCGGCATAGGCGCGGGGATCGATGATGGTGGCGGCGACGTCCGAAGGTATTTTCACGGCCTGGTCCCTGAGCGTATCTTGTCGGCATTAAGTTGATTGTCATACAACAAGTAAAGTGGATTCGATGACCGCGCCGACCGCCGCCGTGGACAATGCCGCCCGCGTCCGCCGCACCCAGGCCGAGCGGCGCGACGAGTCCGGGCGCCGACTGCTGCAGGCCGCCGCGGAACTGATCGTGGAGCGTGGCGTCTCGGCGGCCACGTTCCAGAACATCGGCGCGCGCGCCGGGTACAGCCGCGGGCTCGCCACCCAGAGGTTCGGGTCCAAGCAGGGCCTAATTGACGCGCTGGTCGCCTTTCTCGAGGCGCGGCAGGCGGAACTGATGGGCGAGCTCGACGCCCTGCCGGCGCTGGACGCGGTCCTGGCCTATGTGGAGCTCTTCCTGCGCAATCTCGGCGGGGCCGGGGAGGCGCGCGCCTATTTCATGATGATGGCCGGCGCCGTCGCCGACCTGTCGCCCCAGCGCTCAGCCTTCGCGAAGGTGCACGAAGGCGTGGAGCGGCGGCTCGAAGCTCTGATCCAACGCGGTCAGGCCGAGGGGACCATCCGGGCCGAGCTGGACGCCGACGCCACGGCGCTGATCATCGGCTCGCTATTGCTGGGCCTGTCCATCCAGCTCCTGGTGGACCCGCAGATGAACCTGGAGCCGATCCGTGAAACCAGCCTGATCTCGCTTCGCAAGACCCTGACGGCCGACCAGTAGCCCCAAGATCATACGTGATCGCCCTACCCGAGCCCCCAGGCCGTCCGCGCCGCCTCGATCGCCGCCAGCTTGGCGTGTAAGGCGCTCCAGTCGTCGCGCTCGGCGATGCCAGCCCAGATCGCCTCGATCTCGTCGTAGAGCAGTTCCTGCGGCTCGGGCTCGGCGAAATAGGCGTTCGCCAGCCGCTCGGGCCGGTCGGGCGCGAAGCCCTTCAGCAGCCGCCGGAACTCGGCGAAGGCTTCGCCCTCATAGAGGCTGGCCCGCGAACCGCCCATGGCTCGCACCTCGTCGCCGCAGAACCAGTCGAAGAAGAACGGCTCCCAGCGCAGCGCCTGCCCGCCCTCGGCGATGGCCCGGAACGTGGCGTTGGCGAAGGCGACCTCGGCCTCCTCCTCGCCGCGCAGCAGGCCAAGCCGGTTCAGCAGCGCGCCGGCCAACTCCCGCCGGTAGATAGGCCCGAAGCCGTTCAGCGCCTCGATCAGCGGCTCTGACGGGCTGACCAGCGTCAGGCAGCCGCCGAGCTGCTGCAGGTTCCAGAATACGCTCTCCGGCTGGCGGCCGAAGGCGTAGAGGCCGGCGGTGTCGAAATAGGCCGCCGTGAAGTTGGGGTCGTTGTAGGGCAGGAACCGGTAGGGGCCGTAGTCGAAGCTCTCGCCGGTGATGTTCATGTTGTCGGTGTTCAGCACCCCGTGCACGAACCCGGCCGTCATCCAGCGCGCCGTCAGCCGCGCCGCCCGCGCGACCACCGCCGCCATCAGCGCCGCGCCCCGATCCCCTGCGCCCGCCAGCTCCGGATAGTAGTAGGCGATCACGTGGTCCACGAGCTGGCCGACCTGCTCGCCCTTCTGGAAATAGGCCTGCCGCTGGAAGGTCCCGAAGCGGATGTTGCTGTGCGATAGGCGGACCAGCACCGACGAGCGGGTCGGGCTGGGCTCGTCGCCGCGCATCAGTTGCTCGCCGGTCTCGATCAGCGAGAAGGATCGCGAGCTCGGAACCCCCAGCGCCTCCAGCATGGCCGTCGCCAGCACCTCCCGCACCCCGCCTTTGAGGGTCAGGCGTCCGTCGCCGCCCCGCGACCAGGGCGTCTGGCCCGAGCCCTTGGTGCCGAGGTCCAGCAGCCGCCCGCCCTGGTCTTCGCGCATCTGGGCGAAGGTGAAGCCCCGCCCGTCACCGAGCTCGGGATTGTAAACGCGGAACTGATGGCCGTGATAACGCATGGCCAGCGGCTGAGGCAGGTTGTCCGGCAGCGGCCGGAAGCGCCCGAAGTGCGCGGTCCATTCCTCGTCGCTCAGGGCCTCCAGCCCCACGCTGGCCGCGGCCCGGTCGTTGCGGAACCGCAGCAGGGTCATCGGAAAGTCGGCCGGGGCCACGGGGTCGAAGAACTCTGCGCCTAGTTCCTGGACGTGCGGCTCGGGACGGTAGTCGGGCGAGACGGGCATCCCCTTCAAATGAGCGATCACATCGGCGCCAGCAACGCCCGATTGATGTGCGGGGCCGCGATGGCCCATGCTAACCGAAGCCATGGCGAGACGATTGACCCTCGATTTCCTGAAGACGGAAACCGCGTCGGGCGTGATCCTGGCCAGCGCGGCGCTTCTCGCCCTCCTGCTCGCCAACTCGCCCTGGGCCGACTCGTACTTCGCCTTCATCAGGCACGAGATCCCGATCCAGATCGGCGCCTTCCACGAGGTGAAGCCGGTTGATCGGTGGATCAAGGACGGCCTGATGGCGATCTTCTTTTTCGTCGTCGGGCTGGAGATCAAGCACGAGATCCTGCGCGGCGAACTCTCCAGTCCGCGGCGCCTGGCCCTCCCCGTCCTCGCCGCTATCGGCGGGATAGTGACGCCATCGGCAGTTTATCTGCTGATAAACGCCGGTTCGGCAGGTTCGCCGCAGGGCTGGCCGACCCCCGTCGCCACCGACATCGCCTTCGCCCTGGCCGCCCTCGCGGTGGCCGGACCGAGGCTGCCGGCCTCCTTGCGGATCTTCCTCCTGACCCTGGCCATCGCCGACGACCTGGGCGCGGTCGCCCTGATCGCCATCCTCTTTACGTCCGACGTGAACCTGTACGCCCTGGGCGGGGCGGCCGCCTCGATCGGGCTCATGGCCTTGATGTCTCAGTGGAAATCGGCGCCCTACCTCTTCTACGCGGCCTGTTTCGCCCTGGCCTGGGCCTTCTGCCTGAAGAGCGGCGTCAACACCTCGCTGGCCGGCGTCGCGGCGGCCATGACCGTCCCCATCGAGCCGCGCAAGCCCGGCCACGAAGGCCCGCTCAAGCACTTCATGGAGAGCCTGCACCCCTACGTCGCCTACCTGATCCTGCCCCTCTTCGCCTTCGCCGCCGCCGGTTTCTCCTTCGCCGGCCTGTCGCTTTCGACCCTGCTGAGCCCGATCCCGCTGGGCGTCGCGCTGGGCCTCTTCCTTGGTAAGCAATTGGGCGTATTCGGTTTTTCGGCCCTCGCCATCTGGCTGAAACTGGCCCGCCGGCCGACTGGCGCGAAGTGGCTGGAGCTCTACGGCGTCTCGCTGCTGTGCGGGATCGGGTTCACCATGAGCCTCTTCATCGGCGGCCTCGCCTTCGATCCGCATGACGGCCTGGCCCAGACCCAGGTGCGCGTGGGGGTCATCACCGGCTCGATCCTCTCGACCCTCGCCGGCATGGCGGTCCTGGCCTACGCCCAGCGGCTGCGCGGCGACGAGGTCTAGACCAGGGTCCGCGCCCAGCCCTCGTCGCCCCGCCGCGCGGCGATCACCTTCAAGCCCGGCGCGAACCGCGCCACGGCCTCGAGCGTCTGGTCGAAGTCGGGCGCGTCAGCCGCGCCATCCTGGCTGACCACCACCGCCTCGATGCTCAGCCCCCGCCCGCGCAGCGTTTCGACCGCGGTCAGGGTGTGGCTGACCCCGCCCAGATAGGACCCGCCCACCAGCACGCTGGGCAGGCCAAGCGTGATCATCAGGTCGAGGCACGTGGCGTCCTCAGCGATCGGCGACATCACCCCGCCCACGCCCTCGACCACAGTGAGGTCCGCTCCGCTCGCAGCCAGGCCATCGCGGCAGAACCGCTCAAGCTGCGCCAGCCGCAGGTCCACGCCCTCAAGCCGCGCCGCCATCGGCGGTGAGAGGGCCGCGCCGAATCGCAGCGGCGAGACCGCGTCCAGTTCCGCGACCGTCAACGACCGCCCCAAGGCGCTCAGCAGGCGGCCCGGATCGCTCCCTTCCCAGTTGGCGAGGTCGAAGCCGCTGACCACAGGCTTCAGCGCCTGCACGGACTGTCCGGCGGCCCTCGCCGCGCGCAGGATGGCGCAGGCGGCGTAGGTCTTGCCAACGTCCGTATGAGCGCCGGCGATGAACAGTCGCCGGCTCATGACGCCATAAGCGGACGCACCGCCGCCGATAGACGGTCGATCTCTTCGTCAGGATGGCCGGCGGTGAACGCCACCCGCAACCGCGCCGTCCCCGCCGGTACGGTCGGGGGACGGATCGCCACGACCAGGAAGCCCTCGGCCTCCAGCGCCCTGGCGGCGGCCAAGGTCCGCTCGGCCTCGCCCAGCACCACCGGCACCACCGAACTCGTCGCCTCGGGCAGGCCAAGCGCACGGGTGAAACGCTGCGCCTTGGCGAGCGGCGCGGCCGCCAGCGCCGGGTCCGCGGCGACCACGTCCAGCGCCGCGAGGGCCGCAGCGGCGTTCGCCGGCGGCAGGCCGGTCGTGTAGACCAGGGTCCGCGTCCGGGTCTTGATGAAGTCGATCACCGGCGCGCTGGCGCAGACATAGGCGCCATAGCCGCCGAGGGCCTTGGAAAAGGTGCCCATGGCCAGATCGATCCTGGCGTCCGGGAAGAGCGCCGCTGTCCCGCGCCCTTCACCCAGCACCCCCAGCCCGTGGGCGTCGTCCACCAGCAGCCAGGCCTCGTGCGCCTGAGCGAGCCGGGAAATCTTGTCCAGCGGGGCGATGTCGCCATCCATGGAGAAGACCCCGTCGGTGGCGATCAGCGCCCGTCCCTCGCCGCGCAGGCCCGCCAGCTTCTCGGCAAGATCCTGCATGTCATTGTGACGAAACCTGACGATACGGGCCTGCGAAAGCTGCGCGCCGGACCAGATGCAGGCATGGGCCAGCTCGTCCACGAACACCACGTCGCCTTCGCCCACGAAGGTCGGAATGATCCCGCTGTTGGCGAGATAGCCGGAGCCAAAGACACAGGCCGCCTCAGTTCCCTTCAGCGCCGCCAGCCGCGCCTCCAGCTCACTGAAGATCGGATGGTCGCCGGTCACAAGCCGCGAGGCGCCGGCTCCCGCCCCGTGCGCCTGCACCGCCGCGATCGCCGCAGCCTTCACCGCCGGATGATGCGAAAGGTTCAGGTAGTCGTTGCAGGAGAAGGAAAGCAGCCGTCGCCCGCCACGCTCGACCCACAGGCCGTCCAGCCGATGCGTCGGCGTCAGGCTGCGCTTCAGGCTCTGGGCCTCGAGGGTCGCGAGCTTTGCCTGCGCGAAGGCGGTCAAGGTGTCTGTCACGGCGTGCGGTATGCACGAGCCCGGCCTTCGGTTAAAGCCGCAGGTCATGACTTTCGCGACACCGGACTGGCTCACCCACGGCGCCCGCAACGTCTGGCGGCCCTACTGCCAGATGAAGACCGCGCCTGCGCCCCTCGCCGTCGCCCGCACGGAAGGCGCGCGGATCATCCTGGAGGACGGCCGCGAACTGGTGGACGGCATCGCCTCCTGGTGGACTGCCTGCCACGGCTACAACCACCCGCACATCCGCGCGGCGGTGACCGCCCAGCTCGAAACCGCGCCGCACGTGATGTTCGGCGGCCTGGCGCATGAGCCGGCCTATCGCCTGGCCAGCCGCCTGGCGGCCCTGTTGCCCGGCGATCTCGACCACGTCTTCTTCGCCGAAAGCGGCTCGGTCTCAGTCGAGATCGCGATGAAGATGGCGCTGCAGTACTGGATCAACCGCGGCGTCGCCGGCCGCACCCGCTTCCTGAGCTTCAAGGGCGGCTATCACGGCGACACCCTGGCCACCATGACCATCTGCGATCCGGAAGAGGGCATGCACAGTCTGTTCGCGGGCGTCATGCCGGCCCAGATCGTCACCGACCTGCCCGCAGGTCCGGCAACCGAAGCGGCCCTCGATACGCTGCTGGCGCAGAAGGCGTCCGAGGTCGCGGCGATCATCGTCGAGCCGCGTATCCAGGGCGCCGGCGGGATGCTGTTCCACGACGACGAGGTGCTGCGTAGCCTGCGCCGTCTGGCCGACAAGCACGGCGTCCTGCTGATCTTCGACGAGATCTTCGTCGGCTTCGGCCGCACCGGCGACCTCTTCGCCTGCGAAGGCTCGGGCGTGACGCCCGACATCGTCACCCTTTCCAAGGCCCTGACCGGCGGCACCCTGCCGCTCTCGGCCGCCATCGCCCGCAGCCACGTGTTCGAGGCCTTCTGGTCCGACGATGCGGGCGCGGCGCTGATGCACGGCCCGACCTACATGGCCAATCCCCTGGCCTGCGCCGCGGCCAACGCCAGCCTCGACCTCTTCGAGACCGGCCAGTGGAAGGCGGATGTCGCCCGGATCAACACCGCACTAACGGAGGGCCTGGAGCCCTGTCGCGCGGCGCCCGGCGTGGTGGACGTGCGGACCTATGGCGCCATCGGGGTGGTCGAGTTCGATCATGCGGTCGAGAGCGGCCCGCTCTGCATGGCCTTCGCCGAAGAGGGCTGCTGGATCAGGCCCATGGGCAAGGTCGTCTATCTCACCCCGCCCTACGTCACGACCGACGACGAACTCGCCCGCCTGACCGGCGCGATCCGTCGGGTCCTGACCCGCTAGTTTTTTTGCCTGCCCTGTCGGATCGGTCACCGCCCCCGCGTCCTTGAGCCAAAGGCCCTTTCACGGGCCGCCAAGGAGGACGACCCGATGACCACCATGGAAAGCGCCGCCGGCGAACTCGCCGCCATCGACATGCCCATGAAGGGCGTGATCCCGCACCTTGCCGTCGATGGCGCCAGCGCCGCGTCCGAGTTCTACCAGAAGGCTTTCGGCGCCAAGGAGGTCTTCCGCCTGCCGGCCGACGACGGCGTGCGCCTGCTGCATTGCGCGTTGCTGGTCAACGGCGGCACGCTGATGATCTGTGACGTGTTTCCGGACATGCCCGAGCACGGCGCGCCGTTCCAACCCTCCTCGTCCTACACCATGCACCTGCAGGTGGACGACATAGACTCCTGGTCCCAGCGGGCGCTCGACGCCGGCGCCGAGGTCGTTATGCCCGTCGACCTGATGTTCTGGGGCGACCGCTACGGCATCCTCCGCGATCCCTTCGGCATCCAGTGGTCGATGGGCGAGCCTCAACCCAAAGCCTGAAGGAGGATCGCGAAATGACCGTCGCCACCGACACGGGGCGTACGTCGAGCTCCCGGCCGATGGCCTGGGCCGGCTGGGCCCTGACCGGGCTCTTCGCCCTGTTCATGACCTTCGACATCGCCATCAAGCTGGTCGATCTGCAGGTTGTCCGCGACACCCTGGCCGCGCTCGGTTACCCGCCAGGGCTTGGCCGGACCATCGGGGTGATCGAGCTCGTCTGCCTGGCGCTCTACCTCAATCCGCGCACGGCCGTACTGGGCGCGGTGCTGTTCATGGCGGTGATGGGCGGGGCGATCACCAGCCACTTGCGCCTGGGCAACCCGCTCTTCAGCCACACCCTGTTCGGGGTCTATCTCGGCCTCTTCATGTGGGGCGGGCTCTGGCTCCGCGACGCGCGTCTCAGGAGCCTGTTTCCCGTCAGGCCCTGATGGCCCGGCCTGCCGTCACGACAGCCTTTCCCTTGCGGCGCCTACGGACATAGTGTCAGTCCAAACAGCGCCCGCTTGGGGAGGGGAATCGATTTCATGGCCGCGACCAACGCCGGCGTTGCTGAGCCTGCCAGAAAGCCGCTCTTCTCCGAAAGCTACAAGCAGTCGGTGCTTTGGCTTCTGGTCCTGGCCTACACCTTCAACTTCATCGACCGGACGATCATCTCGACCATCGGCCAGGCCATCAAGGTCGACCTGAAGCTCACCGACACCCAGCTCGGCTTGCTCGGCGGCCTCGCCTTCGCCCTGCTCTACACAGCCCTCGGCATCCCGATCGCCCGGGTCGCCGAGCGGGGCAGCCGGGTCAACATCATCACCATCGCCATCGTCATCTGGTCGGGCTTCACCGCGCTCTGCGGCATGGCGCACAGCTTCGTCCAGCTCATGCTGTTCCGCGTCGGGGTCGGGGTCGGCGAGGCCGGCCTTTCGCCGCCGGCGCACTCGCTGATCTCGGACTATTTCGAGCCGCGCAAACGCGCCTCGGCCCTGTCGATCTATTCGTTCGGGATTCCGCTCGGCAGCATGATCGGCGCCGTCGCCGGCGGCTGGATCGCCCAGAACCTTTCCTGGCGCATGGCCTTCATGCTGGTCGGCCTGCCGGGCGTCATCGTCGCCATCCTGATCAAGGTCTTCGTCAAGGAACCCCCGCGCGGCTATTCCGACCGCCTGATCGCCCAGCAGGCGGCCGACGCGCCGATGACCGAGGGCGACGAGACCGCGCCCGCCGTCCACACCAAGCCGCCCTCGGTCTGGGAGGTCGCCAAGCGGATCTTCGGCCGCTGGGGCTTCTTCCACATGGTGGCCGGCGTCACCCTGGCCTCCTTCGCCGGCTATGGCGTCGGGCAGTACTCGGCCCCCTACTTCATCCGCAATTTCGGCCTGGACCTGGCCACCGTCGGGATCATCTTCGGCCTGATCGGCGGGCTTTCCTCGGGGGCCGGCACCCTGCTCGGCGGCTTCCTCACCGACTTCGCGGCCAGGAAGTCGGGCCGCTGGTACGCGCTCGTGCCGGCGATCGGCCTGCTGATCGCCTGCCCGCTGTACATCCTGGTCTACGTCCAGACCGACTGGAAGCTGGCCGCTGGGCTGCTGCTGCTCC
Organism: Phenylobacterium koreense; assembly: GCF_040545335.1. NCBI lineage: Bacteria > Pseudomonadati > Pseudomonadota > Alphaproteobacteria > Caulobacterales > Caulobacteraceae > Phenylobacterium > Phenylobacterium koreense. The sequence continues at coordinate 130,190 of NZ_JBEPLU010000003.1, forward strand.
CGGGGATCTTCCACTACACCTATCTCGGCCCGACCTTCGGGGTGATCCAGAACGCCGTCTCCCTGCGCATGCGGGCGACCGCCACGGCGCTGTTGTTCTTCGTCCTGAACCTGATCGCCCTGGGCCTTGGCCCGCCCTTCTGCGGCTGGTGCATCGACATGCTGGCGCAGTCGAATTTCAGGGCCGTGGGCATGGGTCCGTTCTTCGACATGTGCCCCGGCGGCGTCGGGCGCGAAGGCGCCGGGCCGATGGTCGACGCCGCCTGCAAGGCCGCCACCGCCAAGGGCACCCAGCAGGGCATCATCTTCAACCTGCTGATCTACGCCTGGGCCGGCGTCCACTACCTGCTGGCGGCCATCACCCTGCCCAAGGACATGGCGGCCGCCCAGGCCCAGACCGAGGCAGAAGCGCTGGCCGGCGCATGACCGGCGCGGTTCGGCCCTGGCCGAACCGCCACGGGCGCCTCTAGGCTGCGATTCGCATGGACCTGAGCCCCCTTCCCCTGACGTCGGTCGTCGGCGCCTTCCTCCTGGCGTTTCCGGCGCTGTTCTCGATCGTCAATCCCGTGGGAGCCGCGCTCACCTTCCACCAGGTCACCGAGGGCCGCTCCGACCGCCACATTCTGGCCTGGCGGATCGCACTCTTCGCTCTCTTCATCCTGCTCGGCTCCCTGCTGCTCGGCGGCTACATCCTCAACTTCTTCGGGGTCAGCATGGGCGCCCTGCGGGTCGCGGGCGGCCTGGTGGTCGCTATCCGCGCCTGGGGCTTGCTCATGCAGCCGGAGGCCAACGAAAGCCGCAAGGCCGACGCCGCCGCGCCTGCGGAGCTGCAGGACGACGTGGCGTTCTTCCCGCTCACCATGCCGTTCACCACCGGCCCCGGGGCGATCTCGGTCGCCATCGCGCTCGCCTCGCAGCGACCGTCGGACGGCGACGGCGTCATCTCGTTCTTCATCGGGGTCAGCCTGGCGGCCGTGCTGGTGGCGCTGGCGGTGGGGGTTTCCTATCGCTGGTCCTACAAGGTGCTGGCCCTGCTGGGCCGTTCGGGCGCTCGGGTGCTGTCGCGCCTGGTGGCCTTCCTGCTGCTCTGCGTGGGCGTCCAGATCATCAGCAGCGGCCTCGAGAGCCTTGTCCCGACCTACCTCAACGCCCTGACCTGACCCGCCAAGATTGCGATCGGGCGGCTTCGAGGCTAACACGCGCCCGTTAAGGAGCCTCGCCCATGATCCCCCGCTACACCCGCCCGGAAGCCGCCCACATCTGGGACGCGCAGACCCGCTTCAAGATCATGTTCGAGATCGAGGCCCACGCCGCCGACAAGATGGCCGAGTTGGGCGTCATCCCGAAGCTGGCCGCCGAGACCATCTGGGAAAAGGGTCGCGATGCGATCTTCGACGTTGACCGCATCGACGCCATCGAGCGCGAAGTGAAGCACGACGTCATCGCCTTCCTGACCCACGTCACCGAGATCGTCGGTCCCGAGGCCCGTTTCCTGCACCAGGGCATGACCTCCTCGGACGTCAACGACACCACCCTGGCGGTCCAGCTCTCCCGCGCCACCGACCTGCTGCTTGAGGATGTCGACCTAGTGCTGGCCGCGCTGCAGAAGCGCGCCTTCGAGCACAAGCTGACCCCGACTGTCGGGCGCAGCCACGGCATCCACGCCGAGCCGACCACCTTCGGCCTGAAGCTCGCCGGTCATTACGCCGAGTTCCAGCGCGCCAAGGAGCGCCTGGCCATGGCCAAGTTCGAGATCGCCACCTGCGCGATCTCCGGCGCGGTCGGCACCTTCGCCAACGTGGCGCCCGAGGTGGAAGCCTACGTGGCTGAGAAGATGGGCCTGGCGGTCGAACCGTCTTCGACGCAGGTGATCCCGCGCGACCGGCATGCGGCCTATTTCGCGGCCCTCGGCGTCGTCGCCTCCTCGATCGAGCGCCTCGCAATCGAGATCCGCCACCTGCAGCGCACCGAAGTCCTCGAGGCCGAAGAATTCTTCGACGTCGGCCAGAAGGGCTCGTCGGCCATGCCGCACAAGCGCAACCCGATCCTGACGGAAAACCTGACGGGACTGGCCCGGCTTGTCCGCTCGGCGGTCACGCCGGCCATGGAGAACGTCGCCCTCTGGCATGAGCGCGACATCAGCCACTCCTCGGTCGAACGCGGCATCGCGCCGGACAGCACTGTCCACCTGGACTTCGCCCTGCGCCGTCTGGCCAGCGTGGTCGACCGCCTGCTGGTCTATCCGGAAAACATGCAGAAGAACCTCGACCGCCTGGGCGGCCTGGTTCACTCCCAGCGCGTGCTGCTGGCCCTGACCCAGAAGGGCCTCTCGCGCGAGGCCTCCTATTCGGCCGTGCAGCGCAACGCCATGAAGGTCTGGCGCGGCGAAGGCAATTTCCTCGACTTCCTGAAGGCCGATCCGGAGGTGACCCTTTCGGACGCCGAGCTCGCCGAGCTCTTCGACCTCGGCTACCACTTCAAGAACGTCGACGTGATCTTCTCGCGCGTATTCGGCCAGGACGCGATGGCCAAGGCCGCCGAGTAATCGAGAAACAAGGGACGCTCCGACGGGAGCGTCCCGTCCTTCCTCAGACCCTCTCGACGATGATCGCCGGGGCCATGCCGCCGGCGGCGCACATGGTCACCAGGCCGCGCTTCAGGTCGCGGCGCTCAAGTTCGTCGAGGATCGTACCGATCAGGATCGCGCCGGTAGCGCCGATCGGGTGACCCAGGGCCATCGCCCCGCCGTTCACATTGACCTTCTCGCGGTCGAGCTTCAGGTCGCGGATGAACTTCTCGGTCACCACCGCGAAGGCCTCGTTGATCTCGAAGAGGTCGATGTCGTCCAGGGTAAGGCCGGCCTTGGCCAGCACCTTCTTCGCCGCCGGAACCGGGGCGTTGAGCATCAGGGTCGGACAGTCGCCCATATTGGCCATGGCCACGACCCGGCCGCGCGCCTTCAACCCGTTCTTGGCCGCATATTCCGGCGATGCCAGAAGCACGCCGCCCGCCCCGTCCACCACGCCCGACGAGTTGCCCGCGTGGTGCACGTGGGTGAACTTCAGGTCCGGATAGACCTGCCGGATCAGGTCGGCATAGGTCGTGCCCTTCTCGTCCACCTGGACATTGGCGATCATCTCGAAAGAGGGCTTCAAGGCCGACAGTCCTTCCAGCGTGGTCTGCGGGCGCGGGAATTCCTCTTGGTCGAGGGCCAGCGAGCCGTCCTCGCGATAGACCGGCGTCAGGGACTTCTTGAAGTGGCCGCCCTTGATCGCAGCGTCCGCGCGCTGCTGACTGAGCAGGGCCAGCTCGTCCAGGGCCTGGCGGCTGATGCTTTCCATGCTGGCGACCGCATCGGCGCACACGCCTTGCTGGCTTTGCGGGCGGCGCGCCCGGAGGCGCAGGTTGCCGCCGTCCATCATCGGCGGCCCGGAGGATTGGCCGCCGCCACCGCCGCTGGAGGCGGTGTAGGACATCATCTCCGTACCCCCGGCGATCACCAGGTCTTCCATGCCCGACATGATGTTGGCCGCGGCGATGTTCACCGCCGTGATGCCCGAGCCGCAGAAGCGGTCCAGGGTCATGCCGCTGGCCCTGACGTCATAGCCGGCGTCCAGAGCCGCCATGCGGCCGAGGTCGCCACCCTGCTTGCCGCGCTGGCTCGAGGTCCCCCAGACGATGTCGTCCACGTCGCCGGTTTTCAGGTTGTTGCGCTCGGCCAGAGCCTTCAGGACCGTGGCGGCCAAGTGCTGGGGGTGAAAGTCGGCAAGCGCGCCTTTGCCGACCTTGCCGATCCCGCGCGGCGTGCGGCAGGCGTCGATGATCAGGGCTTCGGGCATCGGTGATGTTTCCTTCCGGTCGGGTCGTTTCGCCCATACGATCCACCCGCCGCTACGGCAGTCCAGCGCAAATCTCGTGCCCGCCGCGATCCGAAAAGCAGGACGAACGGCAGCCTCGATTGCCCTCTTTCATTCCCTAACGTCATTATCCGAACACTGCTTGGATAACAGGGGGAGGAGGAATCGGTATGGACGTCGTCGCCATGAACGCCTTGCTGGCCAGGCAGAAGGCAGCGCATCTTCGGGACGGAGAGCCTTCCGCCCAGAAACGCATCGACCGCATCGACCGCGCGATCGCCCTATTGGTCGACCACAGCGCGGAGATCCAGGACGCGGTCAACGCCGACTTCGGCTCGCGCTCGCCCGAGGCCACCGCCTTCACTGACGTCGCCGGCTCGATCGGCCCGCTGAAACACGCCCGCGAGCACGTCGCCAAGTGGATGCGTCCTGAACGCCGCAAGCCAAGCCCGGCGATCCTCGGCCTCTTCGGCGCCAAGGCCGAGATCCGCTTCCAGCCCAAGGGCGTGGTCGGGATCATCAGCCCCTGGAACTTCCCGGTGAACCTGACCTTCGCGCCGCTGGCCGGGGTGCTGGCGGCCGGCAACCGGGCGATGATCAAGCCATCCGAGTTCACGCCGGCGACCTCCGAACTGATGGCGCGGATGTTCGCCAGCGCCTTCGACGACGAAGAGATCGCCGTCGTCACCGGCGGGGCCGAGATCGGCCAGGCCTTCTCCTCGCTGGCCTTCGACCACCTCATCTTCACCGGCGCCACCGCCATCGCCCGCCATGTCATGCGCGCCGCGGCCGAGAACCTGACGCCGGTGACGCTGGAACTGGGCGGCAAGAGCCCGGTGATCCTCGGCAAGTCGGCCGACATCTCCGTCGCCTCGGCGCGGATCATGAACGGCAAGACGCTTAACGCCGGCCAGATCTGCCTGGCCCCGGACTATGTGCTGACCCCGCGCGAGAGCCTGGAGCCCTTCGTCGCCGGCGCGCAGGCGGCCGTGGCGCAGATGTTCCCGACCATGAAGGACAATCCCGACTACACCGCCATCATCGCCCAGCGGCACTACGACCGGATCAAGGGCTATGTGGACGAGGCCCGCGCCAAGGGCGCCCGCGTGATCGAGCTAAAGCCCGAGGGCGAGGACCTCTCCCAGCAGGAGCATCGCAAGATCGCCCCGACCCTGATCATCGACCCCACCGACGACATGAAGGTCATGCAGGAGGAGATCTTCGGCCCGGTCCTGCCGGTGAAGACCTATGGCGGCATCGACGAGGCCATCGGTTACATCAACGGCCACGACCGTCCGCTGGGCCTCTACTATTTCGGCTCGGACAAGGCCGAGCAGGAGAAGGTGCTGGCCTCGACGACCTCAGGCGGGGTCACCGTCAACGACGTGATCTTCCACGTGGCCCAGGAGAACCTGCCCTTCGGCGGCGTCGGCCCCTCGGGCATGGGCGCCTATCACGGCCAGGACGGCTTCCGCGAGTTCAGCCACGCCAAGTCGATCTACACCCAGATCAAGGCGGACAAGCCGCTCCAGCAGATGCGCCCGCCCTTCGGGCCCGGCATCCGCAAGTACCTGGAGGCCCAGATCAAGCGTTAGCCCTGCGCCCAGTCCTCCTCGGGCAGCCGCCAGTAGACGCCGGACTCGCGCGCAAGCATCCGGTGGCCGATCATCTCGCGACGCAGGGTGGCGCTGTCCCAGTGGATTTTCTGGATGATCTCGTTGACCTCGGCCTCGGGATAGCGGCGTCCGTCCTCGAACCTTCGCGCCAGCCAGGCGAGGACCACGGCTCGCTTGCGGCGGCTGGAGGGGATGACCTTCAGCTTTCCAGCCTCGTCCACGAAGCCGGAAAGCACCTTGGCTTCCCAGCTCTCGGCCTTGGGGGTGATGGCGGCCATGCCGGACGGCTCGAGGAGCGCCCGGTTCATTCGCGCCAGGGCGTCGATGTCCAGCCAATGCCATCGCATGACCCCCTCGGCCCGGGCCCTCACCACGCCCAGCGCCTTCAAGGCCGCCAGATGATGCGAGACCGTCGGCTCCTTAAGATCAAGGAGTTCAGCCAGTTCCTGCACACTCCGCTCACGCGCGGCCAGCAGCCCGACGATTCTCAGACGGCTCTCGTTCGACATCGCCTTGAAGAAGGCGAGCAGAGTCTTGAGCTGGGTTTCCGACATGGCGCGCCCCTCATAGATGAGAGTCTAATTAGACCACCATCTAATAATTTGGCCACAAAAAACGCCGCCCCAGCAGGACGGCGTTCTCGTCGGCTTGACCGTCGCCTATTCGCCGGAGCGCAGTTGCTCGCGCGCCTGGGCCAGCAGTTCGTCCATCTTCATACGGACTTCGCCCTCGCTGATGGCGACGCCGGAGCCCTTCAGGTCTTCGAAGACCTTGCGCAGCACGTCTTCATCGCCGGGCAGTTCGAAGTCGGACTTCACCACTGCCTTGGCGTATTCGGCGACGCTGTCGGCGGACAGGCCCATCAGGCCCGCAGCCCATTCGCCCAGCAAGCGGTTGCGACGCGCCCCGGCCTTGAATTCTTGCTCCTGGTCGAGCTCGAACTTCTTTTCAAAGCCACGCTCGCGATCGTCGAAGGTCGTCATGTGTTCCCCAGTAGGCGGTCGGTCGGCGTTGCATATCCCTTGAGCCCGTCGCCCGCAACGTAAACACAACGGAAGTCGCCTGCGGCCTGGCGCCGTTTGCACCGCAGCGAGGCTTCGGCTAATTTCCCGCCCGCCTCATACGAGTGAGAAGGCCTTGCTTCGAAAACGCGCGCGTTGGGATCGGACCGCGCGCGCTTTTCGTTTTTCCGATGGCGGCCAAGCCCTCACTCTGGGAGAAGGCGTATATGACCACCCGCCGCAAGAAGATCTACGAAGGCAAGGCCAAGATCCTCTATGAGGGCCCCGAGCCCGGAACGCTCATCCAGTATTTCAAGGATGACGCCACCGCCTTCAACGACCAGAAGCGCGCCATCCTCGAAGGCAAGGGTGTCATCAACAACCGCATCAGCGAGTACGTGATGACCAAGCTGAACTCCATCGGGGTTCAGAATCACCTCATCCGCCGCCTGAACCTGCGCGAGCAACTGATCCGCGAGGTCGAGATCATCCCGCTCGAGGTCGTCTGCCGCAACGTCGCCGCCGGCAGCCTGTCGCAGCGCTTCGGCCTGCCCGAAGGCCAGCCGCTGCCGCGCTCGATCATCGAGTTCTACCTGAAGGACGACAAGCTGGGCGATCCGATGGTCGCCGAAGAGCACATCACCGCCTTCAACTGGGCCTCGACCCAGGAAATCGACGATATGATGGCCCTCACCCTGCGCGTGAACGATTTCCTGACCGGGCTTTTCGCCGGGGTCGGAATCACCCTGGTCGACTTCAAGGTCGAGTTCGGCCGCATCTATGAGAACGACTTCTCGCGCGTAATCCTCGCCGACGAGATCAGCCCCGATTCCTGCCGCCTCTGGGACAGCCAGACCAACGAGAAGCTGGACAAGGACCGCTTCGACCGCGACATGGGCGATGTCATCGAGGGCTACACCGAAGTCGCCCGTCGTCTCGGCATCATGAAAGAGATGCCCACCGTCATCCAAGGAGGCCTGCACTAGTGCGCGCGAAAGTTCATGTGTTCCTGAAGCCCGGCGTGCTGGATGTTCAGGGCAAGGCCGTCGAAAACGCGCTGCACGGCCTGGGCTGGCCGCAGGTCGACGGCGTGCGCGTCGGCAAGACCATCGAGTTCGACCTGAAGGACGCCAGCGACAAGGCCGCCGCCGAAGCCGAGGTCAAGCAGATGTGCGAACGCCTGCTCGCCAACACCGTCATCGAAAGCTACCGGATCGAGGTGGCGTGAGGGCGCTCGTCGCCCTCACCCTTCTCCTGACGCTGAGCGCCTGCGCGCCTGAGCCCGAGGCGGTCCAGCCGCGTCTGGCCCTGGACTGCAGCCTTTCCTACGACGCCCTGCGCGGCAAGATCCTGGCCGTGCCCGGCCTGACGGCGGCCCCGCAGGAGCGCGGCGAGCCCTATCGCTTCTACAATGTGGCAGGCGGCGGCGAGGCCTTCGTCTTCACGGAGGAAGGCGCGCCCGGCCACCCGGCGATCCTGAAGCAGGAAGCCGTCCTCGAAGGCGGCCGGAAGGTCATGAAGAACACAGGCTGCGCCTATGGCGACAAGGCCGGCTTCGACCAGGTCATGGCCTATCTGGAAAGCCTCAGCGCCCGCTGAGGATCGCCCGGCGAAGCCGATCAGGCTCCGCCGGGCCAAGCCCTCTTAGAAGCGCTTGGTGAGCTGGATCCCGAAGGTCCGCGGCTCGTTGACGAACGCCGTCAGGTTGTTGAAGTCGATGGCCCCAATGACGTTGGCCTCGTCGGTCATGTTGCGGACGTAGAGCGCCGCTTCCAGGCCGAGGTCCAGGTCACGCCAGCCGACGCGGGCGCCGCCCTCGAACGAGGTGTCCTGCATGAACTCGACCGACTCATAGAGGAACAGGTTGAAGTCCTTCTGCATGACCCAGTCGGTGGAGGCGAAGATCTGCGCCCCGCTGGCCAGGGTGCGGACGTAGTTCAGGGTCAGATTGGCGGTGTATTCCGGTGCCTGCGGGAACGGGTTGCCGTCGATGTTGGCGCGACGGGTCGCGCCGACGTTCACGATCGGATCGGTGACGGTGCAGGCCGCGCCGCAGAAGGCGACCAGCAGACCGTCGTCCTTGATCTCGGTGTGGTTCCAGGCAAAGCCGCCGGCCAGGCTGAAGCCCGCGCCGAGATAGACGTCGCCGTCCAGTTCGATGCCGTAGCCCTCGCCCTTGTCGGCGTTGATCAGCTGGTTGAAATTGCCTTCGCCGCCGATCGCCGTGAACTGCGGGTCGGAGACCTCGTAGATGTAGGCGGTGGCGTTGAAGCGGGCCCGGCCGTCCCACAGGCGCGACTTGAGGCCGGCTTCGTAGGACATCACGGTTTCGGAATCGGCGGTGGTCACCACGTTCGAGGTGGCGATGCGGCCCTGGATCGACGGGCCGCGATAGCCGTTGGCCACGCGGGCGAAGAGGTTCAGGTCGTCATTGACCTCGTAGAGCGCGCTGATGTCCCAGCTAACCTGCTCGTCGCCGACCTTCTCGGTCACGTCCAGCGGCGCGCCCAGGGTGCGCTGGCCACGGAAGTCGCGATTGTCATCGGTATAGCGCAGACCGGCGGTCAGCTTCAGGGCATCGGTGACCTGATAATTGCCCTGGCCGAACACCGACCAGGAGTCCGACTCCTGCACGATGTCGGTGACGATGGTCGGCGCAAGACCGCCCACACCGTTGAAGGTGGCCGAGATCAGGTTGAAGCGCTCTTCCCAGTAGAAGGCGCCGACCTGCCAACCGAACCGGCCGTCGCCGTTCGACGCCAGCCGCAGCTCGTAGGTGTCCTGGGTCAGGTCGCTGTCGAGGGTGCCGGTCTCGGAGTTGAACGGCGTCTTGTAGGGCGCGCCGGCCGGGGCCGAGGCCACGCCGCCGTCGATGTCGCCGTTGCCCTTGGAGGCGCCCCAGTAGGAGCCGACCACACCGGTCAGGGTCGCCGGGCCGAAGTCGTAGGCCATCTGCAGCGAGCCCGAGCGGGTTTCCTGCTTCTGGAAGTTGTTGCGGCCGCCGTCGTAATAGACGCGATCGCGATCGAAATTGGCGTTCAGCTCGTTCGAGCCCTTGGTCAGCACATTGGCGCGGTTCAGCGTGCCGGTGCCGTCATAGTCGCGGGCCTGCAGGGTCAGCAGGGCCGAGAAGCGGTCGGTCGGCTTCCAGGCCACGTGGACGCGGCCGGCGACGTCGTCGAAGTTGCCCAGGTCCTTGCCGTTACGATCGACGAACGGCGCGTCGTACATATTGTCGACCCAGTCGTCCCGATGGTTCCAGAGGCCGGCCACGCGCACCTGCAGGGTGTCGCTGAGGGGGATCGTGACGCCGGTCTCGGCGCGGACCGAACCCAGGTTGCCGACCGCGACGGAGCCGAATCCATTGAAGTCGTTGGTCGGCTTGACGGTGTCGATCTTGATCACGCCGGCCGGGGTGTTGCGGCCGAACAGGGTGCCCTGCGGCCCGCGCAGCACTTCGAGCTGCTGGACGTCGAACAGCGGGAAGCCCTTCAGGAAGACATTCTCCAGCACCACGTCGTCGAGCACGACAGAGACCGGCTGGGAGGCGTTGAAGTCGAAGTCCACGTTGCCGAGGCCGCGGATGTAGAAGCGCGGGGCGTAGCGGCCGTTCGAGCTTTCGACCTGCAGGCTGGGCACGCGCGCGGTCATCGACAGGATGTCGGCGCCGCCGGCGGCCACCTCGGCCATGGTCTCGTTGTTAACCGCGCTCACGGCGAACGGGACGTCGCGGATGTTCTCGCTGCGGCGCTGCGCGGTGACGACGATATCCTCAACGGTGACGGCGGTTTCCGGCGAGCTCGCCGACTGGGCCAGGGCGGGCGTGGAAACGAGGAGAGCCAGGCCACTCACCGAACAGGCAAGCGCGCCGAAACGACGTGTCATTTTGGAATTATCCCCAAGTACTGGAAGGCGAGCCCGCCCCTACGCTGCAGCGCAGCAAATCGCCAGTAGATAACCACGTCGCGCTATAGAATTTCGCCAGGTGAGCTCTTTCTGCATTAGTCGGCGCGCTCCACCGTCACGCCATTGCTCCTAGCGAAAAATGGTGAGATCAGGCGGACGTGCGCGACACTCCTGCTTCTCCCGACCGTCGTCTGTTCCTCGGAGCAACCGCCGCCGTCGCCGCGAGCCCGCTGCTGGCCGGCCTTTCGCCCCCTGTCGTCGGGCGCGTGCTGGCCATGTCCGACCTGCATTCGGCCTATGAGCGGAGCGGTCAGCTTCTCGCCGCACTTGAGGCGGAGGTCGCCAGCGGGCCGGCCCCCCACGTCATCGCCATCAACGGCGATATCTTCGAGCGCGGTAATGTCGCGGCCGTGCGCTCGGAAGGCGCCATCGACTGGGCGTTCATCGGCGAGGCGGCCAGGATCGCGCCGACCGTCGTCAATCTCGGCAACCACGACAACGACATCATCCCGGACCTTGCCGATGTCGTCGCCCGGCTCCGCGCCCTTGGCGTCACGGTCGTCAGCACCATCGTCGACGCCCGGACGAAGGCCCCCTACGCCTCTGCCACTGCCGTCGTGCCTCTGGGAACCCGCACCCTTAGGGTCGTCGGCATCGCCACGAACGCACTGAACACCTATCCGGCGGCCAGTCGTTCGACCCTGGACATCCCCGCCCCGGCCGAGTGGGCGCGCACGCACCTGCCGGCGGCGCTATCGGGCGCGGACGTGGCCATCGTGCTGAGCCACGCCGGCGTTGCGCCTGATCGGGAGATCCTGCCGCTGCTGCCAGCGGGCGTGCCGATGATAGGCGGCCACAATCACCTGCTGTTCCAGCATCGGCAGGGTGGAAACCTCTATGTCCACACCGGATCGTGGAGCAACGCCTACACGGCCATGACCATGTATGCGGACGGCTCCGCCGACGCGGTGTCCAAGGCGGTCGCCGTGAACGCCATGTCCTCGCCGCGTCTCGCGACCCTGATCCCCGGCATCCTCGCCGAGGCCCTGACGGATCAGGAGCGGACGATCCTGGGCGCCTCGCCCGCCGCGCTGTCTCTCGGCCAGACCGGACGCGCCGTCGCCGCAGCCATGGCCGCCGCGACGGGCGCCCATGCCGGCTTCATCGGCCATACAACTCTGGGAACGGGCCTTCCGGCAGGCCCGGTCTCTCGCCACGCCTTCGACGCCGTCGTGCGTTTCGAAGGAAAGTTTATGATCGCGGAGGTCTCTCGCGAGCGGCTGGCCGCCTTCATGGCTCGCTCGAACCAGGACCGCCCGATGCCGCTGGACCATCGGAACGGCGACTTCCTCTATGGCGACACGATCGCCCGCCGCGCCGGTCCCCTCGTCCGGATCGTGACCACCGACTGGTGCGCGTCCAACCAGGCCGAATATTTTGGCGTCTCCGACCTCGTATTCCGAGAGATTCCCGACTTGCGGCTCAAGCCGGTGGCCGCAAAGGCGCTTCTCACCGGCCAGTCCTGAACGCGATGACGCAGGCGCCTTGCATCGCCGCGCCATAGCGACATTTAGAGCAAACCCTGCTAGGAGCCGCGCCATGAAAGCCGCTGTCATCGTCTTCCCCGGTTCCAACTGCGATCGTGACTGCAAGGTCGCCGTCGAACGCTCCACCGGAGCGAAGGTCGACATGGTCTGGCACGCCGAGACCGAGCTGCCGCAGGGCCTGGACCTGATCGTGCTGCCCGGCGGCTTTTCCTATGGCGACTACCTTCGCTGCGCCGCCATCGCGACACTGTCGCCGGTCATGAGCGAGGTTCGCGCCGCCGCCGACCGCGGCGTCGCAGTCGTCGGCATCTGCAACGGCTTCCAGGTTCTGACCGAGGCCAAGATGCTTCCGGGCGCCCTGCTGCGGAACGAGAAGCTGAAATATGTCTGCAAGCCGGTGAGCCTCGAGGTCACCAACGCCCAGACCCGCTTCACCGCCGGCTATGCCGGCCGCCGGCAGGTCGAGATGACCGTGGGCAACGGCGAGGGCAACTACTTCGCCGACGAGGAGACGCTGGACCGGCTGGAGGGCGAGGGCCAGGTGGTCTTCCGCTATCTCGACAACCCGAACGGCTCCTCGCGCGACATCGCCGGCATCGTCAACAAGCAGGGCAATGTGATCGGCCTGATGCCGCACCCGGACCGCGCCTTCGAGACAGAGCTGGGTTCGGCCGACGGAGCGATCCTCTTCCAGAGCGCCCTGGCCAGCGCCTAGCCCGACCGAACAGGGCCGATAGGTTGGAGAAGTCCCGAACGGCCGCTCACCGGACGCCCGTTTAACGGCCGATCTGCCGGGACTTGCGACCGCTCCGGCGGAAACCGGTTAGCCGGACAAGCGTTTGCTATCTCGGGTCGCAAACTTTCAACCATGACCAATAGCGCGAACACTTCTGGCGCAGAGCGCGCGGCGATGCCCGCCCTAAACGGGGAATGGGCGATCAGCGAGGTCCAGTGCCGCAACCTCTTCCAGAACATTCGTGAAGGCTTCTTCGTCGGCGAGATCGTTCGCGACGACGCCGGGCGGCCGGTCGATTACGTCTTCCTCGAAGTCAACGACGCCTTCACGCGCCAGACAGATCTGAGCGCGGATGCGACCGTCGGCCGGCGCGTGACGGAAGCCATTCCCGGCATAGGGAACGACACTATCGAGACCTATGGCAGGGTCGTGGACAGCGGGCAGCCCGCCTCCTTCGAGATCGAGGTCTCCGCCCTGGGGCATCGATCGTATGAAGCGCGGGCGCACTCGCTTGGGTGCGACCGCTTCGCAGTCCTCTTTCTCGAGATCACCGAGCGCAAGCGTGTCGAGAAGGCGTTGGCCGAAAGCCGCGCCATGCTCTCGGACATCGTGGGGACGGTCGACCAGATCGTCTGGTCGGCGTTGCCGGACGGCCGCCACGACTTCTTCAATTCGCGATGGTACGAATTCACCGGCGCGCGCGCCGGCTCGAACGAGGAGGCGACGTGGGCCTCGCTGCGCCACCCCGATGACCGAGAGCAGGTGTCCGAACGCTGGCTCCGCAGCCTCGCTACTGGCGAGCCCTACGAAATCGAATATCGGCTGCTGCACCATTCCGGCCAGTACCGCTGGATCCTCGGCCGCGCCCACCCCGTCCGCAACGCTGCTGGCGAGATCATCCGCTGGATGGGGACGTTCACCGACATCGACGCCGCCAAACGTGCGGAAGCTGAGCTGCGGGAGAGCGAAGAGCAGTTCCGCACCATGGCCGAGGCCCTGCCGCAGCTCGTCTGGATGGCGGACGATCAGGGGCGCATCTATTGGTACAACCGCCGCTGGTACGAATACACCGGAGCCGCCCCGCAAGAGGCCGAGGGCTGGGGCTGGCGCAAGGCCGTCCACCCCGAGCACGCGGCCCGGGTCGCCGAAGGCGTTCAGCTTTCCGCAGAAACCGGGGAACCTTGGGAGGACACCTTCCCACTGCGCGGCGCGGACGGCGAATATCGCTGGTTCCTATCCCGCGCGACGCCGCTGCACGACGCGAGGGGCCGCATCACGCGCTGGTTCGGAGCCAGCACCGACATCACTGAGAAGCAGAAACTGGAGGAATTCCAGGCGCTTCTGATCCGCGAGATCAGTCATCGCGTGAAAAACAGCCTCGCACTGGTTTCGGCGCTGCTCGATCTCCAGGCCCGGAGCCTGGAGGGCGGCCTGCGCGCGGCCCTGGACGACGCGGCCTCGCGAGTGGGCGCGGTGGCGAGGGTCCACGATCAGCTCTTCCGGCAGGCGACCACGCGGGAGATCGACCTCAAGCCATTTCTCTCGAACCTGGCAGTCGCGATCGCGACCAGCGCGCCGGAACACGAGACGGTCATCGACGTGGAGCCGGCGATCGTGCCTGCCGACATCGCCGTGCCAATCGGATTGTTCGTCAACGAGCTCATCACCAACGCCTACAAATACGCCTACCCCGAGGGCGACGAAGGCGAGGTCCGAATAACGGGCGAGCGCACGGACGAGGAACACTACCGGCTCGCGGTTTCGGACTTGGGCGTCGGCCTTCCGAAGGGTTTCGACCTTGCTCGCGCCTATGAGAGCCTTGGGATGAGGATCATCACCACCCTGGCGAAACAGTTGGGGGGCGAACTGACGGCGGACTCGACCGAACCGGGCGCTCGGTTCGCCCTCGTGTTCCCGGTCAGGCCGGCCCCGCCCCTGGCGGCCTAGCTAGTCCTCTTCGTCGCCGGTCTCATCGCCGATAGCCTCGGTGACGAGCTTGCGCCAGACCGGATCGCTGTCGTCGACCAGATCGACATCCTCCAGCAAGGCCACAGCTCCCGCCCCATCCGGCAAGATCAGCCCGAGAACTTCCATGACCTCGCCGTCCGCGGTGGTGTGCGCCTCGGCCTGCACCGCGACCGCGGCCACCTCGCCGTCATCGTCCCACCAGATGACCGGCTGCGGCAGGTCCATCTCGATGGGGCGGGCGTCCTCAGTGTCGCCCAGCGCGAAGATTGCGGCTTTTGCCTGAACGTCTTCGAGTTGCGCAGCGGCCCCGGCGAAGGGCTTCAAGCGCGACCAGTCATCGACGTCATAGCCGCCGCCATCCAGGTCCTGGTCGTCGTCACGCATCCTCGATCTCCCGCCGCCGCCCGGCCACCCATGCCCGCAAGCCCGTGAGAATCCTAGGGGACGGGACAGATTTCACACCAGGAAAGGCGCGCCGTCCGCCCGCTGATGATTTGCAAGTCATTATCATGGACGTCAGCGCGGCTATCTGGCGCCCAACAAAAACTAACGCCTTAGGTTGCAGGTCATTGCATTCGGGCCGCTTCGGGTAACAAGGTTACTCAATCGTTAACTCGTCGGGCCCATCAGGGCCCCTGGGGAGGTACAGATGCATAAACTGCTCAGCGCAGTGTTAGCTGGGAGCGCCGTCGCCGCGCTCTCGCTCGGCGCCGCAAACGCCGCAGTCGTAGTCGATGGCTACACCTTGGACACCGGATCCTTCGGCGCTCAGACCGGAGTCCACTCGGCTGGCGCACAGACCGGACCAGTCGTCAACGCCTACGTCAATCAAGACAACTCGACCGTCACGTTCAGCACCACCTCTGGCGACCTGTCGGTCAACGGCTCTGGCGAAGCCATCATCGACGGCGATCCGCTGCTCGAGAACCTGACTGTCGATTTCCAGAAAGCCTGGGACAAGATCACCTTCAACCTGGAATCGCAGAAGGGGCCGGATGCTCCTGCGCAATCCGATTTCACGCTGCTGGTGAATGGTCTGGCGCTCTTCTCGGCGACCCCGAACGTGGGTGATGACCCCTGCACGTTCTGCATCGTCAACAACGGTGAGAACAAATTCACCGTCTCGGGGCCGGGCATCACCCAGCTTGCCTTCACCTTTGATCCTGCCATCGCCGACGGCAAGCAGTTCCGCGTCGAAGGCCTGAGCTCCGCAATTCCGGAACCCGCCACCTGGGCGATGATGATCATCGGGTTTGGCGGCGCCGGCGGGATGCTGCGGCTTTCGCGCAAACGTAGGCTTCTGGCGCTCTCCAACGCCTGAAGGTTGAACGAGCCCAACGAGAAGGCCCTGCCCGCCCCCCGCGGGCGGGGCTTTTTCAATTCGGCAAGACGAGCGCCGTTTTGCCCTGCCGTAGCGTCATGCCCTAAGCATGCTCCCTGACCAGGGAGGCGGCATGCAACACAGGATGGGACCGGGCGAGTTGCTCGATGCGAGCGGACGCCTCGTCGAGCGCGGCTGGGCCACGCAGGAGGTACGCCGATATGCACGCTCGGCGATCGGCGCGCCCCACGACGATCCGGCCATCAAGGAATGGGACTACTACGCCATCCTGACCCCGGACTTCGGCCTGGCCCTGACCGTCGCCGACAACGGCCACATGGGTTTCCTGGGCGCCTCCTGGATGGACTTCAAGGCAGGCGCATTCGTCAATGGCGGGGTGGGAACGCCCGCTCCCCACGGCGCCATGGACATGCCGCCCAGCGCGGATGCGGGGGATATCGGCCATGAGCATGCCGGGTTCCAGATCGCGTTCCGGCACGAGAAGGGGGGCCGCCGGCTGACGATCGACGCTCCCGGCTTCGACAAGGGCGCGGGCCTGTCGGGCGAGATATTCCTCACCCAACCGCCGATGGACCGCATGGTCATCGCCACGCCCTTCGCCGAGAACCCATTGGCCTTCTACTACAACCAGAAGGTCAACTGCATGCCGGCCCGCGGCCATGTCGACTATGCCGGGCGCAGGTACATATTCGAGCCATCGAGCGCCTTCGGCGTCCTCGACTGGGGGCGTGGCGTCTGGACCTTCGACAACACCTGGTATTGGGGGTCGGCTTCGGGCCGGCATGAGGGCAAGCCGTTCGGCTTCAACATCGGCTACGGCTTCGGGGACACTTCGGCGGCCAGCGAGAACGTGATCTTCCACGACGGGAAGGTCCACAAGCTCGTGGACGTCGCCTTCCACCTGCCGGAGGGCGGGTACGACACCGGCCCCTGGCGGTTCACCTCAAGCGACGGCCGCTTCGAAATGTCGTTCCAGCCCATCGTGGACCGTCACGCGGACTTCCGCCTGGGCGAGATCAGTTCGCTCCAGCATCAGGTGTTCGGGCGGTTCTCCGGAACCGCAGTGCTGGATGACGGGACGCGGCTTGCGATCAGGGACCTGATCGGCTTCGCCGAGCAGGTGCATAACCGCTGGTGAGCCAGCCTAGAGCGTGACAGCTTCAAGTGGATGCCGGTCTAAGCCTGCTGGTGCTTCAGCGGCATCAGCGCGACGAGGCTGATCAGGGCAGCCACGCCGAGGTAGACGCCGACCGGAACCAGCCCGCCCGTGGTGGAGATAGCCTGGGCGATCACCGGGGTCAGGCCGCCGCCGATGATGCCGCCCACATTGAAGGCCATCGAGGAGCCGGTGTAGCGCACGCGCGCCGGGAACAGCCCCGGCAAGAAGGCGCCCAGCGGACCATAGACGAAGCCCATGGTCAGAAGGGCGAGCGACAGGAACGCCCAGCAGCTCAGCAGCGTGCCGTTGGTCATCATCGGCGCCATCAGCGCCCCGACGGCCACCGCCATGAAGCAGCCGAAGATCAGCACCCGCCGCGGGGTGCTGGCGTCGGACCACCAGCCGGCCAGGACGATGCCCAGGGCCATGAAGCCGATGGCGCCCAGTTGCACGCCGAGGAAGGCTTCGCGTCCATAGTTCAGGACCGTGGTGCCGTAGCCCAGGGCGAAGGCGGTGGCGATGTAGAAGACCGCGAAACAGGCGACCACTGCGAAGGTTCCGGCCACGGTCGGCACGAGATGGCGCTTGAAGAGCTCGGCCAGCGGCACCTCGGAGGGCTTTTCCTCGGCCACCGCCTTGGCGAAGGCCGGAGTCTCAGTCAGCTTGAGCCGCACCCAAAGGCCGACGGCGACCAGCAGGGCGCTGCCCAGGAACGGCAGGCGCCAGCCCCAGGCCAGGAACTGCTCTGGGGTCAGCAGCACGCCGAGGATCAGGAAGAGGCCGTTGGCGGCGATGAAGCCCACCGGCGCGCCGAGTTGCGGGAACATGCCATAGCGCGCGCGCCAGCCAGGCGGCGCGTTCTCCACCGCCAGCAGGGCCGCTCCGCCCCATTCGCCGCCAAGGCCGAAGCCCTGGCCGAACCTCAGCAGGCACAGCAGGGCCGGCGCGAACCATCCGGCCTGCTCGTAGCTGGGCAGGAAGGAGATCGCTACGGTCGAGCCGCCCATCATCAACAGCGAGGCGACCAGGGTCGACTTGCGCCCAATCCTGTCGCCGAAGTGTCCGAAGACGATCGCGCCGAGGGGCCGGGCGAAGAACGCCACCGCCATGGTCGCGTATGAGGACAGGAGCTGCATCGCCGGCGAGGCGGCCGGAAAGAACATCGGCCCGAACACCAGCGAGGCGGCCGTGGCGTAGATGTAGAAATCGTAGAACTCCACCGCGGTCCCCACCAGGCTCGCGCCCAGCACCCGCCGCGCCGATGGCGCCCCCGACTTTACCGACATGCGTTTCCCCGACTGTTTGCGCCGGCTTCGCGCCTCGGGCCCATCAGGTCAACCCCCGGGCGGCGGTGGCGGCGCCTGACGCCGCGCCATCGAAAGGCCGCCCAACCCTGCGAAATCATGGGGACAAGCACGTCGCAGGATGGAACTGCGCATGGCGAGGCTCGTTTCTGGCGTGATTACCCGTGGCGGAGCGAGCCATGATTGCAGTGCAGGACGCAGACACCACGCGTAGCGAAGACATCAGTTATCGACTGCTCGTCGACGCGATCGCTGACTACGCGCTCTTCATGCTCGACCCCCTCGGCCAGGTCGCCAACTGGAACGCGGGCGCAGAACGCATCAAGGGCTACAACCGCAGCGAGATCATCGGCCGCCACTTCTCGCTGTTCTATACCGAGGAGGATCGCGCCACCGGCCTGCCGGCCCGCGCCCTTCGAACCGCCGCCTTCGAGGGCCGGTTCGAACACGAGGGCTGGCGGGTGCGCAAGGACGGCAGCCGCTTCTGGGCCCACGTCATCATCGATCCCGTCCGCGACCAGGAAGGCCGGATCATCGGCTTCGCCAAGATCACCCGCGACATCACTGAGCGCCGCGAGGCCCAGCTCGCCCTCGACGCCGCGCGCGAAGCCTTGGTGCAGTCCCAGAAGCTCGAAGCCGTCGGCCAGCTTACCGGCGGGGTGGCCCACGACTTCAACAACCTCCTGATGGCGATCATCGGCAGCCTGGAGCTGGTGCGAAAGCGCCTGCCGACTGATCCCAAGATCCTCCCGCTGCTGGACACGGCCCTGCAGGCGGCCGAGCGGGGAGCCACCCTCACCCAGCGCATGCTCGCCTTCGCCCGCAAGCAGACCCTGAAGTTCGAGGCCGTGGACCTGCGGACCCTGGTGGAGGGCGTGACGGGGCTGTTGGGCCAGGCCATGGGCCCGTCGATCATGATCAAGGCCGAGATCCCGCGCGACCTGCCGCGGGTCCATACCGATCCGGCCCAGTTGGAAACGGCGCTGCTCAATCTGGCTGTGAACGCCCGCGACGCCATGCCCCACGGCGGTGTGATCACCATTCGCGCCGACGCCGCGACGGTCGAGCCGGGCGCGACGTCGGGCCTGGCGCCCGGCGAATATGTCCGCCTCTCGGTGGCCGATTCCGGCCAGGGCATGGACGAGGAGACACTCACCAGGGCGATGGAGCCGTTCTTCACCACCAAAGGCGTGGGCAAGGGCACGGGGCTTGGGCTCTCGATGGTGCACGGCCTCGCCGAACAGAGCGGCGGGCGGCTGAACATCTCCAGCGCGATAGGCGAGGGCACCGTGGTCGAACTCTGGCAACCGAAGGCCGAGGCCGGCCTTCATCTGCGTGACGCCGGATCGCGCCTTCTCGAGCAGGTCGCGGTCGAGCCTCTGTCGATCCTGGCTGTGGACGACGACGACCTGGTGCTGCGCAGCACGATCGCCATGCTGGAGGACCTGGGCCACCAGGCGTTCGCCGCCAGTTCCGCGGACGAAGCCCTGACGCTTCTGGATCGCGAGGCGATCGACGTGGTGGTCACGGACTACGCCATGCCCAAGACCTCCGGTGTCCAGCTGGCTCAGGCGATACGCGCCCGCCGCCCGTCGGTGCCGGTGATCCTGGCCACCGGCTATGCGGACCTGGGCAGCGGCGTGGCCGATGACTTGCCGCGGCTTGCCAAGCCGTTCCTGCAGCACCAGTTGGCCGCAGCGATCGGCGCGCTGATGAGCGCGCGCCTGCACTGCCCCTGACGAGCCTTCCTTGATTTGGGCGCGGCCTTGGGCCAGATGGCGCGCATGTCCCTACGGATCGACCCGTTCCACGCGATTTCCGTCAGCGCCCTGGCTCATCGCCTGAAGGCGGAAGGCCGCTCGATCATCCATATGGAGTTCGGCCAACCCTCCACCGGCGCGCCCAGGGCAGCCATCGAGGCGGCGCACCATGTGCTCGACACCGATCCCATGGGCTATTGGGAGAGCCCGGCGCTGAAGGCGCGGATCGCACAGCACTATCAGGAATCCTACGGCGTCACGGTTTCGCCCGGCCAGCTCACCCTGACCTGCGGCGCCTCGCCGGCCCTGGTGCTGGCCCTGTCGTCGGCCTTTTCGCCGGGAGATCGCGTCGCCCTGGCCCGCCCCGGCTACGTCGCCTACCGCAACACGCTCAAGGCTCTGCACATAGAGCCGGTCGAACTGGCCTGCGGGGCCAATGAGCGCTTCCAGCTTTCGGCCGAACGGATCGCCGCACTCGATCCAGCCCCGGCCGGCGTCATCATCGCCAGTCCGGCCAACCCGACCGGCACCATCATCCCCGCCGCCGAGTTGGAGGCCATCGCCAGGGTCTGCCGCGAGCGCGGGATCAAGATCGTCTCGGACGAGATCTATCACGGTCTCTCGTATGTGGAGCCGGCCCGCTCGATGCTGGAGTTCGAGCCTAACGCCTTCGTCGTGAACTCGTTCTCGAAATATTTCAGCATGGCCGGCTGGCGGCTTGGCTGGCTGCTGTCGCCGCCGGACCATGTCCAGGCGGCCCACGCCTATATGGGCGCCCTGTTCCTGACCCCGCCGTCCCTGGCCCAACATGCCGCCTTGGCCGCCATGGATTCGCGCGAGGAGTTGGAGGGCCATCTGCAGGTCTATCGCGCCAACCGCGCCCTGCTGCTGGAGGCGCTGCCGCGGCTCGGCCTGGGAGCGATCGCGCCGCCGGACGGCGCCTTCTATATCTATGCCGACGTGGGCCACCTGACCGACGATAGCCTGACGTTCTGCAAGCGCCTGCTGCAGGACACCGGCGTCGCCACCGCGCCTGGCGTCGACTTCGATCCCGTCGAGGGCAAACGGTTCATCCGCATGTCGTTCGCGGTCTCGACGCCGGAAATCCAGGACGCCATCGCCCGGATGGAGCCCTGGTTCGCCCAGGCTGCGGGCAAGCCGGTCGTTTGAGACCGCTCAGGCCGTCCGCGGCCGCCCGGTTTCAACGCTCAGGCGTCCGCCGCTGAGCCAAAGGGCCGCCGTCGGTGACAGGGCCAGCAAGGTCTTGCCCAGCAGCACGGTCGCGGCCAGCACCAGCAACGGCTGGACCAGCAGGAAAGCCGGGTAGAGCGGCGATCCCAGCGGCCCCGATAGCTTCCCGATCGCCGGGCCTGCCACCCAGATCATGATCAGGTGCCAACAGAACATCAGGAAGACGTAGGGCTCGACCTTCAGAAGCGCGGGCGCCGCGCGGCTCACCGCCACCCTCCAGGCGACGGCCCAGAAGAAGAGCGCCGTGGTGAAGCGCATCAGGACGTCCAGCGTCCGCAGCAGCACGGGATGATCCAGCCCCGCGTCGATCCCCACCGTCTCGAACCAGACCTTCGCGGTAGCCAGCACCAGGTACGGAACCAGGGTCAGCAGGATGGGCGCGCTTCCCAGCCGCTCGGCTAAGTCATGGCGGCGCGCCAGCATGCCGACGATGAAGAAGAAGGGGATGGTGGGCCGCAACACCAGGGGGAAGGCCACGCCTGAGATGGCCCACACCAGGGCGGCCAGGGCCGCCAGGCCCATGGCCCAGCCGGGCAGGCGCGCCAAGGCGGGCGCAGCTAGCATGCAGATGAAGAGGTCCCGCAGGAACGACATCTGCACGTTGATGTCGTTGGGCCTGGCAAGGCAGAACAGCTCGTCGATCGTCCACCACAGGGTGTCCGGCTTGGGGGCCTGCAGCAGCCCCGCATAGGCGGCGCCCGAGACGATCAGGATGGCCAGGGCGTTCCAGAGGACCATGGGCGCAAGGACGGTGCGCGCCTTGCCGGCGACGAACGCCCCATAGGAACGGCGTGTCACCGAACCCATGACCAGCCAGCCGGAGATGACGCTGAGCAGTGGCACGGCGCTGCGCCCGAGCAGCTCCATCAGCCCCCAGCGCAGCATTCCCTGAGGCGTGCCGTTGACCAGGGCCAGATCCGGACCAGGGAGGCCGGTCCAGGCGTGGACATAGACGATCCCCAGGATGCACATCACCCTGGCGACCGCGATGGAATCCGAAAGCTGCGCGGCCGGCCTTCGCCGCACCCCCGACCTGTCTTTCAAATGAACGTTTCCTCGCGCTTGCCGCGCCCCTTGAGATGTTCAAACGCAGGCGGAGCAAGATCGCCTCGCAGGTGAGCCAAAAGATCGCAGGCGATGTGGATCGCGGCCCTTCGACCACGCCGGAGGCCCGGTCAAGGACCTCCGGCCGGGTTTTGATCTAGATCAAAGCGTTCGCCGCGCGGTGAGGTTCTCATGAGCTTGGCTGTAAAGCCCGCCGCGCTCGCCCCCTCCTGTCCTCCCTCAGGCTGGATTGGGCGGGCGCGGTCGAGCTTGCCCCTCCCCGACCCCGCGCTTAGGCTCCCTGGCATAAGTTTACGCCATAAAGGGAAGCGACAATGAGCGCGGCGTTGGAAACGATCCAGAAATCGGACGAAGTTCTCTACGAGGTGTCGGAGGGCGTTGCGACCCTGACCCTTAATCGGCCTGATCGGCTGAACACCATTTCAGGGCCGATGCTGGCCCAGCTTACCCGGCTGCTGATCCAGGCCAACGAGGATCCGGCCGTCCGCGTCGTGGTGCTGACGGGGACCGGCCGCGCCTTCTGCGCCGGTCTCGATCTGGTGGACGCGACGCAGGGCAGCGGCATCGGTTCGGAGAAGCAGGCGTCGTCGGTCTCGGTGAACATCGACCTGCGCAACACGCCGCCGACCGTGCTGTTCGCCATGGACAAGCCGACGATCTGCGCCCTGAACGGTTCGGCCGCGGGCTACGGCATGGACACGGCGATGGGCTGCGACATCCGCATCTCCGCCGAAAGCGCCAAGATGGCCGCCGCCTTCGTCAAGCGCGGCGTGGTGCCGGAGTCGGGGGGCACCTGGATTCTTCCGCGGCTGCTGGGCTGGGCCAAGGCGGCCGAGCTGATCTTCACCGGCCGCACCCTGAGCGCGCGCGAGAGCCTGGACCTCGGCCTGGTCAACGAGGTGGTCCCCGACGACAAGCTGGCCGCTCGCGCCCGCGAAGTCGCTCTGGAAATCGCCGCCAACGCACCGCTGGCGGTGCAGTCGGCCAAGCGCCTGATGCGCATGGCCCTCTCCGAGCAGTTCAACGACCACGTCCACCACGTCTATCTGCAGTTCCTGCAGCTCGTGCGAACCCACGACTTCCGGGAAGGGATGACCTCCTTCCTGGAAAAGCGCCCGGCCGACTTCCAGGGTCGCTGAGTCTCGATCCCGGCCCCCGAGGGCCGGGACAACTCCTAGCTGTTCAATTGGGATAACAGAATTTCTAGGGCTGCCCTCATATATTCCCTAGTACATCGATTGGAATAATACACTTAGCGTCCGCCCCGCTTTGACAACACTGCGTGGGGGATGAACATGACGCGCGCCTGGCTCCAATTTTCCGCACTGGCCACAAGCCTCGCCCTGCTGGCGGGGCCGGGCGCCGAAGCCCGGGCCGAGGAGGCCGACGCCCAGCCGGACCAGGCCTCGGTGTCGGCCGTCACTGAAGTGATCGTCACCGCCCGTCGCCGCGAGGAGCGCCTGCAGGACGTGCCTCTGCCGGTGTCGGTCGTGGATGGCGCTCTGGTCGCCGACAGCGGCTCGTTCAACGTCAACCGGCTGAAGGAGCTGATCCCCTCGGTCCAGTTCTATTCGACCAACCCGCGCAACTCGGCCGCCAACATCCGCGGCCTGGGCGCGCCGTTCGGCCTGACCAATGACGGTATCGAGCAGGGGGTGGGCCTTTATGTGGACGGCGTCTATTTCGCCCGACCGGCGGCCGCCACCCTGGACTTCATCGACGTCGACCGCATCGAGGTGCTGCGCGGGCCGCAGGGCACGCTCTACGGTAAGAACACCACCGCCGGGGCGATCAACGTCACCACGCGGCGGCCCAGCTTCACGCCGCAGACCGACCTGGAGCTGTCCTACGGCAATTACGGCTTCGTCCAGGCCAAGGCCTCGATCACCGGGCCAATCACCGAGAACCTAGCCGGCCGTCTCTCATTTTCCGGCACCCAGCGCGACGGCTTTATCTACAACGTCGCCAAGAACGAGCACATCAACGACCTGAACAACCTCGGCCTCAAAGGCCAGCTCCTCTACAAGCCGAAGGACGGCCTGGAACTCATCCTCTCCGGCGACTTCACCCGCCAGCGGCCCAACGGTTACGCTCAGGTGGTCGCCGGGGTGGCCCCCACCCTGCGCGCCGCCAACCGCCAGTGGGCCGGGATCATCGCCGACCTGGGCTATGCGCCGCCCAGCTACGACGCTTTCGACCGGGTGACCGATTCGGACACGCCCTGGCGATCGACCCAGGACCTCGGGGGCGGCTCGTTGACCGTCAACTGGGACGTCGGGCCAGGCGCCCTGACCTCGATCAGCGCCTATCGCTTCTGGAACTGGGATCCGTCCAACGACCGCGACTTCGTCGGCCTGCCGATCACCACCCAGTCGGCGGCCACCTCGCGCCAGATGCAGTGGTCACAGGAACTGCGCTACGCCGGCGACCTCTCGGACTCCCTGGCCTTCGTGGTCGGCGCCTTCGCCTTCCGCCAGAAGATCGCCTCCGACCCGGTGCAGACTCAGGTCCAGGGTTCGGCCGCCGCGCGCTTCCTGCTGGCGCCCAGCGCTCAGGCCGCCACACCCGGCCTGCTCGACGGCTACGGGCAGGAGACTCGGCTCTCCTTCAAGAACGAGAGCGCCGCCCTGTTCGGTCAGTTCGACTGGCGTGTGACCGACCGCCTGCGGATTCTGCCGGGCCTTCGCCTGAACTACGACAAGAAGGAGGTATTCTACGACAATCAGGTGTTTGGCGGCTTGCAGACCACCGACCCGGCCCTGATCGCCCTGAAGCTCGGCATCCTGTCGCCCCAGACCTACGCGGCGGACGTGGATGACACCAACCTGTCCGGCCAGGTGACCGTGGCCTATGAGCTCAGCTCGAAGGCAAACGCCTATGCGACCTACGCCACCAGCTTCAAATCGGTGGGCCTGAACCTCGCAGGCGTGCCCACGGACGCCAGCGGCAAACCGGCGCTGGCGGCGGCGGTGGTCGATCCGGAGGACGTGCGGCACATCGAAATCGGGCTCAAGACTCAGCCCCTCCCCGGTCTGATCGCCAACTTCGCGGCCTATGAGACCACCATCAAGGACTATCAGGCCCAGGTGCAGAACGCTGCCGTCGGCGTGCTGCGCGGCTATCTCGCCAACGCCGACGAGGTGCGGGTCCGCGGCTTCGAATTCGACGGCCGCGCCGTCGTCGACGAGCACCT
Organism: Phenylobacterium koreense; assembly: GCF_040545335.1. NCBI lineage: Bacteria > Pseudomonadati > Pseudomonadota > Alphaproteobacteria > Caulobacterales > Caulobacteraceae > Phenylobacterium > Phenylobacterium koreense. The sequence goes on from NZ_JBEPLU010000003.1 coordinate 155,894, forward strand.
CAACCTCTATGCGGCGCTGGCCTATACCGACGCGGTCTACACCTCGTTCGTCGACGCCCCCGCCCCGCTGGAATTGACCGGCGGCCCCGCTGCGGTGGATATCTCCGGCTCGCGGCTGCCAGGCGTCTCCAAGTGGGCCGGCTCCATCGGCGGCGAGTACGTCCAGCCCGGCGGCCTGCTGGGTCGCAGCGGCGACTACTTCGTGGGTCTGGACGCCAGCTACCGCTCGTCCTTCTCGTCCAGCGCCACCCCGTCGGAATACCTGAACGTAAAGGGCTATGGCCTCGTCAATGCGCGCCTCGGTTTCCGGGTCGAGGACGGCTGGGACCTGACCTTCTGGGTCCGCAACCTCGCCGACAAGGACTACTTCGAACTGCTCTCGGCCGCGCCTGGAGGCTCGGGCCTCATTGTCGGCCAGCCGGGCGACCCGCGCACCTATGGCGTGACCATCGGCGCCAGCTTCTAGAGCGGTATCCACCAGCCGATCACGGGCGTAGGATCCGCATGCAGATCTCAGCAAAGCGGCAAGTCCGTGAGCGACGACGCGATCCGTTATGCGGTGAACATGGCGATCCTGCAGGCTCACCGCCTGGGCGAGCCGAGGGTCCTTGAGCTGCCGCGCGGCCTGTGCGGCCAGCTCCAGTCCGTCGCCGACCCGGGCGACTGGTGCGCGGGTCCGCCGTGCAGGTACCGCGGCCTGCGGGTGGTCGAAGCCGACGCCTGCAGGGTGCTGGTCTGGGATCGCGCCCGCGAGACCGAGATGACCCAGGTCATTCCCTGGCCTTCCAGCGCCTCCTAGCCGTCGGCAAGAGCTAAACCGCGCATTGGCGGAACGCCGGTATATGTTCATACTGCGCCCGCGATCAGCGAGGGCGGCGGCCTTGAACCTGCGGCGTTTCCTCAGCGAGCTTAAGAAACGCAACGTCGTGCGGGTGGCCGGCGTCTACACCGTCACGGCCTGGGGCGTTTTCCAGGTAGCCAAGACGGTTTTCGAGACCCTCGAATTTCCCAAGTGGCTTTCGGCCTCCAGCCTGCTGGTCCTGGCCCTTGGCCTGCCGATGGCGATCCTTGCTTCCTGGGCTTTCGAGGTCGGGCCGGACGGGACGATCCGCCGGGCCGCTCCGGCGGCGCCCGACGATACGGCCCGCAAGCTCGGCTGGATGGACTGGGGCGCCCTGGCGGTGATCGCCGTGGCCGTGGCCGTGTTCGTGGCCTCCGCCTTCGGGCTCGCCCGCTCCCTGGGCGGCGAGGCGCCGGGCCTGGGGGGCGCAGCGGCCAAGTCGGTGGCGGTCCTCCCCTTCGCCAGCTTCGCCGGCGGCGCGGATTCCGAGTACTTCGCGGACGGTCTGACCGAAGAGGTGACCAACAGCCTGGCGCAGGTGCCCGACCTGAAGGTCGCCGGCCGCACCTCGGCCTTCTATTTCAAGGGCAAGAACGAGGACGTCCGCGACATCGGCCGCAAGCTCAACGTCGCCCATGTGGTCGAGGGCAGCGTCCGACGCTCTGGCCAGCGCCTGCGCGTCACCTGCCAGCTCGTCAGCGTCCGCGACGGCTATCACCTGTGGTCCGAGACCTATGACCGCACCATGGACGACGCCTTCGCCATCCAGAGCGAGATCGCCGACGGCGTCGCCGACGCTCTCAAGGCCGAGCTGAAGGCCGAGGGAGGCGAGCGGGACCGGCGAGCCCGGCGCAATCCGGAAGCCTACGCCCTGGAAGTCGTCGCCAAGGGCCAGGTGCGCCGCATGGGCAAGGCCCAGATCCAATCGGCCCAGGCCATCTATCGTCAACTCATCGACATGGAGCCCGACAACGCCGAGGCCCACGCCGGCTACGCCTTCGCCACGGCCTATCTCGTCCAGAACCATCTCGAGGGCGACTTCCTGCCGGCGGTCCGGCAGGCCGAGGCCGAGATCGACAAGGCGCTGAAGCTCGATCCCAAGTCATCCTCGGCCTACATCGCGCGGGGCCTGCTCTCGGTCATCCGCTTCATCCGCGAAAGCGACCAGGAGGCCGAACGGACGGCCGAGGCCTCTTATCGCCGGGCTGTCGAGCTCGACCCGCGCAACCCCGAGGCCCTCAGCCTCTACGGGGACTTCATGGCCGGCCGCGACCCCAAGCTCGCCATCCCCTATCTGCGCCGCGCGTTGGACATCGACCCCCTGGACCGCATCGCCAACAACGCCCTGGCCGGCGCGCTCGTCGCCATCGACCGCCCCGCGGAAGCCGAGCAGCGTTATCGAGCCAATATCGAGCTCTTCCCCGACTATGTGGATTCCAAGGAACAACTCGGCGACCTGATGGTCGAGATCGGCCGCCTGGACGAGGCGGTCGCCTGGTATCGGCTCGCCGCGCAGCCGCAGACGGACCCGGCCGCGTCCATCGCCCTCGCCAACGCCTACTACAACCTCGGCATGCCCGCGGAGGCCGAGACCGCGGTCGAGCCGTGGAAGGCTCATCCCGTGGTCGGCCGCGTGGTGACCGCACTCAAGCTGCTCGTCGCCGGCGACTTCCAGGGCCTGATGGCCCTGAGCCGGGCGGAGCTCGCCAAGCCCCAGGCCGATCCCCTCTGGCGCGCCGGCGTGCAGATCGCCGGCGCCCAGCTCGGCGAGTACGAGGCCGCGCGGGAGCAATTCCTGATCACCTCGCCGGAGCTCTTCGAGCCCAGGCCCCAGGTGTCGGCCCGCCTCGCCAACGAGATCACCGGCGCGGCCTACGTGATCGCCCGCACTGGAGACCAAGGCCAGGCCCAGCGCATCCTGCAGGCCACACTGGAAGCGACGGCGCCGAAACCCGGCCTGCGTCAGCCCACCGCCAGACGCATCGCCCGCGTGAAGGCCTACGCCATGCTGGGCGACAACGAGCGCGCGATCGCCGAGCTGCGAGCCGCCATCGACGCCGGCTACCGGCAACTGGTCGATATCGACGGCTTCATGCGGCTGGACGCCTACCCGATGGTCGCGCCCCTCCGCGCCGACCCGCGCTTCAAGGCCCTAATCGCCCGCATCGAGGCGGACAACGCGCGCATGCGCCAGAAACTGCTGACCACCGGCGCGCCAACGCAGGTCGTCGCTCCCTGATCAGGGCGCCCGCGGCCGGCAGAAATCGTCCGATCTACGTCATTTCCACCAAGCGCCAGCGACGTTACCAAGATGGCGACGACGCGACCTCGGAGGCGCTTCCATGCTGATCCGGCTGCTTCTAGGCCTGACCGCGGCGCTGCTGCTCGCCACCGGCGCGGCGGCGCGGCCGCTGGTGGTGATCCTCGCCGACCCGCGCGGGACCGTCGGCCCCGACGTGCTGACTCCCTATGCGATCCTTGCCGACAGCGGGGCGGTGGAGGTGAAGGTCGTGTCTCCGACCACCGCCCCGGTTCGCCTCACCCCCGGTAAGGCCTGGGCTGGGCCGCAGATGACCTTCGCCCAGCTCGCCCAGGCGCGGCCGCAGGGGCCGGACATCGTGATCGTGCCGGCGCTGAGCGTCGAGAACGATCCGGCCAGGTCCGCCTGGCTGCAGGCCCAGCTCCGGGGCGGCGCGCGCATCATGTCGATCTGCAACGGGGCCAAGGTGCTGGCCGCGGCGGGCCTGCTCGAGGGGCGCCAGGCGACGATCCACTGGTTCAGCCGGGATCGCATGAAAAAGCGCTACCCGCAGGTCGAGTGGCGACGCGACCGGCGCTGGGTCACCGACGGCCCGATCACCACGACCGCCGGCATCAGCGCCGCCGAGCCGGCCGCGCTCCACCTGCTGGGCGAACTCGCCGGTCACGAGGTCATGCTGGCGACCGCCCGGCGCCTCGACCTTGCGCCTCCCGACCAGCATCACCGCGGCGAGGACTTCCGCCTCACCCTCAAGGGCATGGCCACGGTGGTGATGAACCGTATCGCCTTCTGGCGGCATGAGGACGTGGCGGTGCCGCTCTCGCATGGAATGAATGAGCTGGCCTTCGGCGACGCTCTGGATGGCTGGTCGCGCACCTACCGGTCCACCGCCTGGGCCGTCGGCGCTCCCAGCGTCACCACCCGTCGAGGCTTGGTGATCTACCGCAACCGCGCCCTTCCCGCCCATTTCGACCGCAGGGTCGCACTGCCCGAGCAGGAAATCGCCGAGGCCACCTTCAGGCAGATCGGCGCAGCCTATGGCGACGCCACGGGCCGCTTCGTGGCCCTGCAGTTCGAGCATCCCTACGGCGCGGTCCCGGTTGGGTAGGGGTGGGTCACGACGGTAGTTGCACCGCCTCGGCTATGCGGCCCGCAAGCGCTGCCATCGAGGCGTCGTCCATTGCGAGAACCCCCGCGCGCTCAGCGTCGAGGGCGGCGAACTGTTGAGCCTCGAACGGCACGCCAGGCGGCAGCGGGGCGACATGCCAGTGGACATGACTGTTTCCAGCCTGACTGCCCAGGGAGAGGATGTAGACGCGCTCCGGCTCCAGCACAGCCTGGAGAGCTTCGGCAACGGCGAACACCACAGTCTGCAGGCGCAGGTAGTCTGGAAGGCTGAGGTCCCCTGTGACTTGCTCGATGTGCGCCTTGGGACACACGAGAACATAGCCCAGGCAGGTCGGGTACTTGTTCAGGAAGGCGATGGCGAAATCGTCCTCGAACACGACGTGGTGTGCGAACTCCGGGTCGCCGCCGACCAATCCGCAAATGAAGCATCCCCGCTCCCGGACCCGCTCGAGATAAGCCGACGCGTCGAATTTCCGTCGCTCAAACAAATGGCTCCCCCGCCTGCGCTGCCAGCCTCAGCCGCGTGCGGCGAAGCCTATGCTACCGTCGTCCTCGCCGGGGAGGACATTGACTTCGCGCACCTGCGCGCTGGCCGGACCTGAGCGGCAGGCCTCGACGAGGCGCTCCAGCACGGTCTCTTCGCCGATGGCCAGCAGTTCCACCGAACCGTCGGCGCAGTTGCGCACCCAGCCGTCCAGGCCCAGGCGCCGCGCCGACTGTTCGGCCCACCAGCGGTAGCCGACGCCCTGCACGCGCCCGACGATCCTCAGCCGCACGACCTGCCGTTCCATGCGCCAAGGATGCGCCCCTCGGCACGGAGGTTCAACCGGAGCGGCTGTCGCGCAATGGTCACGCTTCAACGGCTGCCTTCCCTCCCGTCAGCCGCCTATCATCTGCGCCGGATGGGAGGGACCCGCGCATGAAGAAGTTCGCCTGGATCGCCGCGACGATCGCCGCCGGTTGCGCCGCAACGCCAACGACGCAGCAGCCAGCCGCGGCGCAGGCGCCGGAAGGTCGGCCCGCAGGCTATCTGGCTTCCGGCGCGGCACCCAACAGCCTCACTCTGCTTCCCGCCCCGCCGCAAGCCGGCTCGGCCGCACAGGCCCGCGACGACGACGCCTCGACGGACGCCTTGGCGATGTCGGGAGGGCCGCGCTGGCGGCTGGCGACGGAGGACGCCGAACTTGGCTTCCCGCAGGCCGCGGAGACGTTCTCCTGCTCGCTCGGCGTGAAGGTCTCCCCAGAGACGACGCCGCGGCTCTACACCCTTCTGCGTCGCAGCCTGGTGGATGCGGGCATGTCGACCTATCCCACCAAGAACAAGTACAAGCGCCAGCGGCCCTTCATGGTGAACCATGCCCCAATCTGCACGCCCGCCATCGAGGCGCGGCTGCGCAACGACGGGTCATACCCTTCGGGTCACAGCGCCATCGGCTGGGCCTGGGCGCTGATCCTGGCCGAAGCCGCGCCCGACCGCGCCGACCCCGTTCTGGCCCGAGGCCGCGCCTTCAGCCAGAGCCGCGTGGTCTGCAACGTCCACTGGCAGAGCGACGTCGACGAGGGCCGCACGATGGGCGCGGCCGCGGTCGCCAAGCTGCATGACGACGCCACCTTCCGCGCGGATTTGGACGCCGCCCGCGCCGAGATCACCGCAGCGCGAGTCACGGGCCATCTGCCGACCCGCGACTGCGGCCTGGAGACTGCCGGGCTCGCCGCCGGCTAAACGCCTGCGTGAGCGGCCTTCAGGGCGGCGATGTCGAGCTTCTTCATGCCCAGCATGGCCTGATTGGCGCGCCGGGCCTTCTCCGGGTCGGGATCGCCGACCAGTTCGGCAAGGACGGTCGGCACGATCTGCCATGAGAAGCCGAAGCGGTCCTTGAGCCATCCACACTGGCTCTCTTCGCCGCCGTCCGCGGTCAGGGCGTTCCAGTAGCGGTCGACCTCGGCCTGGTCCTCGCAGGCGACGCTGAACGAGACCGCCTCATTGAACTTGAAGGCAGGTCCGCCATTCAGCCCCGTGATCGGCTGGCCGGAGAGCTCGAACTCCACGGTCATGACCTGGCCGTCCATGCCGCCATAGGAACCGGGCGGATAGCGCGTCACCTTCCCCATCTTGGAGTTCGGGAACAGCGAGCAATAGAGCTTTGCGGCCTCTTCGGCCTGGCCGTCGAACCAGAGGAAGGGATGGATCTTCTGCATGGCGTCGTCCTCATTGCTACGGGGCCGCCCACGCGGCCTTCGCACCTAGGACGCAGAACGCGCCATTGATCCTACAGGAGCCGTCAGAATTTTCCGGCCAGCAGCAGACGGCCGGGACCCAGGCGCTCTAGCACCTGCGGCAGATCGTTCTCGGCGAAGGCGAAGCAGCCCTCGCTGCGGCCGAGCACGCCCCGCTCCTTCGCCATCTGCGGGCTCACATACCAGGCGCCGTGCACCACGATCGCCCGGGCCATGGCGTTGCTGTTGCCCGGATCCATGCCCTGCAGCCGCATCGAGCGGCCATGCTTGCCGACATAATAGTCGCCGGTGACGTAGGCGCCTTCCGAACTCGCCGCCGAACCGAAGGCGTTGGAAAACGACTTCACCCATCCGGTATGGCTCGGGTCCGATCCGCGGCCGTGCGCGACCAGCAGGCTGCGCATCTGGCCGCTCTGCATATCCAGCAGGTGGAAGCGCGGGTTCTTGGAGGGGCTGCTGAAGTCGGCGAGACCGACCAGGTCGCGGTGCTTCACCGAACCGCCCATACGTTCCAGCCCGACCTTGGCCAGGCCGAAGGCCCGCGCCCGGTCCGCCGCGCTGCTGACCGCCGCAAGCGCCTGTCCGCTCGTAGCGCCGCCGAGCGCCAGAGCGCCCAACGAGGCCTTCAGGAGCCGTCGCCGGCTCGCTGTCAAATCATTGCTCATGTACGCAGGCTCCGACTTGCACCCACTTGCCCTATAGCATCGCTGGCGCGGGCGGCCTCGCTCAAGACTTCGGGAGCGGCGACGTGCCGCTGGGCGGCGGCAGGCTGAACTGCATTCGGTCGGCGGGCTGGACGTCGACGGCGTTGACCTTGCGCTCCAGCGGCGCGGTCAGCTTGCCGCCATAGGTCACGAAGCGATGCGGCAGGGTGATCGACCCGACCTTGCGATAGTCGAGGACCTCGGTCGTCAACGGCCGCTCGCCTGGCGCGGCGCCTTCCTCGATCATCAGGCCCAGCAACCCGGTCTTGCGGTCGAACCACAGCTCACGCGGCGCTCCCCCGGCCGGTTGCACCTTGAGCACGTCATAAGTCTTGCCCTGGCTCTGCCGCTCTCCGACCGGCACGCTGCGCAGGTCGAACCGGCTGGGGAAGAAATAGCCGTAGGCGCCGAAGAAGGCCTCCGAACGCACCTTTCCCACCACCTGGCGCTCGACCGAGCCGGTCGCCACGCCGCTGGCCAGCACCCGCCATTCGGCCGCGCCGTTATAGCCTTGGGTGACCTTCCCGGCCGAGGTGTGGGTTTCCTTGCGCAGGCCATAGCGCAGCGGGTCGAGCCACCGCTCGAACTTCACCCCGCCTTCCTCGCCGCTTTCGTGCAGGCCCCGCAGGCCGTTCCAGGCTCGAGCCCCGCCCATAGCCGCCTGGGCCCGGTCGATCACCCTCTGGGCCCCCGGCGCGTTTTGCGCCTGCGCCTGCCCGCCCAGCAACACCACCAAGGCGGCTACCGCCCCGAAATAACCACGCATCGACGATATCCACATGGGCGGAAAGAAGCCCGCCAAGTTGTCCAGATTGCGGCCACGCAACGCCCGCGCGTCTGCCCTGCCGGTAGAGCAAGTCGCGCCCCGGCCGCAACAGCGCATTCCACGCGCGCACCCGGCGGCGCGTCCTGCTATCGATAGATGATGAGCTTTCCGTTCACCCCTTCGTTCCGCGCCGAACTGGCCGCCCGTTGCCAGGCTTTTCCGCGCATCGCCTATGCCGGGCCGGAACTGAAGCTGGCGGCCGTCGCCATCACCCTGGTGGACGCTGGCGATGGTTCGGGAGAAACGGCCTTCCTGCTTACCCGCCGCTCGGCGCAGTTGCGCGCCCACGCCGGTCAGTGGGCCCTGCCCGGCGGCCGCTGCGACCTGGGTGAAACCCTGCAACAGGCCGCCTTGCGCGAGCTGCATGAGGAACTGGGCCTGCTGCTGCCGCAGACCAGCATCCTGGGCGTGCTGGACGACTATGCCACTCGGTCCGGCTACGCCATCGCGCCGGTCATCACCTGGCTGGACCACGCCGAGGAGATGGTCCCCAATCCGGCCGAGGTCGCCTCCGTCCACCGCTTCCGGCTCGACCAGATCGCCGACGACGCAGCGGTCGCCTTCGAAACCATCCCCGAGAGCGAGCGCCCGCTGATCCGGCTCAACCTTGGCGAACACCACATCCATGCGCCGACCGCCGCGCTCATCTATCAGCTCCGCGAGGTGATCGCCGGCCGGGTGACGCGGGTTGCGGAACTGGAGCAGCCGGTGTTCGCCTGGCGTTGAAGCTGCGATCAGCAGCGTGGTCGCTCAATCAAAGCTCGCGGGCATTGAGAATGGCTTGTCCGCATCGACGACGAACATCACCAACTGCTCCAGGTCTCCAGAGCCGCTGCTCGTCAGTTGCATGACCATGCCCGGCTCGTGGCCTTTGAGGGCTTGGCCGGCGTCCAGCCGGATCTCTCCGTGCGAGCCCCGCTGAGTGAGCTGCCCCTTGAGGACGTAGAACGCCTCGGATCCCGGGTGGGTATGCACCGGCGTCTGGACGCCGGGCGGCCCGCCGGCGCGATTGATGCGTAGGCGGTAGGCGGAAGCGGTAGGGATCGACACCGGGCCTATCTCCGCGATCCTGGTTCCCCCGCTGCTTCCGCCCGGCGGTCCCAACGTAAACAGCCAGCTTCGCCCCCACGCCTGCGCCGCCAGGGCATAGGCGCCGGCCGCCGTCTGCGCCGCCGGGAGGCTTGGATAGGCCTCGATCCGCCAATAGAGCGCGCCGGCCGGAAGACGATCGACGACCTTCTCAGCGACCGGCTCCACAAGCATCGCGTGCTGCGCGCCCTGCGTTTCAAGGCCAGGCCCCAAGGATTGGGCGAGAGCCGCGCCGCCCCACAGGGCTGAGAGCAGGAAGAGCGTCGGCCACCTCGTCATCACTTCGACCTCCCGCCTGGGCTGGCGCAATCTAACCCCGGTCTGCCTCGCGGAATATCGGGTCGAACCCCTCATAGATCGCAGAAGCGCGCCACCCTGCCCTCTCCCACTTTGGCCAGAGTCCCGCTATATGCGCGCCCATGAGCGCCCAGCCTGCGAAGACCCTCGCCGAAACCGCCGCCGAATTCGGGCTGAAGCCCGAGGAATACGACCTGATCGTCAAGCGCCTGAACCGCGAGCCGAACCTCGTGGAACTGGGGGTCTTCTCGGTCATGTGGAGCGAGCACTGCTCCTACAAGTCGAGCAAGAAGCACCTCGGCAAGTTCCCGACCAGCGGCCCACGGGTGATCTGCGGCCCGGGCGAAAACGCCGGCGTCATCGACATCGGCGACGGCCAGGCCTGCATCTTCAAGATGGAGAGCCATAACCACCCCTCCTACATCGAGCCCTACCAGGGCGCGGCGACCGGGGTCGGCGGCATCATGCGCGACGTCTTCACCATGGGCGCGCGGCCGATCGCCTTGCTCAACGCCCTGCGCTTCGGCGATCCCTCGCACCCCAAGACCAAGCGCCTGGTCTCCGGCGTGGTCGCCGGCATCGGCGGCTATGGCAACTGCGTGGGCGTGCCCACCGTGGCCGGCGAAACCAATTTCCACCGCGGCTATGACGGCAACATCCTCGTCAACGCCATGTGCGTGGGTCTGGCCGACGCGGACAAGATCTTCTACTCCGCCGCTCCGGCTCCGGGTCTCCCGGTGGTCTATTTCGGTTCCAAGACCGGCCGCGACGGCATCCACGGCGCGACCATGGCCTCGGCCGAGTTCGACGACGCCTCGGACGAGAAGCGCCCGACCGTGCAGGTCGGCGACCCCTTCGCCGAGAAGCTGCTCATCGAGGCGACCCTGGAGCTCATGGCCACCGGAGCGGTCGCCGCCATCCAGGACATGGGCGCCGCGGGCCTCACCTCCTCGTCGGTCGAAATGGCCGGCAAGGGCGGGGTCGGCATCGAGCTCGACCTCGACCAGGTGCCCCAGCGCGAAGAGGGCATGACCGCCTACGAGATGATGCTCTCGGAAAGCCAGGAGCGCATGCTGGCGGTCCTGAAGCCCGGCCGCGAGGCTGATGGCTATGCGGTCTTCCAAAAGTGGGGCCTGGACGCCGCCGTCATCGGCAAAACCACCGACACCGGCCACATGGTGCTCAAGCATAAGGGCGAGGTAGTCTGCGACGTTCCGCTGGCGCCGCTGTTCGACGACGCCCCGCTCTATGACCGGCCCTGGACGGCCTCGCCCCAACTGCCGCGCCTGGCGGCTGCGGACGTCGAAGCGCCGGCGGACTACGCCGCCGCCGTGGTGAAGCTGATGTCCAGCCCGGACATGGCCTCCAAGCGCTGGCTGTGGGAGCAGTACGACCGCCACGTCATGGCCGACACCCTCGAGGACTCGGCCACCGGCGCGGACGCCGGCATGGTGCGCGTGCACGGCACGAAGAAGGCCCTGGCCGTCACCTCCGACTGCACCCCGCGCTATGTGCAGGCCGATCCCTTCGAGGGCGGCAAGCAAGTCGTGGCCGAGGCCTGGCGGAACCTGACCGCCGTCGGCGCCGATCCGATCGCCATCACCGACAACCTGAACTTCGGCAATCCCGAGCGGCCCGAGATCATGGGCCAGATCGTGCGCGCCATCGAGGGCATGGCGCAGGCCTGCCGCGACCTGGACTTCCCGGTCGTGAGCGGAAACGTCTCGCTCTACAACGAGACCAACGGCGCTGCCATTCCGCCGACCCCGACCGTTGGCGCCGTGGGCCTGATCCCCGACTACGCCCGCCGGGCCGACTTCGCCGGCATGCAGGAGGGCGACGCCCTGGTGCTGGTCGGCACGACCGTCGGCGAACTGGGCGCCTCAATGTACCTGCGCGAAGTCGTGGGCCGGGAAGCCGGCGCCCCGCCGCCAGTGGACCTGGCGCTGGAGCGCAAGATCGGCGACTTCGTCCGCCAGCTCATCGTTTCCGGTCAGGTCACGGTCTGCCACGACCTGTCGGACGGCGGCCTGATCGCCGCGGCCACTGAAATGGCCCTGGCTTCGAACCGCGGCTTCGCCCTGCAGCCCTCAGGATCGGTGGCCCCGCACGCCTTCCTGTTCGGCGAGGACCAGGCCCGCTACCTGCTCGCCGTGAAGGACGCCGGCCCGATCCTCGCCGCGGCCCGAGCGGCCGGCGTCGAGGCGACCGTGATCGGCAAGGCCGGCGGCCAGGAGCTGAAGGTCCAGGGCCTGCTGAGCCTGCCGCTGGCGGAGCTGCGCGCCGCCCACGAGGACTGGATGCCCGGCTTCATGGAAGGCTGACAGGGCTTTATGCGCTGGCCTTGGCCAGCAGCTCCAGCGCGGCGGCCGCGAACGCCCTCATATTGGCCTCGCGGTCATCAGAGCCGGTCTCGATCGTAGTCACGAACTCGATCGGACCGGAGATCGCGACGCAGGTGTGCCCCGCGGCGTCGCCATAGCCGTTGCCCGTAGGCCCCGCCGCGCCCGTCTCCGACACGCCCCAGGTGGCGGCGAACCGTTCGCGCACGGTCCTGGCCAGCAGCATGGCGTAGGGTTCGCTCGCCGAGCGCATGCCGGCCAGCGCTTCCTTCGGAATATCCATCAGCATCACCCGCGCCTTGGGCGTGTAGACCACCCCGCCGCCCAGATAATAGGCCGAGGCGCCCGGCACGCTGAGCAGCGCCGCGCTGATCAGACCGCCGGAAGAGCTTTCGGCCACAGCCACCTTCTGCCCCGCCGCCTTCAGTTGCGCGCCCACGACGGCGGCCTGGTCCATCAAAGATTGCACGGCGTCTCCTCACGATGTGCTTGGCCGCACGGCCGCGGCGGCTCATGATGCCGGCCAATTAAAACCAAGGCCATTATTCTCGGGAGGATTTGATGGACGCCCAATCGCAGTGGACCGGGCTCGACGCTGGCCGCCTGGAGCGGATCGGCGAGCATCTGGAACGGGCGTATATCGGCCCCCAGAAGATCATGGGTTGCCAGGTGGCGGTCGCCCGCCGCGGGCAGGTCGCCTATCGCAAGTCCTTCGGGTCGATGGATCTGGAGCGCGGCAAGCCGATGGCCGACGACGCCATCTTCCGCATCTACTCCATGACCAAGCCGATCACCTCGATCGCGCTGATGATGCTGTATGAACAGTGCCACTTCCAGCTCAGCGACCCGGTCAGCCGCTACGTCCCCTCCTGGCGCAACCACCGCGTATGGGTGTCCGGCGAAGGCCCGGACATGGTCACCGAAGAGCCCCACCGCCCGGTGTCCTTCCGTGATGTGCTCAGCCACACCGGCGGCTTCACCTATGGCGGCGGCCTGCCCGGCGTCGGCATCCAGCATCCGGTCGACAAGATCTATCGCGAGCTGAAGATCCGCAGCTCCGCGACAGAAGACTCCATGACCGCCTTCCTCGACAAGCTGAGCCAGGTGCCGCTGCTCTACCAGCCGGGCGCTCGCTGGATGTACTCGCTGTCGACCGACATCTGCGGCGCCCTGGTCGAGGTGATATCCGGCCGTCCCTTCGACGAGTTCCTGCAGGAAGAGATCTTGGGCCCGCTCGGCATGAAGGACACCTCGTTCTTCGTCGCCCCGGAAAAGCTCGACCGGTTCTGCGCCAACTACCAGCGCGGCCCCGACAAGAAGCTCAAGCTGATCGACGATCCGGCCACCAGCGCCTTCACCAGGAACCCCGTCTTCAAATCCGGCGGTGGCGGCCTGACCGGCACCATCGACGACTATATGCGCTTCTGCGAGATGCTGCGCCGCGGCGGCGAGCTGGACGGCCACCGGCTGATCGGCCCGCGCACCCTCGAGATGATGCACATGAACCATCTGGCCGGCGGACAGGACCTGTCGACCATGGCGATCGGCGCCTTCTCGGAAACCTCCAATGACGGCGTCGGCTTCGGGCTCGGTTTCGCCTCCACCAAGGGCCAGACCCAGACTCAGACCCTGGGCGTGGGCGACTACTATTGGGGCGGCGCGGCCTCGACCATCTTCTGGGTCGACCCGAAGGAGGAGCTGAGCGTGGTGTTCATGACCCAGCTCATGCCCTCGAGCACCTTCAACTTCCGCGGCCAGCTCAAGAGCCTGATCTATTCGGCGATCGTGGACTGACGCGAAGGGGACGTCAGTGGACCTGCTGGTCAACATCGACGTCCCCGACCTCGCCGCCGCGGAGGCCTTCTACTGCGGCGCGTTCGGCCTGACCGTGACACGCCGGTTCGGAGAGGGTGGCGTCGAGCTCTCCGGCCTGCCGGTGAAGCTCTATCTGCTGGTCAAGGCTGCCGGCTCGCTGGGCGCGGGCCAGGATCGCCGCAGGTACGAACGGCACTGGACGCCGGTCCACTTCGACCTCGTCACCGAGGACCTCGAGGCGACGCTGGCGCGGGCGCTTGCGGCCGGAGCCAGGCTGGACGCCCAGCCGACCACTCATTCCTGGGGCAGGATCGCCCTGCTGGCCGATCCGTTCGGCAACGGCTTCTGCCTGCTGCAGTTCCTGGGCCGCGGCTATGACGAGATCGCCCCGGCGCTCTAGGCTTCCTCAAGAGAACCCTTGGCCAATTAGCGGTTTTGAGCTTTCTGACCCGGAAAGTCTCATTGAGTGGAGCCCTCCCATGCCCATGTCCGTCGCCGATCTGGAATCGAACCTGAAAGAAGCCTTCCCGGACGCCGACATCGCCATCGAAGACCTGGCGGGCGACGGCGACCATTACCGCGCTCGTATCGTCTCCTCGGCCTTCGCTGGCCTTTCGCGGGTCAAGCAGCACCAGCTCGTCTATGCGGCCCTGAAGGGCAAGGTCGGCGGCGAACTCCACGCCCTGGCCCTGGAGACCTCAAGCCCCGCTTGACATGCGTCAAGCGGTGAGACGCCGCAGCGCTTGACCCAGGCGCGCCGGCTCCCTAGCTCTCAGATGAATTCTTCAAAGGCCCGTCCCATGACCGATACCGCGCCCGCCAACCCCGTTCACGACTTCATCGCCAAAGCCGTGGCGGACAATCCCGTGGTCCTGTTCATGAAGGGCGTTCCCGACGAGCCCCGCTGCGGCTTCTCGTCCTCGGTGGTCCAGATCCTCGACCACCTGGGCGCGGACTTCGTCGGCGTGGACGTCCTGCAGAGCGACGCCCTGCGCGAAGGCATCAAGTCCTTCACCGATTGGCCGACCATTCCGCAGCTCTACGTGAAGGGCGAGTTCGTCGGCGGCGCCGACATCGTGCGCGAGATGTTCCAATCGGGCGAACTGAAGACGTTCCTCACCGAGCAAGGCGTCCTGGCGGCGTGAGCCGCCTGCTGGAGCCGCCGCCCGGCCGTCAGGTCTTCACACTGAACTTCACGCCGGTTCCCTCGGATATCGACGAGAATGGGCACGTGAACAACGTGGTCTATGTCCGCTGGATTCAGGACATGGCCACGTCTCACTGGCATGCGCGCCAACTCGCGGAAGAACAGGCCAGGTGGGCCTGGATCGTGCTGCGGCACGAGATCGACTATCGCCGCGCGCTGATGCCGGGAGAGACCGCCACCGCGCGGACCTGGGTCGCCGACGCTCCCGAGGGTCCCAGGTTCGACCGCTTCGTGCGGATCGACGGCCCTGACGGCGCCATGTGCGCCCAGGCGCGAACCGTCTGGTGCATGATCGACCAGGCGAGCGGCCGACCCAGGCGCGTGACGCCCGACATCGTCGCACGGTTCGTGTGACGGGGCCCTGGCCGGCCCCAGCTCTGATCTAGAGGCTCGGCCCTCAGACTCGTGGCAGGCTGCGCCGGCATGGCGAGCGCAAAACCCCCCGGCACGGCCGGCGCCCTGGAGGCGAGCGACCTGAGGAGCCGATTGATCGGCCCCTTTTCGTTCACTTGGCCGCTGGGCGAGTGCGTGGCGATCGAGGGGGAGTCCGGTGCTGGCAAGAGCCTCTTCCTCCGACTGCTCGCCGATCTCGATCCCAATCAAGGCGTCGTGCGTCTTTGCGGCGCGGTCCGCAACGAAATGACCGCCACGGCGTGGCGACGGCTCGCGCCCTACGTCCCAGCCGAGCCCGGATGGTGGGATGACCAGGTCGAGGCGCACTTCGCGGTCGAGGACCGCGACCGCCTCGCCGCGCTGGCCGATGCGCTTGGCCTGCCGCACGACCGCTGCGCCGGACCTGTGGCCCGGTTGTCGACCGGCGAGCGGCAGCGCTTGGCCCTGATCCGCGGGCTGCTGCTCGAGTCCCCTCTCCTGCTGCTCGACGAACCGACCGGGCCGCTGGACCCCGACGCTACCCACCGGGTCGAGACCCTGCTCCGCGCTCGCGCCGAAAACGGCATGCTGGTCGTCATGGCCACCCACGATCCGGGCCAGGCCGAGCGCCTCGGCGCCCGTCGTTTCCGCATGCACGCCGGAAAGCTGGAGCCGTTCTCATGACGCCCATCAGCCTGACGCCCTGGGACCTGGCGGCGGCGGGCTCGCTGATCGCCTTCGATGCGGTTCTCTCCATCGCCCTGCGGCTGGACCTGCACCGGCGCATCCTGTGGGCCGCGGCGCGGATGGTGGTGCAACTGCTGGCGATCGGCGTCCTGCTGCGCTTCGTGTTCGACTCGCGCCATCCCGCGCTGACCGTGGCGATCGTCGCCGCCATGGCGGCCATAGCCGCGCGCGAGATGACGGTCCGCACCGAGCGACGCCTCCCCGGCCCCGTCGGCTTCGGCCTGAGCCTCGGCGCGGTGATCCTGGCCACGCTGGTGGCCCTCGGACTGGCCCTGGCGACGGCGATCCGGCCAACGCCCTGGTATGATCCGCGCTATGCGATCGCCATCGCCGGCATTGTCCTCGGCTCGGTGCTGAACGCAGGCAGCCTGACCTTGGACGGCGTGCTGTCAGGTGCGGCCCGCGAGCGCGCGGCGATCGAGGCCCAACTAGCCCTCGGCGCCAGCTTCCGCGCGTCCACGGCGCCGCTGTTGCGCGAAGCCCTGCGCCGCGGCCTGCTGCCGGCGGTCAACCAGATGTCGGCGGCCGGCGTCATCACCCTGCCCGGCGCGATGACCGGCCAGATCCTCGCCGGCGTCGAGCCCATGGAGGCCGTGAAGTACCAGATCCTGCTGATGTTCCTGCTGACCGGAGCCAGCGCCCTCGCCGCCGTGGTCGTGGGCTTCGGAGCGATGCGCCTCCTGACCGACGATCGACAACGCCTGCGCCTGGATCGGCTCGTAAGTTAAGTGCCAGGTCCGGTCCAGGCGATCAGCGGATTGAGCAGGAAGACCGCCTCAGGCCTTTCTATGCCGAGTTCGGCCCAGGTGAAGGTGAGCTCCGCCTTGCCCATCGCGAAGGAGCGGCAGGCGTCCAGCCGTTTGCGCGCCAACGACAGCGTCGCCGCCTGCAGCCGTCGCTCGAGATAGAAGGCGAAGTCCTCCTTCTTCGTGCAGCCGTTCGAGGCGACCTCAATGACCAGCGCGTCCTTGCCCGCGCGCGCGGCGTACAGGTGCTCCAGTTCGGGATGGGGCGCGGGCGCGCTCCTCGCCGTCGGGCCAGGGACGGTGGCGCAGCCCGCAAGCAGACCCAGCCCGGCGATAAGCAGCAGTCGTCGATTCATCGGCGCAGTCGGCCACAGACCCGCGTAAAGCAAAAGGCCCTGGATCGCTCCAGGGCCTTCGCATTCCGTTCGATCTTCGCGCCGGGTTAGGACGCGTAGAATTCGATAACCAGGTTCGGCTCCATCTTCACCGGGTACGGGACCTCGGAGAATTCCGGAACGCGGACGAACTTGGCGGTCATGCCCTTGAGATCGACCTCGACATAATCCGGAGTGTCACGCTCGCCCGACTGCAGGGCTTCCAGCACCAGGGCCATGTTGCGCGAACGCTCGCGCACGGAGATCACGTCGCCGACCTTCACGCGGTAGGAGGCGATGTTGACGCGCTTGCCGTTCACCAGGACGTGGCCGTGGTTCACGAACTGACGGGCGGCGAACACGGTCGGCACGAACTTCGCGCGGTAGACGACGGCGTCCAGACGCGATTCCAGCAGGCCGATCAGGTTTTCCGAGGTGTTGCCCTTGCGACGAGCCGCTTCGGTGTAGGTACGCGAGAATTGCTTCTCGGTCAGGTTGCCGTAGTAGCCCTTCAGCTTTTGCTTGGCGCGGAGCTGCAGGCCAAAGTCCGAAACCTTCGACTTGCGGCGCTGACCATGCTGGCCGGGGCCGTAGGCGCGTTGGTTGATCGGGGACTTCGGGCGACCCCAGATGTTTTCGCCCATCCGGCGGTCGATTTTGTACTTGGCGCTCTGGCGCTTCGACATAAGTCGTCTCTTTCAATTTCGACCCGGGCCGGCGCCCCCATTAGTAGGGACGCGATCTCAACGGCGGCTTCCAGATCATCCGTCATAACATCGCAGGCCGCAGGGCTGGCCCGGCGGCGCGAAGGGGCGGTGTATGGCCTTCGGGCGGCCAAGAGTCAATTGGGACGGCAGCGCGCCTTGCCGAGCAGATCGACGCGGCAGCGGGTGGCGGTCTTGCCCTGGCTGTCCTCGACCACCGTATTGCCTAGCACGTCGCGGCGCACGCTCACGCTCTCACCATCGCTATAGGTGGCGGTGCGATTGCCCAGGGCGTCCCGGCGGACGGTGACTGTCTCTCCGTACTGGTCGATCCAGATCGTATTGCCCAGGACGTCCTTGGTCGCGGTGACTTCGTTACCATAGACGTCGTGGCAGACCTTTCGGCCCGCATCGGTGCGGCAGGAGACCTGCGCCGCGGCCGGGCCGGACATCGCGGCCAGCGCGACAAGGGTCAGGACGAGTTTCTTCACTGCGCGCGCCTCTAGCTTTGCCTTGGCTCACCCTACAGGCCGCCGGCCGCCGGTGCGAGCCGATAGGCGATCAGCCGCCTCCGCAGCTTGCGCCCACCAATGCTTCACCATCTCCCCCGCGTCGCCAGGCTTGGCGAGCCGCATGGCCTGCCCGGCCCACAGCGAGATCATCCCAGGATCACCTGCCTTGGCGGCCGCGGCGCGGAGGGGCTGGGTCAGGCGGTTCTGCACCGGATAGGCCGGAGCCTCTTCCTCCATCGCTTTCGTCTCCCGCATGAAGCGGTTCTCGATGCCCCGCGCATAGCGTCCGGTGAAGGTGCGGGTCAGCCGTGTCGACTCATCCCCTGCCGCGACGATCGCCTGCCGCCAGGGTTGGCTTGCAGCGGTCTGGTCGGAGAGCAGGAAGGCGGTCCCCAATTGCGCCGCGGACGCGCCGAGCGCCAAGGCCGCCGCCACGCCACGGCCGTCCATCATCCCGCCCGCCGCGATCACCGGCAGATCGACGGCATCGAGGATCAAGGCGGTTAGCGCCATGGTCCCTACGAGGCTGGCATCCAGTTCGGCGAGGAAGTGCCCGCGATGCCCGCCGGCCTCAAAGCCTTGGGCGCAGATTCCATCGGCCCCGGCCGCCGCCCAGGCCCTGGCTTCCGACACATTGGTCGCCGTGCCGATCACATGGGTCCCGGCCGCCTGAAGCCGCTCGACCTGAGCGTGGGCGAGGACTCCGAAAGTGAACGAAGCGACCGGCGGCCGGGCGGCGATGAGCGCCTCCAGTTGGGCTTCGAAATCGGGCGCATAACTGTTCGGGCGGGCCGGCAAGGGCTCGCCAAGGGCGGCGTACCAGGGCGCGAGACGCTCCAGCGCCTTGTCGACCACCTCGGCGCCAGGCGCGGCCGGCGGCGCCATCAGGAGGTTCACCCCGAACGGCGCATCGGTCTGGGCCCGAAACGCATCGACCTGCGGCCCGATGGCGTCGGGCGCCGTAGCCCCCGCCCCCAGCGAACCCAGCCCGCCAGCGCGCGACACCGCCAGCGCCATCTCCGGGCTGGACGCGCCGACCATGGGCGCCTGAAGGATCGGAATGGGAAGGCCGTCCAACAGCGCCCGCAAGGTCATCCCTTGTTCTCCACGTCTCTCTGGCGAGCCAGCTTCTCCAGCGCCCGCCCGCGCCCCCTGGAGAGGGCCGTGACCACGCCGCGGAAGGTCCGCACCTCCTGGTCGGAGAACCGGGCCCGGCCGAGCGCGGACCTGAGGTTCTGGACCATGGAGGGCTTCTTTTCCGGCGGATGGAAGAAGCCCGCCTCGTCCAGCTCACGCTCCAGGTGTTCATAGAGGCCAAGCAGCGCAGAAGCCTCGGCCGGCGGCGGCCCGTCGCGGAAGGCCGGCGGCGCGCCGGTCTCCACCGTCATCCGCCACTCATAGGCGTTGATGGCGACGGC
Organism: Phenylobacterium koreense; assembly: GCF_040545335.1. Taxonomy (NCBI): domain Bacteria; kingdom Pseudomonadati; phylum Pseudomonadota; class Alphaproteobacteria; order Caulobacterales; family Caulobacteraceae; genus Phenylobacterium; species Phenylobacterium koreense. The sequence goes on from NZ_JBEPLU010000003.1 coordinate 175,514, forward strand.
CTGGGCCAGGTTCAACGACCGGAAGCGCGGGTCGATCGGCAGGGTGACCACCGCCTGGCAGAGCGCGATGTCCGATGTCTCCAGCCCGGCCCGCTCGCCGCCGAACAGCAGGCCGACGGCGCGGCCGCCCGCCACTTCGCGCGAGAGATTCGCCGCGGCCTCGCGCGGAGTGATCACCGGCAGTTGCAGCTCCCGAGGCCGGGCGGTGGTCGCATAGACCAGATGCAGATCGGCGATGGCGTCCTCGACGCTCTCATAGACTCGGGCCGCGTTCAGCGGCCATTCCGCGCCCGACGCCGCGGCCCAGGCCCGCTCCTGCGGCCAGCCGTCACGCGGATTGACCAGGCGCAGGTCGGCCAGGCCGAAGTTGGCCATGACTCGCGCGACGGCGCCGATGTTCTGGGCCAACTGCGGCACGTTCAGGATGATGCAGGGAGGACGAGCGGTTTCCATCGCCGGGTTTTGGGATGCGAGCGGCCAGGAATGCAAGCACAGCCTGCGCCGAAAGGCCCGCCTGCGGGGGCTTTATCCGCCCTCCCGCTCTTTGCGTCTCGCCGCGGGGCTAGTATACGGCCAGCACCCTATCCGTAACGTCCCCTGGAGCCCTTTGCCCTCATGGCTAAGATCAAAGTCGCGAACCCCGTCGTAGACATCGACGGGGACGAAATGACCCGCATCATCTGGAAGTGGATCAAGGACAAGCTGATCTTCCCGCATCTGGATATCGACCTCGACTACTACGACTTGGGGATCGAGCATCGCGACGCGACTGAGGACAAGGTCACCGTCGAGGCTTCGGAGGCGATCAAGCGCCACGGCGTCGGCGTGAAGTGCGCCACCATCACCCCGGACGAAGCCCGCGTGGAAGAGTTCGGCCTGAAGAAGATGTGGAAGTCGCCGAACGGCACCATCCGCAACATCCTCGGCGGCGTCGTCTTCCGCGAGCCGATCATCTGCAAGAACGTTCCGCGCCTCATCCCGGGCTGGACCCAGCCGATCATCGTCGGCCGCCACGCGTTCGGCGACCAGTACAAGGCCACCGACTTCCGCGTGCCCGGCAAGGGCAAGCTGACCATGAAGTGGGAAGGCGAGAACGGCGAGACCCTCGAGCACGAAGTGTTCGACTTCCCGGGCGGCGGCGTCGCCATGGGCATGTACAACGTCGACGAGTCGATCCGCGAGTTCGCGCACGCCTGCCTGAACTACGGCCTGACCCGGAAGTATCCGGTCTACCTCTCGACCAAGAACACGATCCTCAAGGCCTATGATGGCCGCTTCAAGGATATCTTCGCCGAGATCTACGAGGCGGAATATGCCGCCAAGTTCAAGGAAGCGGGCCTGACCTACGAGCACCGCCTGATCGACGACATGGTGGCCTCGGCCCTCAAGTGGTCGGGCGGCTTCCTGTGGGCCTGTAAGAACTACGACGGCGACGTCCAGTCCGACCAGGTCGCCCAAGGCTTCGGCTCGCTGGGCCTGATGACCTCGGTCCTGATCACGCCGGATGGCAAGATCATGGAAGCCGAAGCCGCCCACGGCACCGTGACCCGCCACTACCGCCAGCATCAGCGCGGCGAGTCGACCTCGACCAACTCGATCGCCTCGATCTTCGCCTGGACCCAGGGCCTGAAGCACCGCGCCAAGCTCGACGGCAACGAGGCGCTGGCCCACTTTGCCGACACCCTTGAGAAGGTCTGCGTCTCGACTGTCGAAAGCGGCTCGATGACCAAGGACCTGGCGCTGCTGGTCGGCGACACCCAGGGCTGGCTGACCACCGAGGGCTTCATCGACAAGGTCGCCGCCAACCTCGACGTGGCCCTGGCCAAGTCGGCCGCCTGAGACGGCTATGAACGCCCGCGCGGCAAGAGACATCGATCTCGGTCGCGCGGTCTTTCGGCTGATCGTCACTCTGATCGTGGGAACGGCGCTGGCCTTCGCGGCCGCGCCGTTCTTCGCATTCAGGGCCGTGCAGGCCGCCGCCCGGGATGGCGATGGGCATGCCCTGAGCCAGCTCGTCGATTATCCCGCCGTCCGTCAGGGTCTGCGCGATCAGGTCGGGACGGAGCCTGTCGCCGCGCCTGCTCCGCCGGACATCTGGACCGATCCGGTCGGCGCGGTGAAACGCGCCATCGAGCCGATCGTCCCGACGCCCCGCTCAGTGGAGCCGTACCTCAGCGCATCGGGCCTCTACGCGCTTTCGCGCGGCTACGCCCCCAGTGCGGCGCCGGCCGGCGATGAGGGCCGCAGGCCGCCGCGTTTGCGCTATTGGGATCCGAACCGCGCGCGATTCCTGGCCCGCCCAAGAGGCGAAAAGGATCCGGCGAAGAGCGTCGTCTTTACCTTCGAGCGCCGCGACTGGTTTACCTGGAAACTGGTGCAGATTCGTCTTCCGGAGCACCCATGAGACTGGTTCTGGCGGCCATCGCCGCCTCTACCCTGGCTGGCCCGGCGCTCGCCCAGACCTGCGCCATTCCCCGAGACATCCGCGCTCCCGTAGCCAGTCCGCCCCCTACCCGCGAGATCGTCAGGGACGCGCCGACCGCCTCGTACATGCTGGCGCTCACCTGGTCGCCTCAGTATTGTGCGGGACGGCAGAACGCCCGCAGCGCGCAGGTCCAGTGCCGCGACAACCGCTTCGGCTTTGTCCTGCATGGGCTTTGGCCCAACGGCGCCGGCTCACGACATCCGCGCTACTGCGCGCCGGCTCAGGCGCTGCAAGTCTCGACCGTTCGCAAGCATCTCTGCATGACGCCCTCGGCCGATCTGCTGCAGCATGAATGGGCGGCGCACGGAGTCTGCGGATGGCGAACTCCTGAGGCCTATTTCAAGCAGGCGGCCGAGCTTTGGGGCGGCCTGCACAAACCTAGCCTCAGCTTCGCGAACGGCCGGGCGACGACGGCCGGCGAGATCCGCCGCGCCTTCGTTGCGGCCAATCCCCAACTGCGCCGCGACGGGCTCTATGTGAAGGTCGCCAAGGGCGGTTGGCTGGAGGATGTCCGCGTCTGTTACGACCTGCGGTTCCGGCCCACGGCCTGCCGCGGCGGCCTGGGCGCGCCTGACAGGGCGACGGTGAAGGTGCGCTCGGCCCGGCTCTGACCCTTCTTCGAACTTGACCGCAGGACCTGCGCCGCCATCCTTTGGCCCGTCCCCAGCTCGGAGAGAAAAGTGATGCGCACCGTTCTTGCGGCCTGCCTGCTTGCCGCCGCCACGCCCGCCGCCGCCGCCGAGGTCTGCTCCGCCTGGCGGCCGGCGGAGAATATCGGCCAGCTCGACACCAGCGTCGTGAACGAAGCCAGCGGCCTGGACGTCTCGGCGCAGTTCCCGGACCGGCTCTACCACAACAACGATTCCGGCGACGGCCTGCGCTTCTACGTCTCGCGCATGAACGGCCAGGATGCCCGGACGGTCGAGATCGAAGGTCCCAAGCCTGTCGATATCGAAGAGCTATCCCTCGGGCCGTGCGGGGATGAGGGCCAGTGTCTCTACCTGGGCGACATCGGCGATAATCCGGCCCGGCGGGACGAGGTGGCGTTCACCATCGTCCGCGAGGTCGAGAACTTCCCCGACAAGGTCACACCCTTGCGGGTCGTTCGTGCGCGCTATCCCGACGGCGCGCACAACGCCGAGGCCTTCGCGATCCACCCCGATGGCGACCTCTATCTGGTCACCAAGCCGGCCGACCGGCTGATGATGAATCCGGTCCCGGCCAAGGTCTATCGGCTGACCGCAACCCAGCTCCGCGCCACTGACCAGGTGCAGACCTTCGAAAAGGTCGGCGAGATCGACCTGCCGAAGATCATGGGAACCCGGCCCTTTCCCGGATCGATCCCCACCGCCATGGATATCAGCGCCGATGGCCGCCGCGTCATCCTGCTGACCTATATGGACGCCCTGGAGATCGGCCTGGACCTCAAGAACGGCCTGCCGCCGTTCGAGCAATGGACCGAGGGCAAGGACTACCGTGTGGTCGAGCTCGACACCCTGCCTCAGCAGGAGGCGGTCTCGTGGCTGCCCGACGAGACGGGCTTCCTCTACAACACCGAACTCACCCGCGGGGCGCAGACCGCGCCGATCAAGAAGGTCGCCTGCGGCGGCTGAGACGCAAAAGAAAAGGGCCGAGGTTTCCCTCGGCCCTTCGCTTAAGCCCTGGCCGCCTGCTCAGGCGGCGGCGAGAACGTTACGGCGACGGCGGATCGTCGCGCCGGCCAGGCCGAAGCCCGTGATCATCATCGCCCAGGTCGCCGGTTCCGGAACCGCCGACTGCATCGGCGCCTGCACATACTCGAAGTTGCCGCTGACAACCGCGCCGTACTTCTTACCAGGGGTGGTGCCGAACCAGCCTTCGTTGAAGCTCGTCGGGTTCAGCGTCACCTTGAGCTGACCTCCGTTGCCGAAGGTGAAGATTTCCGGGGCGTCCCAGGTCACCGCGCCGCCCTGGCTGATGACGAAGTTGAAGCCGAAGGTTTCACCTTCGACCGGGCCGCCCGACCAGGGGCCGTCCGGCTGCAGGAAGTTGAACTGAACGGCGATGTTGCGCGGCGAGGTGTCTTCACCCCAGGCGACGTCCGTTTCGTTCGTCCAGATGGTGAACAGGCCGATCGGGCCCGAGTTGTCACCGACGTCAAGGTCGAAGTTGAAGGAATTGTAGAGGCCGGTTTGGACCTCAAGGCCCGAGCCGCTGTTGTTGGCCGTCACGTTCGCGACATTGCCAGAGAAGGTGACAGCCGCTTCAGCCGCCGGCGCGGCGGTGAAGCTCAAAGTCACGGCCGCAGCCGCGGCAGGCAAAAACTTAAGCATAAGAGCCATCCTAAACAGTGATCCTGCGCCACCTGGCGCCCCTGGGATGGTGAACTAAAGTTTAACATCTTTTACGGCAACGCTGTTCGCCTGAGAAGCGCATTCCCCGGACGACATTCAACGAGCATCGTTCATTTGCCACCAGAACTTGCTCCGGTCGGGCGAGCAAAACCCCCGCAAGCCGGGCTGAAAGGCGCCTCCAGGAATCAGAAATGGCGCGCAGGCCACGCCCACGCGCCATCTTCAGTTGCAGGCCAGGAGGGGGCCTAGACGGAGAGGATAGCCTTGATCGCGGCGAGGCCCTCGGCCGCCTTCGCGCCGTCCGGAGCGCCACCCTGGGCGAAGTCCGGTCGGCCGCCGGCGCCCTGCCCGCCCATCGCCTGGACCGCCGCCTTGGCGAGGTCCACCGCGCTGAACTTGCCGGCCGCCGAGCCGGTGACCGCGACGGTCACCGCCGCCTTGCCGTCAGCCGCCCCCACCAGGGCGATGACCCCGTCGGCGAGCTGCTTCTTGAACTCCTCGGCGATCGGACGCAGGTCCTTGCCGCCGACGCCTTCCATCACCCGGGCGATGACCTGCACGCCGCCGATCTCCTCGGGCCCGGAAGCCCCGCCGCCGCCCCCGCCCATAGCGAGTTGGCGCTTGGCGTCGGCCAGTTCCTTCTCGAGCTTGCGGCGCTGGGCCTCCAGCGCTTCGACGCGGGCGCCGACCTCGGCCACCGGGACCTTGAACTGGTCGGCGAGCGACTTGGCGACGCCGGCCTGATCCACCAGCCAGCGGCGCGCCGCCTCGCCGGTCAGCGCCTCGATCCGACGCACGCCGGCGGCGACCCCGCTCTCCGAGATGACCTTGAAGAGCGCGATGTCGCCGGTGCGAGCCACGTGCGTGCCGCCGCAGAGTTCGACCGAATATTTGCCCTCGCCGCTCAGCGCCTGCCCCAGCGACAGGACCCGGACGCTCTCGCCGTACTTCTCGCCGAACAGGGCCATGGCCCCGGCCTCGATCGCCTTTTCGGGCGCCATCTCCTCGGTCACCGCCGGCAGGTTCTGCCGGACCACCGCATTGACCTCGGTCTCGATCCGATCGAGTTCCTCGGCCGTCACCGGGCCGCCGTGGCTGAAGTCGAAGCGGATTCGCTCGCCATCGACCATCTGGCCCTTCTGAGAGACATGCGGCCCCAGCACGTTGCGCAGGGCCGCGTGCAGCAGGTGGGTCGCCGAGTGGTTGGCGCGGGTCGCGGTGCGCAGGTCCGGATCGACCGCCAGCCGCACCTCGGCGCCGACCGACAGTTCGCCCTGCAGCACCTCGATCTCATGGACAAAGAGGTCGCCGGCTTGTTTCTGGGTGTCGAGCACGCGCGCCTTGCCGCCCGCCCACTCGATCTCGCCGACATCACCGGCCTGGCCGCCGCTTTCGGCGTAGAAGGGGGTGCGGTCGAACACGGCCAGGACGGTCTCGCCGCTCGTGGCCTTCTCGACCCCGGCGCCACCCGACACCAGGGCCAGCAGCTTGCCCGTCGCCTCGGTGGTCTCGTAACCGAGGAATTCGGTGGCCCCAAGCCGATCGCGGATGCCGAACCATTCGGCCGCCTGGGCCGCCTGGCCCGAACCGGTCCAGGCCTCGCGCGCCAGTTCGCGCTGGCGCTTCATGGCGTCCTCGAAGCCGTCAAGATTCACGCTGAGCCCCTTGGCGCGCACCGCGTCCTGGGTCAGGTCTAGCGGGAAGCCGTAGGTGTCATAGAGCTTGAAGGCGGTTTCGCCGGACAGCATGTCGCCCGGCTTCATATTGGCGGTCGCCTCGTCCAGAAGCGCCATGCCGCGGCCCAGGGTGCGGCGGAAGCGCTCTTCCTCCTGGCGCAGGGTCTCGACGATCACCGGCTCGGCGCGGCGCAGTTCCGGATAGGCCTCGCCCATCTCCGCCACCAGCACCGGCGCCAGGCGGTGCATCAGCGGCTCCTCGGCGCCCAGCAGGTGCGCGTGGCGCATGGCCCGGCGCATGATCCGGCGCAGGACGTAGCCGCGGCCTTCGTTCGACGGCGAGACGCCGTCGGCGATCAGGAAGCTCGTCGAACGCAGGTGATCGGCGATGACCCGGTGCGACGGGCCGTTGGTGCCGTCGCCGACGAGGTCCTTCGAAGCCGCGATCAGCGTGCGGAAAAGGTCGACGTCATAGTTGTCGTGGACGCCCTGCAGCACCGCGGCGATGCGCTCCAGGCCCATGCCGGTGTCGATCTGCGGCTTGGGCAGGTCGATGCGGCGGCCGTCGGCGAACTGCTCGAACTGCATGAAGACGAGGTTCCAGATCTCGACGAACCGGTCGCCGTCCTCGTCCGGGCTGCCCGGAGGACCGCCGGGGATGTGTTCGCCGTGATCGTAGAAGATCTCCGAGCACGGCCCGCAGGGGCCCGTGTCGCCCATGGACCAGAAGTTGTCGTTGGTCGCGATGCGGATGATCTTCTCGTCGGGCAGGCCCGCGATCTTCTTCCAGAGCGCAGCCGCCTCGTCGTCGGTGTGATAGACGGTGACGCACAGCTTCTCGGGCGGAAGCTTGAACTCCTTGGTCAGCAGGGTCCAGGCGTGCTCGATCGCGCCTTCCTTGAAATAGTCGCCGAAGGAGAAGTTCCCCAGCATTTCGAAGAAGGTGTGGTGGCGCGCGGTGTAGCCGACATTGTCCAGGTCGTTGTGCTTGCCGCCGGCGCGGACCGACTTCTGCGACGAGGCCGCGCGCGGCGCAGGCGGCGTCTCGGCGCCCGTGAAGTAGTTCTTGAACGGCACCATCCCCGCATTGACGAAGAGCAGGGTCGGGTCGTTCTGCGGAACGAGCGGAGCCGACGGAATGATCAGGTGATCATTCTTTTCGAAATAGCCCAGAAACGCGGTCCTGATCTCGTTAAGGCTCGGCATGGCTCGTCAGACGTTGGAAACGGAAGAAATAGATATGGGAGCTCGCCTGTCCGGCGCCGCCCCATCGGCGACCGTTTACGGATTTTGGCGGCCCCCGCAAAGAAAAAGGACGCCTGGACGGTCTGCGTCCAAGCGTCCTTGCGCATCATCGGCGTCCGTGCGGGGGCATGCCCGCCGGGCGGGTCCGGATGTCGGGTTGGAGGCCTCTCCGGTTCCGGTGGGCTGTGACGGCCGGCCGGCGATGCGAACCTAGTCCTCGTCAGAACCCTCGTCACCGGTCGGGCCGACCAGCAGCTCTTCCTCGATCGCCTCGCGGGCGCCGCGCACCTGACGCTCGATCTGATTGGCGATGTCGGGGTTGTTCTTCAGGAATTCACGGACATTGTCGCGGCCCTGGCCGATGCGGGTGGAGTTCCAGGAGAACCAGGAGCCGGACTTCTCGATGACCCCGGCCTTTACGCCCAGGTCGATGATCTCGCCCAGCTTGGAGATCCCCTCGCCGTACATGATGTCGAACTCGACCTCGCGGAACGGCGGGGCCACCTTGTTCTTCACCACCTTCACGCGGACATTGTTGCCGAGGATCTCGTCGCGCACCTTCACCGAGCCGGTGCGGCGGATATCCAGGCGAACCGAAGCGTAGAACTTCAGCGCGTTGCCCCCGGTGGTCGTCTCGGGGCTGCCGTACATCACGCCGATCTTGTGCCGGATCTGGTTGATGAAGATCACCAGGGTCTTGGCCTTGGAGATGGACGCGGTCAGCTTGCGCAGCGCCTGGCTCATCAGACGGGCCTGCAGGCCGGGAAGCTGGTCGCCCATCTCGCCTTCGATTTCCGCGCGCGGCGTCAGGGCCGCCACGGAGTCGATGACGATGACGTCGATGGCGCCGGATCGCACCAGGGTGTCGGTGATCTCGAGCGCCTGTTCGCCGGTGTCGGGCTGGGAGACCAGCAGGTCATCCAGGTTCACGCCGAGCTTGTTGGCGTACTGCGGATCCAGGGCGTGCTCGGCGTCGACGAAGGCGGCCACGCCGCCGGCCTTCTGAACCTCCGCCACCACGTGCAGGGCCAGGGTCGTCTTGCCCGAGCTTTCCGGACCGTAGATTTCGATGATCCGCCCCTTGGGCAGGCCGCCGATGCCCAAGGCGAGGTCCAGGCCGAGGGAGCCGGTGGACACCGCCTCCACCTCGATATGGCTCTTCTCGCCAAGCTTCATCACCGAGCCCTTGCCAAAGGCCCGATCGATCTGCGCGATCGCCGCTTCCAGCGCCCGCTGCTTATCGCCTTCTTCTTTTCCCACGAGCTTCAACGCCGACTGACTCATTGCAAGGCGCCCCTTGTTCCATGATTCCAACCCGACAGTCCGACGCGGGTAGCGGCTGGCCGTCGAAAGAAGGCGTACGCGCTTTGTTCGCTGTTCACAAGATGTTCTTTTGGTGGCGCTCCAGCCTGTGCGTCCGGTTCTGACGCCGCTCTAGAAGTCGTATGCCACGGACAGCCCGACTTGCCGAGGCCGCGGGGCGAACGCTTGAATCTGGCGTCCCGTCGTGGCGAAAGACGGACGATCGGCGTCCGAAAGGTTTTCCACGAAGGCGCTGAGCGTCCAGCGTCTCGTGCGTAGGCTCCCCCGCGCGTTGAACAGCCAGTAGTCGCCGAGCGCGACGTCGTTTGCGCTCCTCCGATCGAAGGCGCTGTGGGAGCGGCCGACATAGGCGCCGTCGGCGCGGAGCAGGAGTTGCAGGCCTTCGCGAAGGTCGCGGCGGTACTCCAGCCACCCTTCCGCCGACGCCCGTGGCGCCGCGGGGATGCGGTCGCCGGCCGAGCCCAACCCCGCCCCTTCGGCGCTGGCCTGGTCGCGGGTCAGGACTGCGTCGGTCAGGGTCAGGCTCACACCACCCCGCACCATGGAATTGACGACGAAGCTGGTGTCCGCCTCCAGGCCCCGAATGCGCGCCTCGCCGAGATTGGTGATGAAGGCGAACGCGCCGTTGGTGCTGCTCGCGCTGTACTGCATGTCCTGCCAGTCGATCTGGTAGACGGCGGCGTTGAACACCACGCGGTTGTTGAACCACGAACTCTTGAGGCCCAGTTCGTAGTTCCAGAGGCTGTCCGGGCCATAGGCGGCCAGGTTTGGCGGCAGGCCAGGCACGGTGTTGATCCCGCCCGGGCGGAAGCCCTGCGAGGCCTGCGCATAGAGCAGCGCCGTCGGAGAGAGCCGCCGATTGCCTAGAATCTTGATGCTCCAGCCGTCCTCGCCGGTCGTGGTGGCGAAATTCGCTTCGGAGGTGTTCGAGATGACATTGACGACCGCCGCGTGGCCGATCGTGGCCTTGTCGTATTCGAAACGTCTCGCCCCCAGGGTCAGGGAGGTGTCGCGATCGGCGCCGAGGGTGACCTCCCCATAGACCGCGCGGTGACTCAGGCGACTGTCGACGATACGCCGCCCCGTATAGCCCTGCTCGAAATCCGGCTCGCCGGTCAGGTCGTCGCCCACGACGACCTGACTGTCGATGCGGTCCTTCCGGATCTCGTGGAAGACGCCGAGCGTCCAGGCCAGGAAACCCGGGTCGTCGGATTGCAGACGGACTTCCTGGACTTGGGCGCTGAGATTGATCGGCTGGTTCAGCAGGCCAGGCGCCCGGCTGTCCACATAGGCCGAATAGACGCCCAATTGCTGCCCCGTGCAGGCGACGGCCGCCGGCAGGTCCAGATAGCGCTTGCAACCGTCGGGGCTGTCGCGCTCGGCCAGCAGAGTTCCAGTGTAATCGATGCGCCGCAGGCTGTCCCAGGCATAGGCGGCGGCGTTCGCCGACAGCCGCATGCCTGCGATGCGCCAACTAAGCGCGCTGTCAAAGAGCTTCAGGCGGCTCTCGAACGGCATCCGCACGTAGTTCAGAGAGACGTTCGGGCGGGCGCCCAACGATCCCCCGCTGGTGTCGTCATCGTGCGCGTCCTGGTAGCTGGCCGAGAGATTGACCTGAAGGTCCTCGGTCGGCTCCAAACCCAGGCCCAGGCGTGCGCCCCAGACCCGTCCGGCGTTGGCGTTCCGCACGCTCAGGCGATCATTGTCGACATATGCCGGCTCCGTGCGCCGATAGGCGGTGAGCCGTACGCCCAGCTTGTCGGCGATCAGAGGCTGGTTGATCACCAGGCTCTGTCCCCCGCCCCACTCGCCGGAGTTGGTATTGAGCTCGGCCAACGCCGTTTCGCTCGCCTGGGCGAGATTCGGCCGCTTGAAGATGACCTTCAGGGCGCCGCCCATGGCGCTCGCCCCATAGAGCGTGCCCTGCGGCCCTCGCAGAAGCTCGAGCCGCTCGACGTCGACCAGAAGCAATTCGGGCGACGAGCCGCCCGGGTCGGCGGTGGTGCCGCTCGGGCCGGTCACCGGAACGTCGTCGTAGTAGAGGGCGGTCGTGGCCTCGCCCGAACCGTACACGCCGCGCAGGCTGAAGCGATTGCGCCCGGTCCCGGTGCTGGTCTGGGTCAGGCCCGGCAGCAGCATCGCCGCATCGCTGAAATCGGCCGCACCGGCCCGCGCCAGTTCATCCCCCGACAACGCCCGCACCGACATGGGCGTCACTTGGTCGAGCGTCGGCCGGCGGCTGGCGGTGACGACTACGCTCTCGACCTCGGCGATCGGCTCGACGGGGGAGTGCGTCGGCGCACCTTCGATGAGGTAGCGGCCCTGGAACTGCCGCCAGGTGAGGCCTGAGCCTCGAAGGAGTTCCCTCAGCGCGATGTCCGGGCTCATCCTGCCCGATAGCCCGCTGGTTCTCCGTCCCGCGACGAGGTCAGGACTGAACAGGATGTCGCGGTCGCTCTGGGCGGAAAACGCGGTGAGCGCACGGTCGAGCGGCAGGCCGGCGGGGATCGAGAACGCGTGTGCGCCTTCGGCCGCAAGCGCTGGTCCGCCCGACATCGCCAGGGCGCCCACCAAGATCCCGAAACGGACAAAATTCAACAGGCGCACAGCTCCCCGCCGCCTGCACTTTTCACGGCCCGCCACAGACAAGCTAGCCCGCTCTGGCGGGTCTTTGGTTGTTTATTCGCCACAGCACTGTGGCGACGGGATCGACGGGAGCTGTGCCCGAAAATCCAGCATCGCCTGGTTTTCGAACAAGCCCTACCGCTAGGTCGTTGACCTCCACAGCGCCTTCAACAACCATGACCGCAATAAGACAAGTGGGGTGTGGAGTTCAGATGTCTTGGCCTGAAAGGTCCGGGGCCAGGAGTGAGCCGGAAGGACTCGCGTACGCCTCACTTCCGTACCAGCAGGCGCTCAGGGCGTTCTTCCGCCGCCGCACGGACGGTCATGAGATCGACGACCTGATCCAGGAAGTTCTGCTTCGGCTCCACAACCGTCGGCGCGGCGGCGAGGTGGCCAATCTGTCCAGCTTCATCTTCCAGACCGCCACCAATGTCCTGCTCGACCGTCGTCGTCGCGACACCGTTCGCCGGCGGGGCGCGCACTGCGAACTGGAAGAAATCCACCACCCGCTCGACGAACTGTCGCCCGATCGAATCCTCCAGGCCAAACAGGAAGCTTCCCTCGCGATGGAAGCCCTCGCGGCCTTGCCGCCACGCACGCGCGCCGCATTCATGCTCGTGCGTTTCGAGGGCATGAGCTACAAGGGCGCCGCTGCTCAACTTGGCGTTTCAGTCAGCGCGGTCGAGAAACACGTTACAAAGGCCCTTCGGATCATTTCGACCCGGCTGCAGGAAAGCGATGAACGACAACCAACGACAAAACGGTCATTCCGGTAGTCCGGACGCCGCGTCGTGGTTCGTGCAACTGCAGCGTCGCCCCGACGACAGCGGACTGCGATGCGCCTTCGAGGCATGGCTGGCGGCCGATCCAAGCCACGCAGCCCAGTGGGCGCAGGTCAGCGGAACCTGGGAGCACCTGGGCGACCTGAAGGATGAGCCGGAGATCCTCGCGGCCCGCGAAGCTCTGCGCGCCGAACTCGCGCAAGCCCAGCGCCGGCCGAAGATGCGTTGGGCCGCTGGGATCGCGGCGATCGCCGTCGCAGGCGCCGCGGCGCTGGGGATCGGCTCCTGGCGCCAGGCCCAGCCGAAAACCGCCTCCTCCACCTCGCCGCCTGCGATGGCCGAAGTCATCGCGACCTATCGCACCCCGGTCGGCGGCCAACAGGCCGTCACCCTCGAGGACGGTTCCAGGATCACGCTGAGCACGGCTTCCGAAGTTCGGCTGACCGAGTGGGGCGCACGCCGCGCCTTCACGGTGGTGCAGGGCGAGGTCTTCTTCGAGGTGGCCAAGAATCCGCAACGCCCCTTCGTGGTGTCGGCCGCCGGGCGATCGGTGACGGCGCTCGGCACAGCCTTCGACGTCAGGGTCGATCCGGGTCAGTGGTCGGTCAGCCTGATCGAGGGCAAGATCCGCGTCGCGACGCGCGGCACCTCCATCGACCTCACGCCCGGCCGCGAACTGACGCAGATCGGCGACCAGCCCTGGACCATCGAGAACCGCGACGTCGCCCGGCTGGCCACCTGGCGAGAAGGCCACCTGATGTTCGACAATCGACCGCTCGGCTCGATCGTCCAGGAAATGAACCGCTATTCCACCCGGAAGGTGCAGATCGCGGACCCGGCCCTGGCCGCCAAGCCGCTGAGCGGCCGGTTCAAGTCGGGCGACGTCACCGGCTTCGTGGAAACCCTCGAGGCCTATGGAATGGCGCGCGGGGTCGAGACGTCCTCCACCACCATCGAGCTGCGCCCGCTCTCGGGCGAGTGAGGATTTCCCGCCAAGCTGCGTCTTGAGCCCGAAGGCCGGCGCCCTTATGCGCTGGCGGCCTGGAGGACTCATGAAAACGATCACCAAGGCGCTGGCCACCAGCGCCATCTGCGCCACAGCTTGGCTCGCCGCAGGCGCGGCAAGCGCCGCCCCGCTCACCGCCGAAGGCCGCGGCCAGATCATCGCGGCCGTCGACGCCTATGCGCCGAAGATGAACGACGCGGCGCTGAAGATCTGGAACTATGCCGAGGTCGGCTATCAGGAAACCAAGAGCAGCGCGCTTCTGCAGGATCAACTGAAGGCCGCTGGCTTCAAGGTCCAGGCCGGAGTGGCCGGTGAACCCACCGGCTTCGTCGCCAGCTTCAAGAACGGCCCGGGCCCGGTGATCGCCATCCTGGCCGAGTTCGACGCCCTGCCCGGCCTGTCGCAGGCCGCCGCCCCGACCAAGCAACCGGTGGCGGGCCGCGACGCCGGCCACGGCTGCGGCCACAACCTGTTCGGCGCGGCCTCGACGGCCGCCGCCGTCGCCCTGAAGACCTGGATGGTCCAGAACAAGGTCCAGGGTGAGGTCCGCGTCTATGGCACGCCGGCCGAGGAAGGCGGCTCCGGCAAGGTCTACATGGTCCGCGACGGCCTGTTCGACGACGTAGACATCACCCTGCACTGGCACCCGGGAAACACGAACTCGGCCAACCAGGGCACTTCGATGGCCAACATCAGCGGCAAGTTCCGCTTCTACGGCCAGTCGAGCCACGCCGCCGGCGCGCCATGGGCCGGCCGTTCGGCGCTCGACGGCGTCGAGATCATGAACGTCGCCAACAACTACCTGCGCGAACACATCCCCGACCGCACCCGCATCCACTACGTGGTCACCAACGGCGGCAAGGCGCCGAACGTCGTCCCGGATTTCGCCGAGGTCTACTACTACGTCCGCAACGCCGACCCGAAGATCGTCGTCGATGTCATGGATCGGGTTAAGACCGCCGCCCAGGGCGCGGCCATGATCACCGGAACCAAGGTCGAGTTCGAACAGACCGGCGGCGTCTACAACCTTCTGCCCAACGACGTGCTGGGCAAGGTCATGCAGCAGTCGCTGGAGAGCGTCGGCGGCATCTCCTGGACCCCGGAAGAGACCAAGTTCGCCCAGGAACTGGCCAAGTCCCTCCCGAACGGCGGCGGCGACCTCGCCTCGGTCGGCAAGATCGAAACCTATCGCCCCGCCGACACCTCCGGCGACGCTGGCGGCGGCTCGACCGACGTGGCGGACGTGAGCTGGGTGACCCCGACCGTGGGCCTGTCCACCGCCACCTTCGTGCCCGGCTCGGCTGGCCATAGCTGGCAGAACGTGGCCGCCGGGGGCATGACGATCGGCCTCAAAGGCGCGGCCCTGGCCGCCAAGACCCTGTCGATCACCGGCGCGGAGCTGTTCTCCAATCCGGAGCTCATCGCCCAGGCCAAGGCCGAGCTGAAGCAGCGCCAAGGCAAAGGCTTCGTCTACAAATCCCTGCTCGGCGATCGCAAGCCGCCGCTCGACTACCGCAAGGTCGGCGGCGCCGAATAAGCCGCACGCCGTCGGGACCCGGCCGCGCCGGGTCCCGCAACCGGTCCTTCAACGCCCCGGTATCCTCCCATCTCGGAAAAATTCGCCCATGGCCCAGGTGCGGAATCGCCCCACGCCTGCGTCTGGCCTAAGGAAGCGTGTCCGTGTCGGGCATGTTGAGTCACGCAGGTAAGAGCGGGGGATGGAATGACGCGAAAACACGCAATGACGGGCGCTGCCCTGGCGCTGGTCCTCATCATGGGCGGCGGCGCGAACGCCGCGACCATAACTCCGCCGAGCGAAGCCTTCGCCCAGAACCCGGGCAGCGACTACTTCCTCGCCGACTACACGGCCTACGAGGCCTATCTGAAGACCCTGGCCTCCCAATCCGACCGCATGAAGCTGGTCGACTTCGGCAAGTCCGAGGAAGGCCGCACCCAGTGGATGGCGATCGTCTCCTCGCCGGCCAACCTCGCCAAGCTCGACCAGTACAAGAGCATCTCGAAGCGGCTGGCCAAGGCCGAGGGGCTCTCCAAGGAAGAAGCCGCCAAGCTCGCGGCTGAAGGCAAGGCGGTGGTCTGGATCGACGCCGGTCTGCACGCCACCGAGACCGTCACCTCCCAGGGCCAGATCCAGGTCCTCTACCGGATGCTGACCCTTAACGACCCCGAGACCCTGCGCATGCTGGATGATGTCATCATCATCTTCGCGCACGACAATCCGGACGGCATGGAACTGGTCTCCGACTGGTACATGCGCAACGAAGACCCGAAAAAGCGCGAGTTCGGCTCGATCCCGCGCCTCTACCAAAAGTACATCGGCCACGACAACAACCGCGACAGCTTCATGTCGCAGATGTCCGAGACGACGAACGTCAACAAGCAACTCTTCCGGGAGTGGTTCCCGCAGATCATTTTCAACCAGCACCAGACTGGTCCTGACGGGATGATCGTGTTCGTCCCGCCGTTCCGCGATCCTTTCAACTACAACTACGACCCGCTCGTCATGACCACCCTGCAAGAGGTGGGCATGAACATGCACAGCCGTCTGGTCGCCGAGGACAAGCCCGGCTCCGGCGCGCGCAGCGCGGCCGCCTATTCCACCTGGCACAACGGGATGGAGCGCTCGATCGCCTACTTCCACAACTCGGTCGGCCTGCTGACCGAGATCATCGGCGGCCCGACCCCGACCACCGTGTCGCTGGTTCCCGAGGTGCAACTGCCGAACGGCGACCGCCCCATGCCGATCGCGCCCCAGCCCTGGCATCTCAACCAGACG
Organism: Phenylobacterium koreense; assembly: GCF_040545335.1. Taxonomy (NCBI): domain Bacteria; kingdom Pseudomonadati; phylum Pseudomonadota; class Alphaproteobacteria; order Caulobacterales; family Caulobacteraceae; genus Phenylobacterium; species Phenylobacterium koreense. Next base: position 191,783 of record NZ_JBEPLU010000003.1, read on the forward strand.
ATCGAATACCAGTACAGCCTCGACCGGGCGGTGATCGACTACGCCTCGCGCAACCGCGAACGCCTGCTGTTCAACATCTACAAGATGGGCGCGAACAGCATCGAGCGGGGCTCGAAGGATAGCTGGACGGTCACGCCGACCAGGATCGACGCGCTGAAGGAAGCCGGCAAGAGCGCCAAGACCAACGATACGGCCGTCGCCTTCGGCCGCGGAGGCGCCATCGATCCGAGCCTCTACAAGACCGTCCTGCAAAAGCCGGAGAACCGCGATCCGCGCGGCTACGTCATCCCGGCGGGCCAGGCGGACATGCCCACCGCCGTGGCGTTCCTCAACGCGCTCATCAAGAGCGGCGTGGACGTGGATCGGGCCACCAAGGCCTTCAAGGTCGGCGACAAGACCTATCCGGCCGGCTCCTACGTGGTGAAGACCGCCCAGGCCTATCGCCCGCACATCCTCGACATGTTCGAGCCGCAGGACCACCCGCACGATCTCGAATATCCGGGCGGTCCGCCGAAGGCGCCCTACGACATCACCGGCTACACCCTCGCCTACCAGATGGGCGTCAAGTACGACCGCATCCTCGACGGCTTCGACGGCCCGTTCGAACGCGTGCCGGACCTGATCGCCGTCCAGCCGGGCGCCGTGAAGGGCTCGGGCAAGGCCGGCTGGCTTATCAGCCACGAGACCAACCGCAGCTTCACCCTCACCAACCGCCTCCTGAAGGCCGGCCAGCCGGTCTTCTGGCTGAAGACCGGCGCCAAGGCCGGCAAGGACAGCTTCGGCCCCGGCGCGATCTGGGTGCCCGCCTCGCCCCAGGCCCAGGAAATCGTCTCCAAGGGCGTGAAGGACCTCGGCATCGACGCCGTCTCGGTCGCCGCCAAGCCCGCCAGCGAGACCATCGCGCTGAAGCCCGTGCGCATCGGCCTGGTCGACGTCTATGGCGGCTCCATGCCTTCCGGCTGGAACCGCTGGCTCTTCGAACAGTTCGAAGCGCCCTTCGAAGTCGTCTATCCGCAGCGCCTCGACGCCGGCGACATCGCCAAGGACTATGACGTCCTGGTCTTCGCCGACGGCGTGGTCCCGGCGCCCGCCGGCGGCCCCTTCCGGCCGACGCGCGGCGGCGCCCAGCCCAAACCGGAGGATATCCCGGCCGAGTTCCGTCCGTGGCTGGGCAAGATCACCGACGAGACGACCGTTCCCCAGATCGCCGAGTTCGCCAAGAACGGCGGCACGGTGATCACCATCGGCTCCTCGGGCCGGCTGGCGACCCTGCTGGGCGCGCCGGTCGATATCGCGGTGGCCAGGACCGAGGCCGGCAAGCAGGTGGGCCTCTCGACCAAGGAATTCTTCATTCCCGGCTCGGTCCTGCGCACCAAGGTCGACAACACCCAGCCCCTCGCCTACGGCCTGCCCCAGGACGTGGACGTGTTTTTCGACCGTAGCCCGACCTTCAACCTGAAGGCCTCCGCCACCGGCGTGGCGCGGGTTTCCTGGTTCGACACCCCGACCCCGCTGCGCAGCGGCTGGGCGGTCGGCCAGGAGAAGCTGAACGGCTCCACCGCGGTGCTCGACATCGACGTCGGCAAGGGCAAGTTGCTGGTCATGGGACCGGAGGTGACCCAGCGGGCCCAGTCTTACGGAACCTTCAAGTTCCTCTTCAACGGCCTGCTCTACGGCCCCGCCGCCACCAAGAACTGAGGCCAACGACAGCCGGAAACGGCAAGCGCCGGGACCTTGCGGTCCCGGCGCTTTTCTTTTGCGCATATGCACCCAAGAAAAGGGGCGCCGGCCATTCGACCGACGCCCCTTCACCGCCAGGGGAGATAGCGGTGACGGCGCCGCCCGAGCCCCGGTGGGGTCAGGCTAAAGCGGCGCCGGTTCGCCTTAGAAGCGCTTGCGCAGGCCGACGTAGTAGGCCCGGCCCATCACGTCGTAGTTCTGGGCGTCGTAGTTGCCTTCCTCGTTGCCGGCCTGAGGCGGGGCCTTGTCGAACAGGTTGTTCACGCCGAAGCGCAGCTCGGTGTCCCAGGGCAGGGTCGCCCGGGCGTTCAGGTCGAAGACGTCATAGGCCTTCACACCGTGCGCCGTGCTGGTCGGAGTCACCACGAGGGCGGAGTTGTCCATGGCGCTGATGTGACGCCAGCGCAGGCCGACGCTCGCCGGTCCCCAGGTGTAGGTCGCGGTTGTGACCGACTTCCATTCCGGGTGCGCTTGGCCGGCGCTGCTTTCGACCGCCGTGCCCCAGGTGCCGGCATAGTCGAACGTGCCTGCTCCCGGCAGGGTCTGGATCTTGAACGTGTCCAGGTAGCCGAGGGCGACGTTCACGGCGAGCGAGCCCGCGTTGTCGCCCAATCCCATGTCGGCGAGGTTCGCCGACCAGTCGAACTGGAAGTCGACGCCGGTGGTCTCGAACTGACCGAGATTGAGCAACGGCTGCACCGGGTTCAGCGGCACGCCGCTGGCCGGGTTCCGGGCGATCAGTTGGCAGTAGTAGTTGGTCGGATCGAAGTTCGGGTTCGCGCCGCCCGCGTTGAAGCAGAACTGGAAGGCGTTCTTGATCGGCAGGCTGCCGACCGCGTCCTTCACCTTGATGCTGTACCAGTCGACCGAAGCCGACATCCGGCTCAGCAGCGGATGGTCGAACGGCGAGCGGATGACCGCGCCGACCGAGAAGGTGTCGGCGGTCTCTTCCTGCAGGTCCGGGTTGCCGCCGGTCAGGGCGAAGACCTGGGCCGTGCCCAACTGATAGCTGTCGATGATCGCCGTCGGCACACCCTGGGTCAGGCAGAGCGCGCGGACCTGGGCGCCGCTGGCGCCTTGGCGGAACGATGAGCGGACGTCGCAGGGATCGCCGTCGGTGTTCGTCGGGCTGGCGGTGCCGATGGTGACCGAACCCGTCGAAACCGGAGCGTAGAGTTCGCCGACGCTCGGGGCGCGAATGGCGCGGTTGTAGCCGCCGCGCAGGCGCACGGCGTCCACCACTTCCCACTCGAAGTCGGCCTTGTAGGTGCTGATGGCGCCGACCGACGAATAGTCCGAGAAGCGATAGCCGAGGTTGACGTTGAACTGCTGGATGAACGGCAGATCCTTCAGGATCGGCACCAGGACCTCGCCGAACAGCTCATAGGTGTCCACCGAACCGGCTGCGTCGCGCAGGACGCTGTAGCCGAGCACGTCCGACACGCCGCCCGGCAGGTTGAGCTGCGAGTCCGGGGTGAAGGTGTACTCGTTGGCGCGATAGTCTGCCCCGATAGCGAAGCGCACCTCACCGGCCGGCAGTTCGAACGCGCCGCCCTGGACACTGGCTTCCACGACCCGCTGTTCCAGGCTGTTCTGGTTCAGCGTGCGACGGCTCATGAAGGTGATGCAGTCGCCCGACGGAGTCAGGTTGCCGAAGGGGTTCCAGCCGCCGGCGCAGTATTCCGCGCCGCCGGTGGGGCTGTTCAGCAGGCGCGCCACGGCGCTGGCGCTGGCGCCGCCCCGCTGCTCGTTGTCGAACTTGGCTTTGGAGTAGGAGGCGTAAGCGTCCCAGGTCCAGTCCCTGAAGCCCACCTCGCCCGAGAGGCCGCTGGTCAGCTGATAGACCGTATAGGCGTACTTCTGGACGCGCGGCCCCAGGATGTTCAGGGCCTTGTAGAAAGTGAAATCGGCGTTCGGATTCGGCCGCGAGGCCAGGATGCTGCGGAAATCGTCCGGGATGAACGGGTTCGAGGCCGGAACCGTCAGGCCATAGACGTTCGAGGCCAGGGTCGGGTTGGTGATCCCGACGGACTCGTAGTCGGTGAAGGTAAACTGGGTGAAGAACCGGATGTTGTCGGTCAGGTCGTAGTCGAGCTTGCCGAACACCGCGTAGCGGTCGAGGTCCGACTGCAGCGAGGAGCCGTCGAAGCCGAAGTTCACCTGCTGGGATGTGCCCGAGGCGTTCGAATTGACGATATAGGCCGCGTTGGTTTCCGGATCGCGGAAATTCTGAACCTTCACGCCGGCGGTCGAGAACAGGGTCTGGTCGGTGTTGAAGCCGATCTGGCCGGTGTAGAAGCCGGCGGCGTTGCCCGGCAGGGCCGCCGTGCCGTACTCGCCGACGAAGACGCTGTTGACGGCCGAGAGCCTGGGCAGGTTCGCGCCGAACAGCACCGTGCCTTGCGGGATGGTCGACAGGCCCGGGGTCGAGGTCCGGAAAAGGTAGTAGTCGCGCGAGGCCTGCAGGGCCCGGTCGCGGTTTGTGTAGTCCACCGAGAGGACGGCGTGGCCGCGGCCTTCGTTGAAGGCGCCGCCGGCGGTCAGCGAGACCTTGAAGGACTCCCCGTCGCCCTTTTCCGAGATGCCGTACTGGCTGTCGACGACGATGCCTTCGAAGTTGCGCTTCAGGCGGAAGTTCACGACGCCGGCGGTGGCGTCCGAGCCGTAGGCCGTCGAGGCGCCGCCAGTGATGACTTCGACGTTCTCGATCAGGGCTTCAGGAATGGTGTTCAGGTCGACCGAGCCGTCCGGGTTCGACGGCTGCAGGCGTCGGCCGTCCATCAGGATCAGCGTCCGCTTGGCGCCCAGGCCGCGCAGGGAGGCGTAGGACTGGCCGCCATTCAGGCCCGTGGAGGTCGAGCCCGTGTTGCCTTGGCCGAACGAGCCGGAGAATTGCGGCATCTGCGACAGCGACTTCTCGACGGTCACCTGGCCGGTATTCTGGATCGCTTCCTGGCCCACCGAGATGATCGGGCTGTTGGCCGCATAATCCTGGCGCGCAATACGCGAGCCGGTGACGACGACTTCTTCGACGGAGGCCGTCCCACTGGCCGTCTGCGCCTGAGCCACGCCGGCCATCAGGGCCCCGTAGGCGACACCACCGGCCATAAGCCACTTCAAAGACCTAGGATTCATCCAACCGCCCTGTTGTTTTTCACGACGCGCCCCTCGCGCATCCGGTCCCCAAGACGCAGGGCTGGGGCGGACCCACATGCGGTTCGTGAAAATTTCCCTGGCTGGGCGCCGCCTACGGATTAGGCGCCTCATCAAGCGGCGCTGTTGACGCCTTCACGGCCACTGGACAGTCCGGCCTAGCTTCGCAGAATGAAACCTGCCCGCCCCGGGCCGGAATGGATCACCGCGTGCCTGTCGAGCTTCAGCCTGCCCCGCCGCCGCCCGTCTCCGCCGAGACGGCCCAGGCCCTGGAGCAGGCGCGCCAGCTCGCGCGATCTGGACAGGCCTCCGGCGCCGAACGGACCTATCGCGCCGTGCTGGCCCGCGATCGTGATTGCGTCCAGGCGGCTGCGGCGCTGGCGCGGCTGCTGACGGCGGACGGCCGGGCCGTCGAAGCCGCGGCATTGATCACCCCCTTCGTCCTGCAGGAGGCAATCTGGCCCGAGGCGCTGTCGGCCCGGGCCGCTGCGCTCAAGGCCGCCGGCCGGAAAGCGGAGTCCCTGGCCGACTATCAGCTTGCGGCGCGGATCAATCCGACCAGCGGCGTCGCCGCGCACAACGTGGCCTCCGGCCTCGGTGACGCCGGCCTCGATCAGGAAGCCGTGGCCGAGGCCGAGCGGGCGTTCAGCCTTGGCCTTGACGCGCCCGAGACCTGGCTCGTCTACGGGCGCGCCTTGCAGGGCCTGCGTCGCTTTGAGGACGCCGAGCGGGCCCTGCGCTACGCCCTGGCGCGTCGACCGATCTATCCGGACGCCCTGCGCGATCTTTCCCAGCTTCTCTGGATGACAACCGGAGACCCAGGCGCTGCGCTGGCGCCGCTGGACGCCGCCCTGGCTGCGGTCTCGAGCGGCCCACTCGCTTCGACCCTGGCCGGCGTGAAAGTCCGCGCTCTCAATCACATCGTCGGCGAAGACGAAGCCCTGGCCTTCGCCGAGCACGCCTTGCGCGCCGCGCCAGGCGATCTGCGCCTGGCGCTCGAGACGGCGGTCCTGTCGCTTCGCAGCGCGCCAGAGCGCAGTCTGGAGCTCTGCTCACAGGTGGTCGCTCATAGCCCGCGCGACGCCTCGGCCAGGCGCGCCCTGGCTCACGCCCTGCTGGCGGTCGGCGACAACCGCGAGGCCGCCAGGATCGCCGAGACCCTGCTTGGCGAGGATCGCTTCGACCAGGAAGCCGCCGCGGCGTTGGCGACCGCCTGGCGCGCGGGCGGCGATGACCGCTATCGCCAGCTCTGGGACTATTCGCGCCTGGTGTACGCCCAGGCCATCGACACGCCGCGAGGCTGGACGAGTCTGGCGGCATATCTCGAGGAGCTCGCCGCGGCGCTCATCGAACTGCACGGTTTGAAGGCGCATCCCCTGGACCAGTCGCTGCGCGGCGGAACCCAGACATCACAGAACCTGCTGGTCTCCAGGCAGCCGGCGATCGCCGCGTTTTTCCAGGCGATCGAGGGACCGATCCGCGCCTATCGCGAACGCATCGGCCAGGGCGAGGACCTATTCCGCGCCCGCAACCGTGGCGGCCACCGCGTGCTCGGCGCGTGGTCGGTGCGGCTGCGGCCTGGCGGTTTCCACGTCGATCATCTGCACCCGCAGGGATGGATCTCCTCAGCCTGCTACATCGCGGTGCCGAAGGCCGTCGGCGCGGGAGCGGATCGGGCCGGCTGGCTCCGCTTCGGACAGCCCTCGATCCCGACCCGGCCCGCGCTGGAGGCCGAGCATTTCGTCAGGCCGGAGCCCGGGCTGCTGGCTCTCTTCCCGTCCTACATGTGGCACGGCACCGTCCCGTTCGGCGGCGACGAGCCACGAATGACCATCGCCTTCGACCTCATTCCCGCCTGATTAAATTCTCGATGGGGCTGGGCGCGAGCCCTGCGTCTTGATTAAAAGCCGGCCCAGGCGTGGCCATTCAGCCGGCGCCCGTCACGTGTGAGTTGCCTATGAACCGTCGTTTCGCGCTGCTGATCGTCATATCCATGGTGCTGGGCATCGGCGTCGGGTGGGCCTGCAACCAGCTTCTCACCCCGGAACAGGCGAAGCAGGCGGCGAGCCATCTTTCCATCGTCACCGACGTCTTCCTGCGCCTGATCAAGATGATCATCGCCCCGCTGGTGTTCACCACCCTGATCGCGGGCATCGCGCACATGGAGGACGCCGCCGCCGTTGGCCGGATCGGCGCCAAGACTATGGGCTGGTTCATAAGCGCATCGGTAGTTTCGCTGCTGATAGGGCTGGCGATGGTGCACCTGCTGCAACCGGGCTCCGGGCTGCACATGGAGACGGCCGCCGCTGGCGCGATCCCCACCGCAAGCACCGAAGCCTTCACCCTCAACGGCTTCATCGCCCACCTGGTCCCGACCTCGATCGTCGACGCCATGGCCAAGAACGAGATCCTCCAGATCGTCGTCTTCTCGCTGTTCGTCGGCACGGCCGTCGCGGCGATCGACGACAAGGCCCCGGCGGTCATGCACGTCGTCGAGCAGGGCGCAGCCATCATGCTGAAGGTCACGGAGTTCGTGATGAAGCTGGCCCCGCTCGCCATCTTCGCCGCCCTGGCCTCGACCATCGCCACCCAGGGCCTGGCGATGCTCGCCGTCTACGGCAAGTTCGTCCTGGGCTTCTACGCCACCATGGGCCTGTTCTGGGTCCTGCTGTTCGTCGCCGGCTTCCTGTTCATCGGCAAGCGGGTCATCCCTCTGTTCAACGTGATCCGCACCCCGGCCCTGCTGGCCTTCTCGACCGCCAGCTCAGAAGCGGCCTACCCGCGCATCCTGGAAGCCCTGCCGAAGGTCGGCGTCCGCCGCCGCATCGTCTCGTTCGTGCTGCCGCTGGGCTACTCGTTCAATCTGGACGGGTCGATGCTCTACTGCACCTTCGCGACCATCTTCATCACCCAGGCCCACGGCGTGAACCTGACCGTCCAGCAGCAGATCTTCATGCTGCTGCTGCTGATGGTGACCTCGAAGGGCATCGCGGGCGTGCCGCGCGCCTCCCTCGTGGTGATCATGGCCACCCTCACCTATTTCGGCCTGCCCGAGGCCTGGATCGCCTTGGTGCTGGGCGTCGACCACCTGCTGGACATGGGCCGCTCGGCCACCAACGTCGTCGGCAACTCGGTGGCTGCGGCCGTGGTCGCCAAGTGGGAAGGCGAACTGGAAGACGTCCAGGACGAGGTGGAGGGCGAGCCGGTCAAGGCCACGACCTGAGGCTAGCCCAGGAGCCCACGCAGGAAGGAGACGGTTTCCATCAGGGCGAACAGCATGGCGCCGATGACGACCATGTCGAACGCCCGCCGGAGCCAGATCATCAGGCTGTGGCGACGTGGGGCTTGCGCAGTCGGCGCGGCGAAGGTGAAGCGCATGATGTCCTCCGACGGCACAGTCCCGTCCGTCGGAGACGCTCGTCGGCAAGCCCCACGCCAGAGGCGACGCTAGGCGGCCAGCACCGTCCAGCACCAGAGCGCCGCACAGGCCAGCAGCAAGCTCCACAGGAAGACGCGGAGCACCGACCAGCCGCTGGGCGGCGGCTTCCCCGGTGAGGGTTCCTCATAGTGAATCGAGAAACGCGTCATACTTACGCAAATAACAATGTTCCGTGAAATCCCTGTAAACAGGCTTGGTTAGCTGCGTCGGAGTCTTCACTCATGGTTACCGGATCATGCCTCTGCCGTGCTGTGCGGTTCGCAGTCGGCGGCGAATTGGCGCCCATCCAGTTCTGCCACTGCACCGACTGCCGCAAGGCGCAGGGCGGCGCGTTCGCCTCGAACATCCCGGTCGCGGAGGCCGACTTCCAGCTGACCAGCGGCGAAGAGGATCTGCAGGCCTATGAGTCCTCACCCGGCAAGGAGCGGGTCTTCTGCCGGCGCTGCGGCTCTCCGATCTTCAGCCGGCACGTCTCCAAGCCCGGCGTCCTGCGCCTGCGAGCCGGAACCCTCGACGCCCCGACGGGCGCCCGGGCCGGCTTCCACTTCCACGTAGCGTCGAAGGCCGACTGGTGGGAGATCACCGACGTGCTGCCCCAGCATCCCGGCGAACGGCCGCAATAGGCCGTCTCGGGCGCTCAGGGTGACGAAGGCGATCTCGTTGGCCGTTCAAACCCTGGTCGTCACCCACTCGGCCAGGTTCTGCTCCAGCACCGTCAGCGGCATGGCGCCCGACAGCAGGGCCGCGTCGTGCCAGGCCTTCAGGTCGAAACGCGGGCCAAGCTTGGTCTTGGCCTCCGCGCGGAGGCGGTTCCAGACCGTGTGGCCGACCTTGTAGCTCGTCGCCTGCCCGGGCGCGCAGCAATAGCGCTCCACCTCGCGCAAGGCGCGGCTGCGCGGATAGCCGGTGACCGAGACCATGTAGTCCGTCGCCTTCTCACGGCTCCAGCGCTTGTGGTGGATGCCGGTATCGACCACCAGGCGGCAGGCTCGGAACAGCAGCGACTGCAGGTAGCCCGCCTGGCCATAGGGATCGTCCTTGTAGACGCCCATCTCGTCGGCCAGTTGCTCGGCATAGAGCCCCCAACCCTCGCTGAAGGCCGAGAACCCGCCGCCGGCGCGCCGGATGATCGGGATCTGGTCGCTCTCCTGGGCCAGGGCGATCTGCAGGTGATGGCCCGGCGTCGCCTCATGATAGACGAGGGTCGGCAGGTTGTACTTCGGCCACTCGTGCGTGTCCTTCAGGTTGATGAAGAACGCCGCCGGCCGCGAACCATCGAGCGCCGCGCTCTGATAGTAGCCGTTCGACGCGCCGTCCTGGATGAACACCGGCACCCGCTTCACCGTCACCTGCGCCTTGGGCAGGGTGTTGAACGCCTGCGGCAGGCGCGCGGCGATATCGGCCACCTGCCGGTTCAGGTCGGCGATCACCGCGGCCCGACCCTCGTCGGTGTTGGGATAGAGCTGGGCCGGGTCCTGGTTGAGCGCTATCAGCCGCTCGGCCACCGTGCCGGTGGTCTTGCCCTGGCTCTTCAGGATCGCGTCCAGCCGTGCGGTGATGTCGGCGACCTGCTCCAGCCCCATCTGGTGGATCTCCTCGGCCGACATGGCCGTGGTCGTCGAGGCCTTGAGCCCATCGGCGTAATAGGCCGCGCCGTTGGCCAGCTTCCAGATGCCGGCGTCCGAGGTCGCCTTGGCGCGCGTGGCCTGCATGGCGGCGATCTGCCGGTCGAGGGCGGGGAAGATCTCCTGCGCCACGATCGCCGTCGCCGGGGTCGCATAGTCTCCCGTCAGGCCGGCGCTCTTCGCCTTGCCGGCGATCGAGGTGACCATGATGGTCTTCTCAGGCGCCTGGTCGCGCAGCGCCTTCATCTGGGCCAGGGCCAGGTCGCAGACGAAGTCCGGCGGGACGACGCCGGCCGCCACGTCGGCGTTCATGCGATCGAGGTCCTGGTCCATCGCTACCGCGAACGCCTTCAGGCGCGCCAGATAGGCGTCGGCGTCCGCCGCCGTCTGCACCCGGTGCTGGTTGTCCAGGAAGTCCGGGATGTCGCGATAGACCCCGTCCTGCTGGCTGATCACATAGGGGCTGAAGCGCCCGCCCACCGAGCCGAACTTGTAGCGGTCGCCGGCGGCCAGCGCGTTCTCCTGGCCCCACAGCACAGTGTCCAGGTCGACCTTCGAGGCGTGCGAGAGCCCGTTGCGGTCGATGGCCTTCAGCGCGCCGACCCGGGCGCGGGTCCGTTCCAGGCGCTGGGCGCGGCCGGCGTCGGAATAGTCGTCCAGGCGGCTCTTCAACGCCGCGCGCGCGTCCCTGTCCAGGCCAAGCGAGGTGGCCCGCTCGGGGCTCTCGTCCACCTGCTCTTCGAACATGCGGTCCAGCAGGGCGCGAAGCTTGGCGTCCTCCGAACCTTGAGCCAGGGCGGGCGTCGCGGCCGCCAGGGCCACGCCTGCGGCGCCGGTCATGAAGGCGCGGCGGTCGATGGGCTTGTTCATTGAAATCTCCCCCGATTCAAACTCAGGCGCTGTGACGCGCCACGTACTGGTCGATGACGCTTTCCAGCACCGTCAGCGGCATTGCCCCCGACAGCAGCGCCGCGTCGTGGAACTGCCGGATGTCGAACCGGTCGCCCAGCGCCGCCTTGGCCTTGGCGCGGATCCGCAGCCAGGTCAGCTTGCCGACCATGTAGCTGCACGCCTGGCCCGGCCAGACGCAGTAGCGCTCGATCTCGGTCGCCGCGGTGGTGGTCGGCGAGCCGTCGATGGAGCTCATGGTCTCGATGGCCTTCTCGCGGCTCCAGCGCTTGGCGTGCAGGCCGGTGTCCACCACCAGCCGCGCCGAGCGGAAGAGCGCCGCCTGCAGCATGCCCAGCTCGCCCAGCGGATCGCCCTCATAGACGTCCATCTCCTTGGCGAGCTCTTCGGTATAGAGCGCCCAGCCCTCGCTGTAGGCCGGGAAGCCGGCGATCCGGCGCAGCATCGGCAGATCCGCCTCCTGCTGCAGCGAACGCTGCAGGTGGTGGCCTGGAATGGACTCGTGGAAGGTCAGGGTCTTCAACGTCCACTTCGGGTTCTCGGCGCTGTCGCGCAGATTGATCCAGTAGACACCCGGCCGCGAACCATCGAGCGCGGGCCGGTTGTAGTAGCCGCCCGGCGCGCCGGCCTCGATGAACTTGGGCACCCGGCGGATTTCCACCGGCGCCTTGGGAAGCGTTCCGAACACCTGCGGCAGCCGCGGCTGGATCTCCTTCACCAGACTGTTGAGGTGGGCGATGAGCTCGACCTTCGCCTCGTCGGTGTTCGGATAGAGCTGGTCGGGCGCCTTGTAGAGCGCTGCGATCCGCTGCCCGACCGGCCCTTGCGTGTAGCCCTTGCTCTTCAGCAGCACGTCGGCCCGCTCGCTGAGCTGGCGCGCCTGCTCCAGGCCGAGTTCGTGGATCTCGTCGGCTGTCAGGTTGGTGGTCGTCGCGTTCTTCAGGGAGAGGCGATAGTACTCCTCGCCGTCCGGCAACCGCCAGCAGCCGGCGTCGTGGGTCGTCTTACCCTGCAGGGATTCCATGTGCGCGATCTGGCGTTCCAGCGCCGGAACCACCTTCTCGGCATAGATCTTCTGCGCCGGCGTCGCATAGTCGCCGGCAATCTGCTTCTCCTTGGCGCGCCGCACCACCGAGCCTACTAATGAAGAACTCGCGGGATCGGTCTTCAGGCCGCGCATCTGGATCAACGCCCGCTCGACGATGAAGTCCGGCGGAACGACGCCGAGGCCCACGTCGTGCCGGGCGCGTTCCAACTCCTGGTCCATCACCCCGGCGAAGGCCTCCAGGCGGGCCAGATAGGCGTCCGCGTCGGCCTTGGTCTCGATCGTGTGCTGGGAATCCAGGAAGTCGGGGACGTCCTGGTAGGCGCCGGTCAGTTGCGAGAGGACATACGGCTCCCCGGTTCCCTCCGCGCCATAGTTGAAGCGCGCATCGGCGGTCGCGTTGTTCTCGGCGGTGAACAGCACCGCGTCGTAGTTCGGCCTGTCCTTGTCCGACAGCGCCGCGCGGTCGATGCCCTTCAGGCGGGCAAGCTGCTCGACATTGCGGGCCTTATCGCGGGCCAAGGCCGACAGCGAGGCGTCGTCCAGCCTGGTCTTCGCCGCCGCCCGCGCGCCCTTGTCGAGCCCCAGGCTGGTGACCTGTCGGGGAGAGTCGTTCAGCCGCTCCTCGAAGAACTGGTCGAAGAGCGCCCGCATCTTGGCGTCTTCGGCGACGCCGCCCTGAGCGAAGGCCGGCGTCGCGATGACGGCGGCGGTGGAGGCCAGGAAAGCCCGACGATCGATCTGCACTAGGTTACTCCCCCTTCCGAAATCAGGCGCGCGCGGACGCGACATACTGATCGACGACCGCTTCGAGCACGGTCAGCGGCATGGCCCCCGACAGCAGCCCGGCGTCGTGGAATTTGCGGATGTCGAACCGGCCGCCCAGAGCGGCCTTGGCCCTTTCGCGCAGGCGCAACCACTCGAGCTTGCCGATCATGTAGCTGCAGGCCTGGCCCGGCCAGACCACATAGCGCTCAATCTCGGTGGTGGAGGCGGTGACCGGCGTCCCGCTGATGGCGTGCATCGTCTCGATCGCCTTCTCGCGGCTCCAGCGCTTGGCGTGCATGCCAGTGTCGACCACCAGCCGGGCCGCGCGGAACAGCGACGACTGGATGTAGCCGATCTCGCCGCGGGGATCGCCTTCATAGACCCCCATTTCGCGCGCCAGCTCCTCGGCATAGAGGCCCCAGCCTTCGCCATAGGCCGAGATGAAGCTCGCGCGGCGGATCATCGGCAGGTCGGCTTCCTGCTGCAGCGACAGTTGCAGGTGATGGCCCGGCACGCCCTCGTGATAGGTGATCGTCGGCAGGGCCCAGCGCGGATATTCGGCGCTGTCGCGGAGGTTGATCCAGTAGATGCCCGGCCGCGAGCCATCCAGGCTCGGCTGGTTGTAATAGCCGCCCGGCGCTCCGGCCTCGATGAACTTCGGCACCCGCTTGATCTGCAGCGGCGCCTTGGGCAGCGCCCCGAAATACTGCGGCAGCCGCTTGGACATGGCCTCGACCATGCCGTTCATGTCGGCCAGCATCTTCTCTTTGCCGGCGTCGTCATTGGGGTAGTGGTAGCGCGTGTCCTTGTAGAGCGCCTGGATCCGCTCGCCGACTGAGCCCTGGGTCAGGCCCTCGCCGCGCAGCAGCACGTCGGCCCGCGCCTCCAGGGCCTTGGCCTGCTCCAGGCCGATATTGTGGATCTCGTCCGGCGAGAGCTTGGTCGTCGTAGAGGACAGCAGCGCCTGGGCGTAATAGGCCTCGCCATCCTTCAGCCGCCAAACGCCGGCGTCGTGGACGGCCTGTGGCCGGGCCGCCTCGAGCAGCGCGATCTGGCGCTCGATCGCCGGCGCGACCTTCTCGGCGTAGATCTTTGCGGCCGGTCCGGCGTAGTCGCCGGAAACACCCTTCTCCTTGGCCCGCCGCGCGACGGAGGCGACGAGCGTCGAGGCCTCTGGCTGGGTCAGCAGGCCCCGCATCTGCGTCAAGGCGCGGTCGATGACGAAGTCCGGCGGGACGACGCCGGCCGCGATGTCCTTCCGCGCCCGCTCGGTTTCCTCGTCCATCACCCGGCCGAAGTCGGCCAGGCGCGAGAGGTAAGCGTCGGCGTCTTCCTTGGTTTCGATCCGGTGCTGGTTGTCGAGCCAGTCAGGCGTCGATTGGTAGGCGCCGTTGAGCTGCGAGACCATGTAGGGCTGGCCGCCGCCCAGATAGCCATAATCAAACTGCCGGTTCGCCGCCTCGTTGGTCTCCAGGTTGAAGAGCACGCTGTCATAGTTCACCGCGGCCATGCCCGAGAGCTGGCTGCGGTCGATGGCCTTCAGCTCGGCCAACTGGCGGGTATTGAGCGCCTTGTCCTTCGCCTTGTCCGCGAGGGAGGCGCCATCGAGGCTGAACTTGGCCTTGGCGCGATCGCCCTTGTCGAGGCCAAGGCTGGTGGCGAGCTGCGGCGAGTCGTCCAGCGCCTGCTGGAAGATCTTGTCGAGGAAGCTGTCGAGCTGGCCGGCGGCGCCGGCCGCCTGCGCCGCGGAAACCTTGCCGCCATAGCCGCCGAGCACGGCCAAGGCGCCTGCCGAAAGCAGAAGTTGACGCCGGTTTTGCATGTAGCACCCCACCCAAACTGGTCACAATGTGACACGGAACCTAGGGGGGCTGTATCGGGCGCGGCAAGTGGGGCCATGGCGCTATGCGTTAATTCTCCGTAATGGAAGCGTTTCAAGACCCTGTCGCAGAACCACCGTATTCCTCCGGCAGATATTGAACCTCCTCCCCGCCTTCGGACTACACACGACGTGACTGAGACCAAGCCCGCCGACTGGAGCCGAAGGCTCACCAACTACAGGCGCCCCAGCCTGGGTCGCAGCATCTTCGAGCTCGCCCTGACCGGCTCTGCCCTGGCGGCCCTGTGGGGCTTGGGATGGGCCGCGTTCCATCTCGGATTCTGGTGGGCCGCCCTGCTGCTCAGCCTGCCGGCCGCCGTGTTCCTCGTACGGCTGTTCATGATCCAGCACGACTGCGGCCACGGCTCGTTCTTCGAGGCGAAGGCGGCGAACGACTGGACTGGCCGGGTGATCGGTCTCTTCACCCTGACGCCCTACGACTACTGGCGGCGCACCCACGCCATGCACCACGCGACCTCGGGCAATCTCGACCGCCGCGGCCTCGGCGTGATCGAGATGCTGACCGTCGAGGAGTACCTGGCCCTCTCGCCCCTGCGCCGGCTCGGCTACCGGCTCTACCGCAACCCGGCGGTCATGTTCGGCCTGGGTCCGACCTTCGTCTTCTTCCTGCAGCAGCGGCTGCCTATCGGAATGATGAAGGAAGGCTGGCGCCCCTGGGTCTCAACCCTCGGCAACAGCGTCCTGGTCGCCGTCGGCATCGGCCTGATGATGTGGCTGCTGGGCGTCGTCCCGGTGATTCTGGTGAACTTCGCCACCATGGTCATCGCCGCCACCATCGGCGTCTGGCTGTTCTTCGTGCAGCACCAGTACGAAGGCGTCTCCTGGTTCCGGAACAAGGACTGGAAGCGAGATCAGGCCGCCCTGCAGGGCAGTTCGCACTACGACCTGCCCCAGCCCCTGCGATGGCTAACGGCGAACATCGGCATCCACCATGTCCACCACCTCTCTAGCCGCATCCCCTTCTACCGACTGCCGCAGGTGCTGAAGGACCATCCGGAGCTGCACGACGTCAGCCGCATCAGCCTTTGGGACAGCTTCCGCAACGCCCGGCTGGCGCTGTGGGACGAAGCGGCCCAGCGACTGGTCTCCTTCCGCGATATCCGCCACCTGCCCCGCGCCACCTGAGCCTGCCGCGCCGTCAACATTGACACCCGTCGGAAGGTGACCCCCAAACTTCTCCCATAAGAACAAATACGTGGGAGGACCTGGTGAGCGCTTGGATCTTCGCTGACGTCTGGGAAGCAATTGCTGGGCTGCAACCGGACCGGCCCGCCCTTGTCCAGGGCGAGCGGGTGCTCAGTTGGGCGCAGTTCGACGCCCGCGCCGACGCCCTGGCCTCGCACCTGGTGGCGAGCGGCATAGGGCCGGAGGCGAAGGTCGCCGCCTACCTGTTCAACTGCCCGGAATATATCGAGACCTACTACGCCGCCTTCAAGGCGGGGGTCGCTCCGCTCAACACCAACTATCGCTATGGCGGCGACGAGCTCACCTATCTGTTCGACAACGCCGACGCCGAAGCGGTGGTCTTCCATGCCAGTTTCACCAGGACCCTCGAACCGCTTCGCGAGAAGCTGCCGAGCGTCAAGCGCTGGATCGCCGTCGCCGAGCCGGGTCACCCGGCTCCAGGCTGGGCCGACGACTACGAGACGGTGGTCGCCAGGCCGCCGGCGCAACGCCCCTTCAAGGCGCCCTGGGGCCGCTCCCCGGACAATCTGGTGCTGCTCTACACCGGCGGGACCACCGGCATGCCCAAGGGCGTCATGTGGCGCCAGGACGACCTCTTCAACGTCATCGGCTCGGGCGGCCACCCGACGCTCGGCCTGCCGCCGCTGGGGAGCTCCGGCGACCTGAAGGCGCGGATCGGGACCTATGAGCCGCCGACCACCCTGGTCTGCTGCCCGCTCATGCACGGCACCGGCCAGTTCTCGGCCTTCATCACCCTCAATATTGGCGGGACGGTCGCCTGCCTGCCTTCGCGCAGCTTCAGCGCCATAGAGCTCTGGGACGAGGCCGTGCGGTTGCAGGCCGACAATATCGTCATCGTCGGCCTGGCCTTCTCGACCCCGATGCTGGAAGCCCTGGAGGCCAACCCTGGCCGCTGGGACCTTTCCCACGTCAAGGCCATGAGCTCGTCGGGCTCCATGTGGAGCCAGGAGAACAAGCGTGGCCTGCTCTCCCACGCCCGCAACGCCATGATCATGGATTCCTTCGGCTCGTCGGAGGCAGTGGGGCTGGGCGCTTCGGCCTCTGCGCCAGGGGCCGAGGCGGCCACGGCGGCCTTCATGCTGGGACCGAACTGCGCGGTGTTCGACGAGGACGGCCAGCGCGTCGCGGCGGGCTCGGGGGAGCGCGGCCTGGTCGCGGTCACCGGCTTCCTGCCGCTCGGCTACTACAAGGACGCCGAAAAGACCGCCAAGACCTTCAAGGTCATGGAAGGCCAGCGCTGGAGCGTCCCCGGCGACTGGGCCGAGGTCAATCTCGACGGCACCCTGAAACTGCTCGGCCGCGGCAGCCAATGCATCAACACCGGCGGCGAAAAGGTCTTTCCCGAGGAGGTCGAGGAAGCCCTCAAGACGCATCCGGCCGTACGCGACGCGGTCGTGGTCGGCGTGCCCGACGCGCGTTTCGGTGAGCGCATCTGCGCCGTGGTCGAGCCGGACCCCGCCGGCGGCGACGTCACCCTCGACGAAATGGCCGCCCATGTCCGCTCGCGCCTTGCCGCCTACAAGGCGCCGCGGGAGCTGGTGGTAGTCGAGAGCATCGGCCGCGCCCCCAACGGCAAGGTCGACTATAAGGCCTCCCGCGAGCGCGCGCTGACCGCTCTAGGCGTCGGGGCCTAGGGCTCCGGCGATATCCGGACCAGAAGCTTGCCTTCGTGGTCGCCGGTGAACAGCCGGCCCAGGGCATCGACCGCGTTCTCCAGCCCGTCGACCACGTGCGCCTTCCACTTGAGCTGGCCGCCGGCGACCAGCGGCGCCAGTTCCGCCATGCCTTCGGCGAAGCGTGGCAGATAGTCGATGACGATGAAGCCCTTGATCAGAATCCGGTGCATCAGCACCCGGCCAAAGTCGCTCGGACCAGGGACCGGACCTTCCGCGTTGTAGCTCGAGATCATTCCGCACAGCGGCATGCGGCTGAAGTTGTTCATATGCCCGATGACGGCGTCCATCACCTTGCCGCCGACATTCTCGAAATTGATGTCCACGCCGTTGGGCGCCAGGCGCGACAGCGCCTCGCCGACGTCCTCCGAGCGGTAGTCGATGGCGCCGTCGAAGCCGAGTTCCTCAGTCAGCCATCGGCACTTCTTCGGGCCGCCCGCGATGCCGATCACCCGGCAGCCCTTCAGCTTGGCGAGCTGGCCGACGATCGACCCTACCGCGCCGGCCGCAGCCGAGACCACGACCGTCTCGCCGGCCTGGGGCTTGCCGATGTCCATCAGGCCGAAATAGGCGGTCAGGCCCGTCGCTCCCAGGACGCTCATGTGCGCGGTCAGCGGCACGCCGGCCAGGCGAGGCGTGCGTCGGGCATGGCCCTCGGTGACGACGCCGTAGTCCTGCCAACCGCCGAGCCCCGGGTTCACGATCGTCCCCTCGGGCAGGTCGGCCGAGCGCGACTGCTCGACCACGCCGATGACGCCGCCTCGCATGACTTCGCCCACCTCAACCGGCGGCATGTACTGGTCACGGTCGCTCATCCAGATCCGATGGGTCGGGTCGAGGGAGAGATAGAGGTTGCGGACGAGAACCTCGCCGTCCTTCAGCTCGGGGGTGACGGTCTCCACCAGTTCGAGGTCGCCCTGCCGAATCTCGCCCTCAGGGCGACGGCGCAGAATCCATTGGCGATTGATCGGCATCAGCTTGGCTCCGTTCCCTTGGCGCCGATCATGCGGCCGGGAAGGCGGAGGTGTCGAGGCTCAGAGCGTCTGTTCGCGCCGCTTGAGCCGCCCGCTCACCAGGGAGACCAGCGCCAAGGCCAGCAGCGGCCAGGCAACCTGCGGCCGCAGCAGGATCGAAGCATCAGGGGTCGGGTCTCCAAGGAACGCCTGACCGAGACCTGCGCCGAGATAGCTGTAGATGAACGAATAGGGGATCGCGCCCACGGCCGTCGCTGCCACATAGGGCTTGAACGGCGCCCGCGCGCACCCCGCCGCCACATTGACCAGGCCGAAGGGGCTAAGCGGCACCAAGCGCAGCGTCAGCAGGTATCTGAAGGGCGCCTGCTCGAAACCGGCCATCAGGCCGCGCCATCGGCTGCGATTGAGCATAGCACGGATGCGGTCGCCAGCCGCGAACCGCGCCGCCACATAGGCGATGATCGCCCCAAGCGTCGATCCGACGATCGTCGCCCCCGTCCCGACCAGCGGCCCGAACAGGAAGCCGCCAGCCAGCATCAGCACCAGCCCCACCGGCACGAAAGCCGCCGTCGCCACGGCGTAGAGGCCGACGAAGACCGTCAGGGCGACGATCGGCGCCGCCGCCACCTCCGCCCGCAGCCTGACCTCGTTGGCCTGGATGTTGTCGAAGGAGATGTCGGTCGCCAAACCGCTGGCATAGAGCGCGATCGTGGCCCCGATCAGCAACAGGGCCGGAATCCAGCGCAGGATAACGCGCCAGGTCGAGCCTCGAACACGGTGCTGCGTGGTCATCCGGCGTGTCCCATGGCGCCTTCCTCCCAGCCTCATCCCCAGGCCTCATTCAACGCGAGGTCGAAGAGATCGCTCCGGCGGAGGTTAGAACTGATTTTGTGACCGAACCAAGACGGCTATTTCGGCCGCTTCTCTCCGGCCTTCTTCTTCCACGGCGGCTTGCCGGACTTGGGGCCGGGCGCGCCAGGCGGTCCCTTGAACGGCTTGCGGAACGGCCGCGGCTCGCCCTTGCCTCCGCCCCCGCCCCCGCCACGCGGCGAGGGAACGCCCGGAGGACCGGCTCGCTCGATCTTGATCTCGTCCTCAGCCGTCGCGCGGATGGCCTCGGCGAACTTCGCCTCGATATCCTTGGCGATCTCGAACTTCGTCTCGCGGTCGAAGATGCGGATCGAGCCGATGTCCTTCTTGGTCACGTGGCCCAGGCGGCAGATCATCGGGATCAACCACTTGGGGTCGGCGTTCTTGCTGCGGCCAACCGTAATGCGGAACCAGCTCACGTCTTCCGGCGCGAGCCGCTCGGGCTTTCCGAAGGCGCGGTCCTCGCGGCGCGGCCGCTCGCGGTCCTGGTCGCGGCCGCGGGCATCGTCATAGAGCTCTTCCGGGGCCGGAAGCCGCTGGCGGTGCAGGCGGATAAGCGCTGCGGCGACCTCGGCCGGCGACCGGGTCTCGAGCAGCAGTCCGGCCAGCCGGGCCTCTTCTTCGCCAGCCGCCTCAGCGAAGATCGGGTCCTCCAGAAGACGGGCCTGATCCTTGGCCCGGATCTGCTCGGCGGTGGGCGGTCCCTCCCACTGCACATCGACCCCGGCGGAACCCAGGAGTTGCTCGGCCTTGCGGCGACGGGTGTAGGGAACCAGCAGCACCGAAACGCCCTTGCGTCCGGCCCGGCCGGTGCGGCCTGAACGGTGCAGCAGGGCCGGCTTGTTGATTGGCAGGTCGGCGTGGATCACCAGGCCCAGGTCCGGCAAGTCCAGGCCACGGGCGGCCACGTCGGTGGCCACGCAAACCCGGGCATGGCCGTCGCGCAGCGCCTGCAGCGCGTCCGAGCGCTCCCGCTGGCCCAGTTCGCCCGATAGCCCGACCACCGCGAAGCCGCGCTCACGCAACGCCGCGTGCATGTGGCGGACGCCGTCGCGGGTATTGCAGAACACCAGCGCGCCGGGAGACTCGAAGAACCGCAGGACGTTGACCACCGCCAACTCGACCTCGTTCGGCGCGATGCGCATCGCCCGGTACTCGATGTCGCCATGCGGCTCGTCGCGGCGCACGGTGTCGATGCGCAGGGCGTTGCGCTGGTAGCGCTTGGCCAGGGCGGCGATGTCCTTGGCGATGGTCGCCGAGAACAGCAGGGTGCGGCGATCCACCGGCGAAGAGTCGAGGATTTCCTCGAGGTCCTCGCGGAAACCCATGTCGAGCATCTCGTCGGCCTCGTCGAGGACCAGCACCCGCAGGGCGCCGAGATCGAGATTGCCGCGTTCCAGGTGATCCTTCAGGCGGCCAGGCGTGCCGACCAGGATGTGGCATCCGGCGGCCAGCGCCCGCTGCTCGCGCCGGGGATCCATGCCGCCGACGCAGGTTTCGACCTTGGCGCCGGCCGCGGCATAGAGCCAGGTCAGTTCCTTGGCGACCTGCATCGCCAGTTCGCGCGTCGGCGCGATGGCCAGCGCGAGCGGCGCGCCAGGTTGCCCGAACCGCTCCTCCTCGCCCAGCAGGGTCGATGCAGCGGCAAGGCCGAAAGCGACGGTTTTGCCCGAACCCGTCTGGGCCGAGACCAGCAGGTCACGGCCTTCTGCGTCGGGCGTGAGCACCGCCGCCTGCACGGGAGTGGGATCGGCATAGCCCTGGCTCGCAAGCGCGCGCGCCAAGGCGGGATGGATGTCGGGGAAGGCCATGGTCGTCCTGAGGAGTGCGCACACACAAAAATAGCGCGGGCGCGCCTTAGATGCGAAGCAGGCGTCCACTGCAACCCTTCCCGGCGATAAAATCCCCCCAAGCGCCGATGGGCCGCAGCAAAACGGGCGCTCAGCGGCGCCCGACGGGGCTGGACTTTCCCGCTCCGAGGGCGTCTGACGCGCCAATGTCCCATTCTCCTCTGAAGGTCGCCGTCATCGGCGGCGGGCCGGCCGGCCTGATGGCCACCGAACTGCTCAGCGCCGGCGGCGTCCAGGTCGATCTCTACGACCGGATGCCCAGCCTGGGCCGCAAGTTCCTGATGGCCGGGCGCGGCGGGCTCAACCTCACCCACTCCGAGGACTTCAAAGCCTTCGTGGCCCGATACGGCGAGGCCGCGGCCTGGATGCGCCCTGTCCTTGAAGCCTTCACTCCGGCAGACCTGACGGCGTGGGCCGAGGGGCTCGGCCAGCCCACCTTCATAGGCTCCAGTGGCCGAGTCTTCCCACGAACTCTGAAGGCCTCCCCCCTGCTGCGCGCCTGGATCGGCCGCCTGCACGCCCAGGGCGTCCGGTTCCACATGCACAGCGAATGGCGCGGGTGGAACCCCGATGGCGAGTTGGTCTTCAATGACGGCGAAAGCGTGCCGGTCGATGTGGTCGTCCTGGCTCTCGGGGGCGCGAGCTGGCCGCGGCTGGGCTCCACGGGCGGCTGGGCCGACATTCTGCAGGGGCGCGGCGTCGCGGTGACGCCGTTCGAGCCGGCCAACAGCGGCTTCGACGTGGCCTGGAGTCCGATCTTCGCCGACCGCTTCGCCGGCCAGCCCTTAAAGAACATCGCCCTCTCCTTGGGCGACCGTACGGTGCGCGGCGAGGCCATGATCGCGACCTACGGCCTGGAGGGCGGCGCGGTCTACGCGCTGTCGACAGAACTCCGCCAGGCCATCCGCGCGGACGGCTCCGCCACGATCCAGGCGGACCTGCGTCCGGACATGACCCGCTCACGCCTCGCGGACCGCCTGCACAAGGCGCCGGCCGGCCAGTCGGCCGCCAACCTTCTTCGCAAGGCCGTCAACCTGTCGCCGGTGGAGATCAACCTGCTGCGCGAAGGTCACGGGGTGGAGCTTCCCCGCGACGCCGGCGCCCTGGCCCGAGCCATCAAGGCGACGCCGCTTCGCCTCACCGGCGTTCGCGGCCTCGACCGGGCGATTTCCTCGGCCGGCGGCGTGGCTCTGCCCGAGCTGGACGAGGGCCTGATGATCCGCCGTCTGCCCGGCGTCTATGCGGTTGGAGAGATGCTCGACTGGGAAGCGCCGACCGGCGGCTACCTGCTGCAGGCCTGCTTCGCCACCGGCGTCGCCGCGGCCCGCGCCATCCTCAGGCGTCAGGCTTCTTGAGGCGGTCGCGTAGCGTCGGCTTGCGGGCCGGTGTGGCCTTCTTCGTCCTGGCCGTCGGCAAGGGCGGCAGGCGATCTGCGGCGCCGTCGGCCAGAAGGCGGGCCGCGAGCATGAGGTCCCCTTTGACCGCGCCGAAGTCCTGCGCTTCCACCCAGGCGCGCACCGCGACCTCGACAAAGGCTTCCGACATTCCGGTCACCTCGGCGGCGACGGCCGGATCCTTCAAGACCAGGGGGTTGCTCTCGGCGCGCTCCTTGAGCCCAATCAGCAGCGCTGGAATGTCCCGCTTGGTGTCGACCCGCACGACGGCGTCCGCGCGACGGCGGGGGTGAGCGCTGGTGTTGACGATCACGTCGCCGAACACCTTGCCGTTCGGCAGCACGACCTTGAGATTGTCCGGCGTCGCCAGCTCGGTGACGAATAGGTCCAGCGCCTTCACCGTGCCGGTGCGTCCGCCGATCTCGACCACGTCGCCCACCTGATAGGGCCGGAACAGCAGCAGCATGACCCCCGCCGCCACGTTGCTGAGCGTGCCCTGCAAGGCCAGGCCCACCGCCAGCGACGCCGCGCCCAGCACCGCCAGGATCGAGGTGGTCTGAACGCCCAGTTGCTGCAGCACCGCGATCAGGCCGACGACGACGACCAGATAGCGCGCCAGCGACCCGGCGAAACTCTGCAGGGTGACGTCCGGCGGACCACCGCGGTTGACCCGCGCGATCAGGCGCCGGACCAGCCGGGAGGCCCAACCCGCCAGCCACCAGGTGACCGAAAGGATGATTATCGCGACGACGAGGTTCACGGCCAAGTCGCCCGCCGCGTCCATGAACCGTTGAAGGACGCGCTCGTCGATGGTGATCGTCTGGCGAAGGCGATCGCCTACTTCCGTTTCGAAACCCTGCATATGAGCGCTTAAAACTCCCGACCGCCCGGCATGCAATACGCTAAGCCGCCTTCTGGAGTTCCTGCTTCACCCGCTCCGCCAGGGTCTTGATGTCGATCGGCTTGGGCAGGAACGAAATGTTTTCCTCCCCTTCCAGCAGGTTCGAGAACTCCGCTTCGGCATAGCCCGAGATGAACATCACCGGCGCGCCGGCCAGGTAGCCGCGGGCATGCTTGAGCAGGTCCGGCCCCTGCATTCCCGGCATGACGACGTCGGATATCATCAGGTCGATCTGGCCGGCATGGACCTCCGCGAGCTCCAGCGCCTCCTCGCCCGAACCGGCCTCGATGACCTCATAGCCGCGGGCCCGCAGCAGTTTGGCCGCGACGGTGCGGACCGCGTCCTCGTCCTCGACGAAGAGGATGCGGCCGGCGCCCGAAAGGTCGCGAGCCTTCGGCGGCGCCTTGGCGGCGGTCGGTTCCGGCGCCGGCGCAGCCGCGCTCGGCACGTGGGCCGGCAGGAAGATCCGGAACGCCGCCCCCTGGCCTGGACGCGAGGAGACGCCGATCCAGCCGTCCGACTGCTTGACGATACCGTAGACGGTCGCCAGGCCGAGCCCAGTCCCCTCACCCACCGGCTTGGTGGTGAAGAACGGGTCGAAGATCTTGTCGATCACGTCGGGCGGAATGCCTGGGCCGTCGTCGGAGACTTCGATCAGGGCGTGCTCGTCCTTGGCGTTGGGATAGCCAGCCGCGACCGCCTCTTCCTGCGACAGCCGCGCCAGGCGAATGCGCACCTTCCCGCCGCCATGGGCGCGAACGGCGTCGCGGGCGTTGACCGCCAGGTTCATCACCGCGGTCTCGATTTGGCTCCGGTCGGCTCGCACATGGGGCAGATTGCGGCCATATTCGGTCTCGAGCTTCACGTCCTCGTAGAGCACCCGCCGCAGCAGCACCTCGGACTCGCTGATCAGTTCGCCCAGGTCCAGGGTCTCGCGCTGAACGGTCTGTTTGCGCGAGAAGGCCAGCAGTTTGCGCACCAGATCAGCCGCCCGGATCGAGGTCGAGCGGATCTCGTTGAGGCCCTCATAAGAGGGATCGCCGACCGGGTGACGCTGGGCCAGCACGTCGAGCTGGAAGAAGATCGCGGTCAGCAGGTTGTTGAAATCGTGGGCGACGCCGCCGGCGAGCTGGCCGATGGCCTGCATCTTCTGGCTCTGCGAGAGCTGCAGTTCGATCTGCTTCTGCTCGGAAACGTCGACGAGATAGGCGACCCAGCGGCCCTCATTCTTCGAGAGATATAGGTGCGCCACCTTGGCCGGATCGCTGGCCAGCCGCACCTCCAGAGCGCCGACATGGCCGTCCGTCAGCTTCTGAATCGCATCGGCGCGCGATGTGGCCTCGATCAGGTCGCCGAACCGCTCACCGCTAGCGCCGCCGCCGGTCAGGGCCGACAGCGCCGGGTTGGCTTCGATGATGGTCGCCTCGAACGGGTCCTCGCCATCCAGCAGCGCCGCGCCGAACGGCGATGCGGCCGCAAAGGCGTCGAGCACCTTCGGCGGGGGCGGCTTGGCGCTGTTGAACGCCTGCAGCACCTCGGCCGCAGCGGGCGGCAGGGCCAGCGGCGGCGCCTCGGCCAGACGCACCAGGAAGCGGCGCTCACCCAGCGGGGCCACGGTGGCGGTATGCTCGCCGCCGCTGTTGCGGATCGAGGCCTGGGCCATCTCGCCGCGGCGCGCCGCGCTGAGGGCGGTGAACAAGCTGGCGCCGGAAGAACCGCCCTTGGGCAGGCGGGCGGCCGCTCCCAGCACGGCCCGCCAGGCAGCGTTGGCTGCGTGGATACGGCCGTCGGCCGCGGCGATCGCCGCCGGCTCGGCCAGGGCGTCGATCATCTTGTCCGCCCCGGACTCTCCGACCGCCACCGGCTGGGTCGAACCACGAAGGGCGAAAAGGCCAAGGCAGGCCACGCCGAATAGGCCGATCAACAGCATGATGCCGGCCCGGGTCGCAGGCCCGGCGTGGAACGCAGGCACCGCCGCGAACGCCACCGCCGCCAGGAAGCAAAGCACGGCCATGACCGTCATCGGGTCGATCCGCCGCGTGCGGCCCTTGGACTTGATCTCCGCCATGGCTCGGCCCCGGTTGCTGTCGGACATGGAGACCTGCGCCTCCGGCGAATCAACGTTCGCCTCGTTAAATTCTATTAGTTCCGGGCCCTTGCGGCCACGCGCGCGCTGTTTTGCATGATGAAGCCGATCAGCTTGGCCACGGCTTCGTAGTGAGCGGGCGGAATGAAGTCGTCCAGCTCGACGGCGGCATAGAGCGCGCGAGCCAGGGGCGGGTCCTCGATCACCGGCACGCCGTGCTCCTCAGCCAGGGCGCGGATCTTCAAGGCGATGGCGTCCATGCCCTTGGCCACACATTGCGGCGCGGCCGTCTCGCCGGCCTCGTAGCGGAGCGCCACGGCGTAGTGTGTCGGGTTCATGATCACCATGGTGGCCTCGGGCACCGCGGCCATCATCCGGCGGCGGGAGCGCTGGATCGCGATCTGTCGCCGCTTGGCCTTGATGTGAGGATCACCTTCGGAGTTCTTGAACTCCTCCTTTTGCTCCTCCTTGGTCATCCGCATGCGCTTGAGGAAGCGCGAGCGCTGCCAGAACCAGTCGAACCCGGCGATCACCAGCATCAGGCCCGCGGCGGCGAACACCAGCCGGCGCAGGATATCGGTCATGAGCGGCAGCATGGCGGCCGGCTCCAGGGTCGCCAGATCCCGCAGCGGCTGGATGTAGGGCTTCATGACCATCCAGCCGACCCAGCCGACCATCACGACCTTGGCCAGGGACTTCACGAACTGCATCAGTCCGTCCGGTCCCAGAATCCGCTTCAGCCCCGCCATTGGCGAGACCTTCTTCCAGTCCGGCTTGAGCTTCTCCGGACTGAACAAGAGGCCGGTCTGGATAAGGTTGCCGCCCGCGCCCATGAGCGCTGCGACCGCCATGACCCCGATCAGGATCGGCGCGGCCGCGTGGGCCGCCCGTTGCGCCACATTGATCGCCCCATGGCCTTCCAGGCTAATGCTGTCGGGACTGGCGATGAAGGGCAGGAGCTCGGCGGCCAGATTGCGCGAAAACGACCCGCCGGCGAGGGCGATGACGGCTGCAACGCCCGCGAACGAGGCCACCATGCCCAGGTCTTGTGTCTTGGCGACGTCCCCCTTCTCCCGAGCCTTCTGGAGTTTTGAGGGTGTCGCCTCTTCTGTCTTGGAGTCTGTGTCCTGTTCGTCGGCCATCTGCTCAGCCGAGGAACAGCGAGACGAGCTCGCGATAGCGGTTGAGCCAGACCATGCCGATCACCCCCAGGCTGAGGGCGAAGATCGAAAGGCCCAGCAGGACCACCAGGGGGGTCACGACGAAGAAGACCTGGAACTGTGGCATCACGCGCCCGACCAAACCCGCCGCCACGTTGAAGATCACCGTGAAGACCACCACCGGCGCGGCCAGTTGCAGGCCGAGGCGGAAGGCGCCCGCAACCGTCTGGGCGGCGAGTTGCGCGCTGTCGGCGATCGGCACGTCGCGCGTGAAGGGAAACAGGCTGTAGGACCGCGCGATCGCGGTGATGAACATGTGATGCAGGTCCGTGGTCATGATCAGGGTGATCCCGATCAGGCCAAGGAAGGTGCCCAGCGAGGTCGAAGGCGCCGCCTGCCCCGGGGCCGCGGTCTGGGCGAAGGAAAGCGTCGTCTGGATCGAGATGATCTCGCCCGCCGTGGAGAGCGCCGACAGGAAGACCCGAAGGATCCCGCCGATCATCAGGCCGATCAGCACCTCCCGGATCACGCCGGTGGCGACGCCTGAGACGGTCCCGGGGACCGGCATGCCCTTGGCCACCAGCGGCATCAGCATCAGGGCCATCAGGAAGGCGAAGGAGAGCCTGATCCGCGGCGGCACGCTGTTGTCGCCGATGCCGGGCAGCAGCATCACGATGGCGCCGACGCGGGCGAAGATCAGCCCGGCGGCGTAGACCTGGGATGCGGCGGCGTAGCTTTCCATGCCGGGCCGGCTGGCCTCACATGGCCGCGATGCGGGCGGCGATCTGGCGCATGAAGCCGCTCATCAGCGCCCCCATCAGCGGCAGGAACAGCAGCAATGAGAGGAAGATCGCCACGATCTTCGGCGCATAAACCAGGGTCGCTTCCTGGATCTGGGTGAGGGCCTGCATGAGGCCGACGCCCACCCCGACCACCAGGCCGACGATCAGCACCGGCGCGCAGAGCTGGATGGTCAGCCAGATCGCGTCGCGCCCGATGTCCAGAACCTCTGCGCCGTTCATCTGGTGTCTCTTTCGGTACGCTTCGTGGCGGAAAATCAGCTAGGTCGAATTTGCCGGGTTATGGTTAACGAAGCGCTACTGTTCGTTAACCAGCGCCCTCGCCGCCTCCGCGGGCGTCAGCTTGTCGCGGTCGCGATCGACGCTGTAGTTGGCCGCGCGCATGGCCTCCACCGAGACGGCCCCCAGCAGGGGCCGCAGCGCCGAGAGCAGCCGCTGATCGCCGGCCCGCTGGGGCGAGACCAGGATCACCGCGTCGTAAGGCGGCAGCGCGCCCTTGGGGTCGCTGAGCACGACGAGATTGTCGGCCGAGATCCGACCATCGGACGAGAAGGCCGAGATGACGTCCGCCTCACCTCCTGCCAGGGCCCGGTACATGAAGGTCGGCTGGAACGAGCGCTCGGACCGGAAGTGGAAGCCGTAGGCGCTGTTCACCGCCTTCCATTCCGGCCGGGACAGGAACTCCAGGTCCGATCCGAAGTTGAGCTGCGGCGCCTGGCGCGCCAGGTCGGTCAGGCTGGTGACTCCAAGCTCTCGGGCGCGGTCGGAGCGCATGGCGAAGGCGTAGGCGTTCTCGAAACCCAGCGAGCCCAGAACGACCACCCCGTCGCGCGCCTTCAGCTCGGAGGTCAGCTCGTCGAGCACGGCTTCGCGACCCGGATTGTCGTTGCGCTTCAGGACGTTGGTCCAGAGCGTGCCGGTGTAGTCGACATAGACGTCGATCTCACCGGCGGCGAGCGCGCGGTAGGCGACGGCCGAGCCGAGGTCTTCCTTGCGCGAGACCCGCGCGCCGGTGCGCTCCAGCCCCTCGGCCATCAGTTCGGCCAGGATGTACTGCTCGGAGAAGTTCTTGGCGCCGACGACATAGCTGGCGGGTTTGCCGATGGCCGCCAGCGGTGCGATGGCGACGAGCGTGCCGGCGGCCAGCAAGGCGAGCCCGGCGACGACCAGGCCCCGGCTGCGCCGCGCCGCGCCGGTCTCGATCAATCCCAGCAGCTGGTCGACGACCATGGCGAGGATCGCCGAGGCTGCGCAGCCGAACAGCACGAAGACCCAGTTCTCCGTCTGCAGGCCGGCGAAGATGTAGTTGCCCAGGCTTGTCTGCCCGACCGGGGTGGAGAGGGTGGCCGCGCCGATCGTCCAGACCGCGGCGGTGCGCACGCCGGCCATGATCACCGGCATGGCCAGGGGCAGCTCCACCTGGAAGAGCCGTTGGCGCGGAGTCATGCCGACTCCGTCGGCCGCCTCCTTTACCGCCGGATCGACGCCCAGGATTCCCGTGGTCGCCGTCCGCAGGATCGGGAGCATCGAATAGAGGGTGAGGGCCAGGAGCGACGGCAGGAAGCCAAGCGCCGAAAAGCCCTTGCCGAACACCGCATGGCTCGCCGCCGAAAGGCCGAGCAGCAGCGGATAGAAGAGCGCCAGCAGGGCGAGGCTCGGAATGGTCTGGATCAGGCCCGCAAAGGCCAGGACCGGCCAGCGAAGGCGCGGGCTGCGGCTGGCGACTATCGCCAGCGGCAGGCTGATCGCGAGGCCGAGAAGCAGCGCGCTCGCGCTCAGCACCACGTGCCAGGCCAGGTAGTCCGGCAGCAGCTCGAAGGCCTGGGCGACGCGCGGGCTCACGACGCCTCGCCCAGTCGCTGCCGCAGCCGCTCGGCCTGGCGGCGGGGCGCCTCCAGCAAGGCGCGGACCTGCGGGTTTTCCGTGTCCTTGATCAGCGCATCGGGCGCGCCATCGGCGATGATCGCGCCGGCTTCGATGACCAGGACGCGGTCGGCCAGCAGCACCGCCTCGGCCATGTCGTGGGTGACCATCACGGTGGTCAGCCCCAGCCGCTCGTGCAGGGCGCGATAGTCGGAGCCGAGGGCGTCGCGGGTCAGCGGGTCGAGAGCGCCGAAGGGCTCGTCCATCAGCATGATCTTCGGCTCTGCCGCCAGTGCCCGCGCCACGCCGACCCGTTGACGCTGGCCGCCCGAAAGCGCCGCGGGCGACCGTCCCGAGACCTCCGCCGGCAGCGCCACCAGCTCCAGCAACTCGCTCACCCGCGCGGCGATGCGGGCCTTGTCCCAGCCGAGAAGGCGGGGCGTGACGGCGATGTTCTCGGCGATGCTGAGATGCGGGAAGAGGCCGACCTCCTGGAAGACATAGCCGATGCGCCGACGAAGTTCATGAGCCGGCCTGAGACCGACATCCTCCCCATCGATGCGCACCCGGCCGCTGTCGGGCGCGATCAAGCCATTGATGGTCTTGAGCAAAGTGGTCTTGCCGGAGCCCGACGATCCCACCAGGGCGACGAACTGACCGGGCGCGATCGCGAGATCGACGCCGGCCAGCGCGGCCCGCTCACCATAACGCTTCTCGATCCTGGAAAGCTCGATCGCCGCCTCGCCCATGCTCTAGGCGTAGCACGTCAGATCGGCATCCGCATGATTTCCTGGTAGGCGTTGATCACCTGGTCACGCACGGCCATCACCGTTTCCAGACTGGCCTCAGCGGCCGAGATCGCGGTGACGACGTCGATCAGTTCCGCCTTGCCGGCGACCTGGGCCGCGATCTGGCTTTCGGCCTTCTTGGTGTTGTGCACCACGTCGGTCATGGCCGATTTGACCATCGAGGCGAAGTCGAGCCCCTGGTCCTCCTGGGCGCCGACGCTCGGCTTGATCGCGGCGGCGCTGTTCTGGGCGGCGGCGTAGGCCTTGGCGGCCGCCATGGCGGTCATCATGGCTTAAGCCCTTACTTTTTCAGGATATCGAGGGTGCGCTGCTCCATGGCGCGCGCCGTCTCGATGACGTTGAGGTTGGCTTCGTAGGCCCGCTGGGCCTCCTTCATGTCGAGCGCTTCGACCAGCGGATCGACGTTCGGCAGCTTCACATAGCCGGTGGCGTCGGCCGAGGGGTGGCCGGGGTCGTAGACGCTGCGGAAGTCTTTCGGGTCGGGCGTCACGCGCGCCACCTGCACGCCCTGCCCCGCATCGGTCTTGTAGGGTGTGAACACCGGGATCTGCCGGCGGTAGGGATCCCCGCCCGCCTGACGCGACACCGAGTTGGCGTTGGCCATGTTCTCGGCGATCACCCGCATCCGCGCCTGCTGGGCCCGCAGGGCGGTCGCCGCGATCGATTGAGTCGCGCCGGTCATCGGCTTGTAGTCGGCCATCTAGCGCTCCTTAGCCCCGTCCGGGCGGGCGGCTGGCCAGCCGCAGCATGCCGAGCGATTTCTGGTAGAAGCCGATGGCCGCGTCGTAGTTCATCCGCGCCTCGGCCATCTTCAGCATCTCTTCCTCGAGCACGACCGAATTGCCGTCGAGGGTGGTCTCGGAGTCCTTCGCCTGCTGAGGCCGGAAGCCGGCGGAGCGCTGGGACGTCGGGACCATGTGGCCGGGCTGGGTGACCGCCTGGACCGTCGATGCCGCCTTCACCTGGGCCTCGAAGCTATACGGCTTCAGGTCCGTGGGCGTGTAGCCGGGGGTGTCGGAGTTGGCGACGTTCTGAGAGATCAGGCGCTCGCGCGCGTTCAAGTGGCCGAAGCGCCCCTTGAGCATCGCGAACAGCGGAATCTCGTTCAGGTTCATGGCTCAAGATGGTGAACAAACAGGGTTAACCACGTCTTAAGAACCTAGGCCGCACACGGGGACGCAAGGCGCAGCCCGCGCCGATTCCCCGCGTTCGAAGTCCGATGGACCTGGCTGAATTTCTCCGCGCCGTCTTCGCCCTGGCGCTGACCCTCGGGCTCGTCGGCCTGGGCGCCGTGGCCCTGCGCCGGTTTGGGCCCGACGTGCTGGCGCGCTTCCAGGTCGTCAAGAAGGAACGCCGCCTGGCGGTGGTCGAGACCCTGGTGCTCGACCCCTCGCGCCGGCTGGTCGTGGTGTCCTTCGACGGGGAAGAAAAGCTGCTTCTGCTGGGCGAGGGGCAGGTGCTCCCGACCACCGCCAAGAACCCAAAGATCGCGCCCCATGCGTAAGGTTTTCTCACGAAACTTCCACCTACGCGCCGAAGACTGGCGCCGCGCGGCGGGTCTCTCGGTGCTGGCGACGGCCGCGGCGATGATCTTTCCGGCCGCCGCCGCGGCCCAGGCGATCAATATCGACCTCGGCACCGGCGCGGGGCTCTCTGAGCGGGTCGTCCAGATGGTCGGCCTGCTGACCGTCCTCTCGCTCGCCCCCTCCATCGTGATCATGACGACCTCGTTCGTGCGGATCGTCGTGGTGCTGGGCCTGCTGCGCACCGCGCTCGGCCTTCAGCAGAGCCCGCCGAACGCCGTGCTGATCAGCCTGGCGCTCTTCCTCACCGCCATCGTCATGGGCCCGACCTTGCAGCGCTCCTATGACGAGGGGATCAAGCCGCTGATGGACCAGCAGATCGAACTGCCCCAGGCGTTCGACGCGGCCGGCGCCCCGGTGAAGACCTTCATGCTGAGCCAGGTGGACCAGGACGACCTCGCGCTCTTCATCCGGCTCTCGAAGATCGAGCGGCCGGCGACGGCCCAGGACACCCCGCTGCACGTCGTCACCCCGGCCTTCATGATCTCCGAGCTCAAGCGCGCCTTCGAGATCGGCTTCCTGCTCTTCATCCCCTTCCTGGTCATCGACCTCGTGGTGGCCAGCGTGCTGATGAGCATGGGCATGATGATGCTGCCGCCGGTGGTGGTGTCCCTGCCCTTCAAGCTGATCTTCTTCGTCCTGGTGGACGGCTGGCGGCTGGTGGCCGGAAGCCTGGTCGAGAGCTTCCAGCGCGGCGCGGGGGGCTAGCCCTTAGCGGCGGTCGGGGCGGCGGCCTGGGTGGCTTCGGGCGGCTTTGCGGGGCCGACGGGCGCCGGTTTCTCGCGGAAGCGCTGCTTCATCTTGTCGACCCAGCCGGAGAAGGCCTCGTTGTCGGCGGTGACGCGGCCGAAGTCGGCGACGTTGAGACGGCCGGACTGGACGCCGGTCAGGGCGACGCGCAAGGCGTCGGGATTGCGCGCCTGATCGTAGAAGCCCGCATAGCGCTGCTGCATCCGGGCCAGAGCCGCGTCGTCGCCGGCCAGGCTGTAGGCGACGCCGGTCCGCAGCAGTTTGCCCTCC
Source organism: Phenylobacterium koreense (assembly GCF_040545335.1). Taxonomy (NCBI): domain Bacteria; kingdom Pseudomonadati; phylum Pseudomonadota; class Alphaproteobacteria; order Caulobacterales; family Caulobacteraceae; genus Phenylobacterium; species Phenylobacterium koreense. Next base: position 224,551 of record NZ_JBEPLU010000003.1, read on the forward strand.
TCCTCCGAGGAAAGCGGCCCCGCCTGCTTCCAGCGGTCGCCGAGGCTCTTTTCGAAGAGGCTCCCGGCGGCCGCCCAGTTCTTCTGCTTCCAGAGCGCCTCGGCGCGCAGGTCCTGGGCCTCGCGCCCCTTGTCGCGCTCGAGGACTTCAAGGGCGTGATCGTAGCGGCCGAGCCCCATCAGGGCTCTGGCTTCCACCAGCCGCCGCTCGGCGTTCAACGGACCGGGCAGGACCGTCGTGCGTGAGCCGTTGATCGCCTGCAGTGCCTGCTCGGGCTTCCGGTCCATCAGGTAGATGACGGCGAGATCGGTGGCGACCTGAGCGCGCGCCACGCCGTCGAGGCGGTTGTCGGCCTGATACTTCAGGAGGTCCGCGGCCTGGTCGAGCAGGTCCACGTCCACCAGGCGGCGCACCAGCTTGCGCACCATGAGGTCGCCATCGGCGCCCAGCGGGGTCAGCTCGCGGAAGTCGTAGAACATGGCCAGGGCCTGGATGGGCTCCAGGCCATCGGCCGCGCCGTCCAGGAACAGGGCGCGGAAGGCGGCCCCGAGATCGGCCTGCAGCTTCACCGCCTCGGGAAGGTCGGGCAGGCGATTGCCGGCGCTGCGCAACGCCTCCAGCGCTTCGCGATAGCGGCCCTGGCTCAGATAGAGCTGGCCGAGGGCGCGGATGGTCTCCAGCTCGGTGGCGTCGCCCCGCCAGCGATAGCGAAGGGCCGCAAAGGTGTCGGCGGCCTGGACCGGGGTGATCTTTCCGGTTTCCAGCCGGATCTTGGTGGCGCGCAGGGTCGCCGGCGCCGAAAGGGAGTCGGTCGGCGCGCCAGCCACGGCGGCGTAGATGCGCAGCGCCCGATCCTTGTAGCCCAGCGCCTCCACCACCTCGGCCTCGACCAAGCGCGTGGCCAGCTCCTCCATGGAGTCGGTCTTGTCCATCAGGGCGAGCTTGATGCGCGCCTGGGCGCCGTTGACGTCGCCCAGCGCCAGGGCGGCCTTGGCGTCGGATCGGGCGAAGCGCGCCTTCCAGACGGGGGAAAAGCGATTGAATGCCTCGGCCCCGGCGCCGAACTGATTGCGGGCGTCGCCCCACTGGGCCAGTTGCGCGGCGACATAGGACCGCCACAGCGCCACCGACGGGTCGTCGGAGAGGATCGGCACGGAGAAGTCGGCCTGGGCCTCCTTGTAGCGGCGCGCCATGACCCGGGCGATGCCGCGCAGGCCCCGGAACTCCGGATCGTCCAAGACCCCAGGACTGGTCCGCGCCACCTCGTTCAGGACGCCGATCGCTTCGTAGGACAACTCCGAGCCGACGAGGAAACGGGCCAGCGCCATGCGCGCGGCGACCGGGGCGTCGCGTCCCTGCGCCCCTTCCTCGTTGGCGGCCGACAGCAGTGCGTTGTAGCGCGAGAGAAACCCGCCCGATCCCGTCCTGGCCCAGGTGTCGTCGATGAGGCCCGGCAGGCTGGCCGGCTGCGGCGCGCCGAGATTGGCCTCGATGCGCTCCACCGCCGCCGAGGCCGGCGACAGGGAGAGGCCGGATGGCCGTCCGATCTGGACGAGGTCGCCTTCCCGGCGCACGGCCAGGTCGCTGATGTAGGATTCCGCCGCCAGGCCCTGGGCCGAGGGCAGCAGGGCCATCTGAACGAACTCGCGCCGCGACGGCAGGCCCTTCGCCGGGCCGAGCGCCGTTACCACCGAGAGCGTATCGCCGACGACGGGGTCGGAAACTCTGACCACGCGCGTGGCGCCCGCCACCGCCGCCTTGAGCCCCGCCGGACCGCCGGCCTGGTCGCGGACGATGCGGATCTGGGAGGCGGCCTCGACCTGGGCCCCGGGGCCGAGGGTGACGGTCCAGGTCGCGCCCTGGGCCGAGGCGAACACCGGCGTGCCTTGCGGAGAGTCGATCCGGACGGCGGTGTAGTCCGGGCCGCGATAGGCGCTGACCCGGCTGAGCTGCCGAAGTCCGCGCGGCGCCTTCGAGATGTCCAGGGTCGCGGGCGCGTCGAAGACCACCCAGACGGCGGCCCCACGGCGGAAGACGGCCGCGCCCGCGGGATTGGCCCAGGGAAAGATCAGCTGGACCTGACCGGCGCCGATCTGGCTGCCGACCCGCACCACACCACCGGCCGGGATGGGATTTGGGCGCGGCGGCTCCGGTTGGGCGACCGGCGCCTGCGGCGGCTGGGCGGGAGCTTCCGGCGCCTTGAAGAGGTTCACGTAGGTCGCGCCGTCGGCCGTCCCGATCCGGGCGTCGGCGTCGTCGGCCAGGGTGAGGACGAGTTCGGTGCCGGCCTTCGCCCGCCGCAGCTCGGCGGACGTCAGCCAGCGGGGCGGATCGACCTTCAGCCGGGTGATGTCGGGCGCGCCGGAGCTCAGGCGCAGGATGACGGCCTGGCCCTCGCGCCGGGCGATGGTCCGGGCTCCGGCCACCTCGATGCGCGAGAAGTCCTTGGCCTGGGCGACACGGACCTGCGCCACGCTCCTCGGCGCGACGCTGACCTGCGGCGCGGCCAAGCCGGCAGGCGCGGCGATCCCGGCGATGGTGATCGCCGCGACGCCGGACCTCAGGGCTTGGCGAAGCTTCATGGACTAGCCGGCCTTGGCCGGCGGGGCGGCGCTCGCCTGGCGCGGCGCTCCGCCGGCGGGCGGGCCGACGACGGCCTGGGCGGCGGCGGCCACCTTCTTCACCTCGGCGAAACGGCCGGCCAGCGCCTCCGTCAGCTTCTTGGCTTCGGCCGGCGGCATGTTGGCGACTATGGCCGAGAGCGAGCGCTCCTTCATCTTCGCCGCGATCGGCAGGCGGACCGCGTCGTCCAGCAACACCATGCGCGGCGCTGCGTCCTTGGGCTTCATGCCCTCGAACACCTTCACCAGGCGGTCGATCTCGGCCTGCTCCTTCGTGTCGGCGTCGACCATCAGCTTGGCGACGTCGGCCTTCATGCCGTTCAGAGCCTGGATCTTCGCGTCGAGTTTGGCCTCGGCCGCGGCCATCAGCGCGAGCTGGACGTCAAGATCCTGTTCGCGCTTGTCGAGCTGGCCGCGGCGAGCGCCCAGGCTCTGCAGGACCTGCAGTTCGGCCGGCGAGAGCCCGGCCTCCTTGGCGAGTTCGGCGGCGGTCGGGGCGCAGACCGCGGGCGGCGGCTTGGGCGCGGCGGCGAGGCCGGGAACCTTGGCGGCGGCGTCCTTGGCTTCACCGGTGGCGGCCTTGGCGTCCGGAGCGGACTTGGCGCCCTTGACGGTTTCCTCGGCGAGGGCGCGCGCACCGGAGACCAGGCTCGGCAGGGTCTCGGCGCCCGACAGCGCGTTGATGCCCATCACGCCGACGATGGCGACGCCGACGAGCGGGAGAATGCGGGGCATGTTCTTCATCGGCGGTATCCCAGGCGGGCGGCGGCGGAGCGCGGCGGCGCCGGTTCAGTCCTTGCCGGCGGCGTTTCGGCCGGCGGTTCGAAGAGTTCGTCGTCGAGGGTCGGGCGGGCCTTGGGGGCCGGCGCGCGCTTGGGGCCGACGTCACGTTCGGGCCGGCGTTCGCGCGCGCCTGACAGCAGGGAGCCCAGGCGCTGGGTCACGCGCTCGACGTCGCTTTCGGACACGGGCTGCTCCGTGCGGGCGGCGGGCGGTGCGGCCTGAAGCTGGCGGTCGAGCTTGGCGCTGAGCGCGCGGGCCTTCTCGATGCGGTCGGCCAGGGCGTCGTGCGCCTCGTCGGTGGCCGCCCGCAGATCGGCCAAGCCCTGTTCAGCGCGAGCGGCGGCGGCGTCCAGCTCAGCCACGGCCCGGGCGAACCCTTCATGGCTTTCGCGCAAAGCTTTGAGGCGAGCGTTCAGGCGCACGCCGACGACCATGGCCGCGACCAGCAGGCCGGCGAGCAGCAGGTTCATACCGATCGCGACGGCGCTCATTTGAACCTCGCAATGGCCTTCTTGGCGTGGGGCGACAGGGGGCTGTCCACGCGGACCGCGATGTGGTGGTTGCGCCGCCCCATGCGTCCCCGGGTGAGGGGAATCGCGCCCGCGCGCAACTCGATCTGGCTGTCGGGCGTCGCATTGAGCCGCAGGGTGTCGCCGACCTTGAGCGCCAGGACGTCCTTGAGCGGCAGCTGCAGTTCGTCGAGCACCGCGCGGACATCGAGCTGGGTCGTCCAGAGCTCGGTCGCCAGGTGGCTTTCCCATATGTTGTCGCGGCCGAACTTCTCGCCCATGAACTGCTGCAGCAGCATCTTCCGGATGGGCTCGAGGGTGGCGTAGGGCAGCAGGAGCTCGATCCGGCCGCCGCGGTCTTCCATGTCGATCCGCAGCTTCACCAGGATCGCCGCGTTGGCCGGCCGGGCGATAGCCGCAAAACGGGGATTGGTCTCCAGCCGGTCGAGGGTGAAGGTCACCGGGGTCAGCGGCTCGAACGCAGCGCGCGCGTCGGCCAGGACCACCTCGACCATCCGCTGCACCAGGACCCGTTCGATGGTGGTGTAGGGCCGACCCTCGATCCGCATGGCCGCAGTGCCGCGCCGCCCGCCGAGCAGCACATCGACGATGGAGTAGATCAGGTTGGAGTCGACCGTCAGCAGGCCGTAGTTCTCTAGCTCCTCGGCCTTGAAGACCGTGAGGATGGCCGGCAGCGGGATCGAGTTCAGATAGTCACCGAACCGGATCGAGGAGATGTTGTCGAGGCTGACCTCGACGTTGTCCGAGGTGAAATTGCGCAGCGACGTCGTCATCAGCCGCACGAGGCGGTCGAAGACGATCTCGAGCATCGGCAGGCGCTCGTAGGAGACCAGGGCCGAGTTGATGATCGCGCGAATGCCCGAGCGTTCAGCCGCCTCCTCCTCGGAAAGATCGAAGCCCAGCAGGCTGTCGATCTCATCCTGATTGAGGATGCGCTCGGCGCCCATCAGGTCGTCCATCTTGGCGTCGTCCGACGGCCAGGTGGACGGGTCGTCGGGGTTCACCGCGCCCTGAAGTCCGCCAATGATCTGAGGTTCTTCTTCGTCCATGCCCCTGAAGCCGACCAGCCTTAGTTGATCAGCATTTCCTCGATCAGAACGGCGTTCACCTTCGAGGGGGCGATCACCAGGTTCACGCGGCGCTGGATCTCCATCCGCAACTGATAGGAGCCCTGCGAGCCTTGCAGGTCCTCCGGGCGCAGCTCGCGCAGGAAGGTCTGAAACATGTCCTGGAGCCTGGGCATGTTCGGTTCGAGCTGGTCGACGGTCGCCTGGTCGGGGACCTCGAGGGTCAGCTTGAGCTTGAGGAAGGTCGCCCGCCCGTCGGCGGTCTGCATGTTCACCACCACGCTGGGCATGGTGTAGAACAGGACGCCGTCAGGACCCTGGCGCACCTCACCGACGGTCTTCTCACCCTCGCCCTTCTTCTCGGACTTCTTTTTCTTCTCGGCCTTGGCCTCGGCGGCCGAGCCGGGCTTCGGCTTGAGCAGGAAGAAGGCGCCCGTCCCGGCGCCGCCGAGCACCAGCGCGGCCGCGACGCCGGCGATGATCAGCATCTTCGGCGAAAGCTTCTTCCTGGCGGGCGCGCCCTCGCCGTCCTCGGCGTCGGAATCGCCTTCCGGTGCTTCCTTCACCTTGTCCTGGGCCACGCGAGCGCGCTCCTTAGAATCTATACCCGAGCTGTAGCTTCACCATGGTTAAGGATGAGTTTTTAACAGGTGTTAACGGCGGCGATTTTCGTGCCGGGCAAAATCCGCCGACCGGTCGCCGTTAACTTTATTTTTCATTGAAAATATTGGCCTTTTCATTTGGCCCGTTCCTTGCAGCCAAATCGGCGACCAAAACGCCGCAGCTCAAGGCTCGTCATGGACAACGCCCTTTATGTCGGACTCTCGCGCCAGCTCACCCTGCGCCGTGAACTCGACATCGTGGCCAACAACATCGCCAACATGGACACCACCGGATTCAAGGTGGAGAGCCTGATGGTGGAGACCGAGCCGGCCGCTCCGGCCCAGACCTTCGGCGCGCCGCGGCCGGTCAAGTTCGTGCTGGACCGCAGCGTCGGACGCGACTTCGGCCAGGGCACGCTGCGCTCGACCGGGGCGACGTTCGATCTCGGCCTGCAGGGGGACGGCTTCTTCCGCATCCAGACCGCGGCCGGCGAACAGTACACCCGTGACGGCCGGTTCCACATGGATCCCGACGGCCGGCTGGTCACCGAAGACGGTCAGATGCTGATGGGTGAAGGCGGCGGTGAGATCGTCATCGACCCCAAGCTCGGCCCCGTTTCGATCGCCAAGGACGGCACGGTCAGCCAGGGCCGCGAACTGCTCGGCAAGATCGCCGTGGCCCGGTTCGGCGAGCTCTCGGTGCTCGAGAAGGTCGGCGAGAACCGCTACCGCAACACCTCCAACGCCCAGCCGCAGGCCGCCCCGGACACCCAGATCCACCAGGGCATGCTGGAGGGCTCCAACGTGAAGCCGATCGCCGAGATCACCCGGATGATCGAGGTCACCCGCGCCTATGAGTCCATGGCGAAGATGATGGATTCCAACGCCGAACTCTCCCGCCGCTCGATCGAGCGGATGGGCAAGCTGAACTAAGAGGAAGCCTGACCGATGCAAGCGCTCCGCACCGCCGCGACAGGCATGGCCGCTCAGCAGCTCAACGTCGATGTGATCTCGAACAACATCGCCAACATGAACACCGTCGGCTTCAAGAAGCAGCGGGCGGAGTTCCAGGACCTGCTCTACCAGACCATCGAGCGGGCCGGGGCGCAGTCGTCCGACCAGGGCAATGTGGTGCCGACCGGCGTGCAGGTCGGCGGCGGGGTGAAGACCGGCTCGGTCTACCGCATCACCCAGCAGGGCAACCTGACGCCGACCGGCGGCAAGTACGACGTGGCCATTTCCGGCCGCGGCTACTTCCAGGTGATGCTGCCGACCGGCGAGATCGCCTACACCCGGGCGGGCAACTTCTCGACCAACGACCAGGGCCAGTTGGTGACCGAGGACGGCTACCTGCTGGAGCCGGCGATCACCATCCCGCAGGACGCCACCGACGTCACCATCTCCAAGGACGGCCAGGTGCAGGCGATCCGCGCCGGCCAGACCCAGCAGGACGTGATCGGCAACCTGGAGCTGGCCACCTTCGTCAACGAGGCGGGCCTCGACGCGATCGGCGACAACCTGCTGAAGGAAAGCGCCGCCTCGGGCCAGCCGACGGTCGTCGTCCCGGGCATCGACGGCGCCGGCACCCTGAGCCAGGGCTACACCGAGAGCTCGAACGTCGATGCGGTGAGCGAGATCACCGCCCTGATCGTCGCCCAGCGGTCCTACGAGATGAACTCGAAGGTCATCACCTCGGCCGACGAAATGCTGCGCACCGCCAGCAACCTGAGGACCTGATCATGAAGCGCCTCGTCATCGCCCTGGCGGCCCTGATCGCAACGCCGGCGGCCGCGGGCCAGCCGGTGACACTGAAGCTCGATCCGGTGGACGCCGACGGCCTGATCACCCTGGCCGATCTGTTCGACGGCGCAGGCGCGGCCGGCAAGGTCGCGGTGGCCGCGCGGCCGGGCGCCAGCGCGGTGCTGGACGCCTTCGCGGTCCAGGCCGCCGCCCGCAACGCCGGCCTCGACTGGTCGAACGCCCAGGGCTACCGCCGGATCATCGTGCGCGCCGCCGCCGAAGGGGGCGCAGCGAGCGCGCCCCGCGGCAATGTCGAGGTGCTGACCTACGCCCGCAGCCTGGCCGCCGGCGAGATCGTCCAGGCCCAGGACGTGATCTGGGCCAAGGCGGCTGCGGCCCCGGCCGATGCGCCGGGCGACGCGGAGGCGGTCATCGGCCTGGCGGCCCGCCGGCCGCTGCGCGCCGGCTCCGCGGTCATGGCCCGGGACGTCGCCGCCCCGCAGGTCATCAAGGCCGGCGAACAGATCACGGTCGTCTACGAGGACGGCGGCATCTCGCTTTCGCTGCAGGGCAAGGCCATGGCCTCGGCCAGCGTCGGCGAGAGCTTCGCCGTGCAGAACATCGCCTCCAAGAAGATCATCCAGGCCGTCGCCAGCGGTCCTGGCCAGGCCGTGGTCGGCCCCGCCGCCGACCAGATCAAGGCCCTCCCCCGCACCCAGTACGCTCTTCGCTAGGGACCAACGCCCATGCGCCTCTCGACCTTCGCCCTCATCGCCCTGGCCCCGCTGGCGGCCTGCTCCACCGTCTCCGAGGCCGTGAAGGGCCCGGAACTGGCGCCCGTCGGCTATCCGTCGGCCCTCGTTGGGCGCGATCCGCCCGGCTTCGTCTCGGCGCGCGATCCGGCCCCGCAGGCGGCCTCGGCCAACTCGCTGTGGCGGACCGGCGCGCGGGCCTTCTTCATCGACCAGCGGGCCAACCGCGTGGGCGACATCCTGACCGTCCAGATCGACATCGACGACTCCGCCCAGACCCGCAACGCCTCGACCAGCAGCCGCACGGCTGGAATGAGCGCGGGGGTCCCCAACTTCTTCGGGCTGGAGTCCAGCCTCGGCAAGATTTTCCCCGGCGGCTACGACCCGGCCAACATGATCAACACCAACTCGACCTCGACGAACCAGGGGGCGGGCGCGGTCACCCGGTCCGAGAAGATCTCGCTGACCATCGCCGCGGTCGTGACCAACGTGCTGCCCAACGGCAACATGGTGATCGAAGGCACCCAGGAAGTCCGCACCAACGCCGAGCTGCGCCAGCTCACCGTCGCCGGGATCGTGCGGCCGGAAGACATCTCGTCGGCCAACACCATCAGGCACACCCAGATCGCCGAGGCGCGCATCAGCTATGGCGGCCGCGGCGACATCAGCCGGGTCCAGAAGGTCCCGGCCGGCCAGTCCCTGGTGGAGCGCTTCCAGCCGTTCTGACGGATCATCTGGGACCAGCCGGCGTTCACCCTGCGAAGGGAGCACCGTCATGCGCTTGCGAGCGCTGCTTGGACTTTGCGTTTCGTGCCTGCTGGCCGCCTGCGCGCACCAGGGCGACGGCGGCGGCGTCAGGGGCATGGCCTGGTCGCTGCACCATACCGAGGGCGAAGGCGCCAAGCTCGCCTATGGGGAGCCCGCCAGCGACAATGTGGTGCTGATGATGAGCTGCCAGCCGGGATCCGGCCGCGTCTTCGTATCGCTGACGGCGCCGGCGAGCAGCGCCTCCAACGCCATCGAACTGCGCTCGCGCCGCCAGACCAGCCGTTTCGAAGGCGCCGCCGCGCCGGGTCTGGGCGAGGGCGCGATCATCGAGGCCGAGGCCTCCGCGGCCGATCCGACCCTGCTGAGCTTCGCGCGGACCGGGGATCTGGCGGTGGTCGAGCAGGGGCGCGCCGCCCGGTTGCCGGCTGGACGCGCCGAGCGCGCCGCAGTCACCGACTTCTTCGCCCAGTGCCGCGCCGCCTAGAGCCTGCCACGAGCCGGTGATAGCTTGAGCGCATGAAGTCCGTCGCCGTCGCGCTTGCGCTCCTCCTTTCCGCCACCGCCGCCAACGCTCAGGAAGCCCAAGTCTGGGCCGTCGAAACGCCCAAGGACGCCGACGCCTGGTTGCATTTCGGCACGCCGGAGACCGACGACCATCCGCTGGCCTTCTCGTGCGAGCGCAAGTCCGGTCAGGTGCGGGTCGCCGCCGTGGTCGACCGCAAGATGGGGGTTCGGAAGGACGGAAACGCCTGGGTCGACCGCGCCGGGGTTCGGGCGCCCTGGCCCCTCAGCATCTCCCTCGCCTCCGAGGGCGGCTCGGTGACCCTGCGCGGCGCCGCCGAGCCTCACGACCCCAGCGGCGGCACAATGGTGTTCACCGAATTCTCGACCCGCGCGCCGTTCACCGAGGCCTTTCGCAAGAGCGGCCTCGTGCGCCTCACGGCCGCGGGCCAGACGATCGAGCCGCCGCCCGCGAAGAAGTCGATGGTCCGAAAGTTCCTCGGCGCCTGCAAATAGGCGCCCGAGCGTTTAGGCGCGCCGCCCGGCCGCCGAAACGTTGTCCACGCCCAGAGCCGCCAAGGCCCCGGCGACGATGCCGTCGGCATCGAGGCCCGCCTGGGCGTACATGGCCTCGGGCTTGTCCTGGTCCTGGAAGATGTCCGGCAGGGTCAGGGTCCGCACCTTAAGGCCGCGGTCCAGCGCCCCGTGGGCCGCCAGTTCCTGCAGCACGAAGGCGCCGAAGCCGCCGATGGCGCCCTCCTCGACGGTGATCAGGGCCTCGTGCTCGCGCGCCAGGCGCAGCAGCAGCTCGACGTCCAGGGGTTTGGCGAAACGGGCGTCGGCGACGGTGGTCGAAAGGCCGCGGGCCGCCAGCATGTCCGCCGCCTTGAGGCTGTGCGACAGGCGGGTGCCGAAGGAGAGGATGGCGACCGCCGAACCTTCGCGAACGATGCGGCCCTTGCCGATCTCAAGCGGCTGCGCCGGGTCGGGAATCTCCACACCCAGGCCCTCGCCGCGCGGATAGCGGAAAGCGGAAGGACGGTCGTCGATCGCCGCCGCCGTCGCGACCATCCGGACCAACTCGGCCTCGTCGGACGCGGCCATCAGCACCATGCCCGGCAAGGCGCCCATGAAGCCGATGTCGAAGGAGCCCGCGTGGGTGGCGCCGTCCGCGCCGACCAGACCGGCGCGGTCCATGGCGAAACGCACCGGCAGGCCCTGAATCGCCACGTCGTGGACGACCTGGTCATAGCCGCGCTGCAGGAAGGTCGAATAGATCGTGCAGAACGGCTTCATGCCATCGGCCGCCAGGCCCGCGGCGAAGGTCACGGCGTGCTGCTCGGCGATGCCGACGTCGTACATCCGCTGGGGAAAGCGCTTGGCGAAGAGATCAAGGCCCGTGCCGGAATCCATCGCCGCGGTGATGGCGACGATCTTGGCGTCCTTCTCGGCCTGACGGATCAACTCCTGGGCGAAGACCTTGGTGTAGGTCGGCGCTGACGGCTGGCTCTTGGCCTGCTGACCGGTGATAACGTCGAACTTCTGGACTGCGTGCAGCTTGTCGGCGGCGCTCTCGGCCGGAGCGTAGCCCTTGCCCTTCTGGGTCACGACGTGGACCAGGACCGGCTTGTCCTTGATCTCGCGAACGTTCCGCAACACCGGCACCAGGGCGTCCAGGTCATGCCCGTCGATGGGGCCGACATAGTAGAAGCCGAGCTCTTCGAAGAGCGTTCCACCGGTCACCATGCCGCGGGCGTATTCCTCCGCCTTGCGGGCGGCTTCCTGCAGCGGCTTGGGAAACACCTTGGCGACCGACTTGCCGAGGTTGCGCAGCGACTGGTAGCCGCCGCCGGACACCAGGCGGGCCATGTAGGCGCTCATCCCCCCGACCGGCGGGGCGATGGACATGTCGTTGTCGTTGAGGATGACGGTGAGCTGGCCGGTCGTCTCGCAGGCGTTGTTCATCGCCTCATAGGCCATGCCGGCGCTCATCGAGCCGTCGCCGATCACCGCGACCACGCGGTTGTCCTTGCCGGCCTGGTCGCGCGCGGCGGCGAAGCCGAGTGCGGCCGAGATCGAGGTGGCCGCATGGGCCGCGCCGAAGGGGTCGTATTCGCTCTCGCTGCGCTTGGTGAAGCCCGAGAGCCCGCCGCCCTGGCGCAGGGTGCGGATGCGGTCGCGCCGCCCGGTCAGGATCTTGTGCGGATAGGTCTGGTGGCCGACGTCCCAGATCAGGATGTCTTCAGGCGTCTCATAGACGTGGTGAAGCGCCACCGTGAGTTCGACCACGCCCAGGCCAGCCCCGAAGTGGCCTCCGGTCTGAGAGACGACGTCGATCATCTCCTCGCGCAGCTCGTCGGCGAGTTGTCGCAGCTCAGCTTGGTTGAAACCGCGCATGTCGCGGGGATACGAAACCTTGTCGAGCAGGGGCGTGACTGGCGGCATTATCGTTCGGTTCTTGTCTTTAGCTTCGGCGATCTAGCACGAAATCGACACTGGCCCGCAGGAAATCGGCTCGCGCGCCGAAAGGATCCAGATGGGCCTTGGTCTGCTCCGAAAGAAGGGCCAGTCGTTCGCGGGCCGCCTCGGCGCCGAGCAGGGTGACGTAGTTCGCCTTTCCCTTTTCTGCGTCCTTGCCGACACCCTTTCCCATCTCCGCGGCGTCACCTTCCGCATCGAGCAGGTCGTCGACGATCTGGTAGGCGAGCCCGATGTCCTGGGCGAAGGCCATCAGGGCGTGGCGTTCGGCCTCGCTCGCATGGGCCATGATCACCGGCAGCTCGAAGGAGACCGCGATCAGGGCGCCAGTCTTGAGGCGCTGCATCCGCGCGACGGTGCCGAGATCGTCCTTCACCCCCATCATGTCGATCATCTGGCCGCCGCACATGCCCTTGGCGCCCGAGGCCAGAGCCAGGCGCAGCACCATCTCGGCGCGCACGGCGCCGTCGGTGTGGGTGTCCGGATGGGCCAGGATCTCGAAGGCGACGGTCTGGAGGGCGTCACCCGCCAGCACGGCGGTCGCCTCGTCATAGGCCTTGTGGACGGTCGGCCGGCCACGGCGCATGTTATCGTCGTCCATGCAAGGCAGGTCGTCGTGGATCAGGCTGTAGGCCTGGATGCATTCCAGGGCGCAGGCCGCCCGCAGCACCGGACGGTCGTCCAGTTCGAACATCCGGCCGGTTTCGATGGCGAAAAAGGTCCGCAGCCGCTTCCCCGGCCCGAGGGCCGCGTATCGCATCGCCTCGGTCAGCCGCTGCTCCGGGCCTTCGGCGCGCGGCAGCAGTTCGTCGAGCGCGACCGTGACCAGATCGGCCGCCTGCGCCACCCGTTGCGCCAGGGCCATCAGTTGAACTCGGCCGGTTCGACGCCAGCCTGGCCGCCAGGGCCGACCACGATCTTCTCGACGCGGAGCCGCGCCGCCTCCAGGCGCTTTTCGCAATGCGCCTTGAGCAGGGCCCCGCGTTCATAGAGCTCGATCGACTGTTCCAGCGGCGCCTGACCCGACTCCAGTTGCCCGACGATCCGTTCAAGCTCGGCCAGAGCCTGCTCGAAGGAGAGCGCGTCGATGTCGGCGGCTTCTGCCATTGGAAAATCCTTGATATGCGAACAGGTTAGTCTAGGGGCGCGAGCGACCGCAACGCCAGAGCGTCAGGACCGCTCGTACCTGCGGGTCGACCAGTACTTCCAGCCCTGATTGGCCGTCAGCCGCCAGCCGCGCCGCTTCAGCGCCCGGCCTACCATAAAATTGAAGAAGCCGTGCGCCAGCACAACCACGTCCTGACCGCTTGCGGCAAGATCGACGATCATCTGCGCGGCCTCGTCGGCGCGGGCCTCGGCCTGCCGGCGGGTCTCCTGGCCCTCGTGGTGATTGAAGAACCACCACCAGACCCGGGCGATGAAGCCCCAGAGCTTGGGAGACATCTTCACGAAGCCCGGCCAGTTCGGCGGCGGCAGGGGCGCCTCGACGAACAGCGGCGTGCGGGAAAATTCGCGGCCCGCAGCGAGCGCCAGAGCGCTTTCGATCGAGCGATTGCGGACCGAGGAGATGATCACACCGGCCCGCGCGGTCTGCGCGATCAGGGCCGGCGGCGGCGTCTGGCCAGGCCGGATGCCCAGCAGCTCGTAGCGGCTCCAGTAATCGCGATAGCCATGGGCGCTCAGCATTACCTTGCGGTGGATGTCAGGTTCGCCATGGCGCGCCAAAACGATCGCCCCGGGGCGCGTGGCGGTCGATTGCGGAAGGTCGGCGGTCAATGCGTCGGCCATGTCATTCACAGGTCGGGATTCGCGCAACCCGGGCCTCGCCCCTACCCTTCTGAGAGAGCCCGAACATGCGCGAGCGCCGAACGGCCTAGAGCCTCAAGGTCGTACCCCCCCTCAAGCGAGGAAACAACCCGGCCCCGCGAATGGAGACGCGCGACACTCATGATCGCGCGGGTCGCCCAGGCGAAGTCCTCGGCCTCCAGGTTCTGCGTGGAGTCTCCGATGGGGTCGCGGACATGGGCGTCGAAACCTGCGGAAACCAGAATAAGGTCGGGCCCGAACACGTCTACATGGTCCATCAGGCCTTCGAACTGCTCGCGCCAGGCTTCCCGCGACGCACCGGGCGGCACGATGGCGTTGCGGACGTTGGAGGGCGCCTTTTCCGAGGGATGGCCGCTGCCCGGCCAGAGCGGCCACTGCTGCACGGAGGCGAAGAACAGGCCTTCCTGCCCGCCGACGGCCGCCTGAGTTCCATTGCCGTGGTGAACGTCGAAGTCGACGACAGCCACTCGTTCGATGCCGGAGAGCTGAGCCGCTCTAGCGGCGATCGCCACGTTCGAGAAGATGCAGAATCCCATGGGCAAGGCCGGCTCGGCGTGATGCCCCGGAGGCCTGACCGCGCAGAACGCCCGATTCTGTTCGCCCGAGGCCACGTCCCGCACCGCCTGGACCACTGCGCCGGCCGCCCGATAGGCCGCCGTCAGGCTGCCAGGGGACATGTAGGTGTCGTCGTCGAGCCGCAGCACGTCCTGCGTCGGCGCGCTGGCGATGATCGATCGGACATAGGCCTCGCGATGCGCAAGCTGCAGCTCGGCAGGGTCGATCAGCGGGGCCACCCGCCGATCCAGCCAGAGGTCGCTGTCCTCCAGCGAGCCCAGGACGGCGGCCAAACGCTCCGGCCGCTCCGGATGCCAGTCGCCCGGCCGGTGGCCCAACATGTCGGGATGAGTGTAGAGGGCGACGTCCATCAGAATCAGAGCCTAACTCGCCAAACGCCGAATATCGAATGCAGCAGCCCGTAATACGCAGAGCAGGTCCGTCCGACGCCGCCGTCCTGGCGGAACTTGGCGCCCGCACCTTCAGCGACACCTTCGCCCACCTCTATGCGCCCGAGGACCTGGAAGCCTTTCTCGCCGACGCCTACAGCCTGAAGCGGACCGGAGCCGACCTGGCCAATCCGGCCAAGGCGCTCTGGCTGGTCGAGGCCGGCGGCGAAGCGATCGGCTACGCCCTGGCCGGGCCGTGCGACCTTCCGCACCCGGAGGTGACGCCGGCCTGCGGCGAGCTGAAGCGCTTCTATCTGCTCAAGGACTGGCAGGGCGCCGGCGTCGGCGGCCGATTGTTCGCCGAGGTCATGGCCTGGCTCGAGCGGGAAGGCCCGCGCGACATCTGGATCGGCGTCTGGTCCGAGAATTTCGGCGCCCAGCGGTTCTATGGCCGGGAGGGATTTTCCAAGGTTGGGGAATACGGCTTCCGGGTTGGTCGCACGGTCGACCGCGAGTTCATCTTGCGACGTGTCGCGGAGAACCATTCCACCCTGGCGTGATTTTCGGCGCCTCCAACGCTGGTTCCTGCGAAGATTGCCGCGATTTAACGACCTAGACTTTGACGCTGCGTCACACATTTGCGAGGTTCCGCGCAATCATCGACGAGCTGTACGGGCGGCGGGTGGGATGCTGAGAATTGGTTATGTGCGCCTTCAGGATACGCGTTCTGCGGAAGACACCGCGGCGCTGAAATCCCTGGGGTGTCACGTTGTTCGCGCCGAGGAGCCGACCGATCCGACATCGGACGGTTCGTCGGTGCTGCTTTCGATTCTGGACTTTATCTCCGAGGGCGACGAGCTCGTGGTGACGCGTCTCAGCCACCTGGCGACGTCGGCGCGCGAACTGCTGGACATGATCGACCGGCTCGAAGCGCGTGGCGCGAGCCTGCTGGTCACCGAAGCTGAAGTCAGCAGCATCGGTGAAAGCGGCCGGGCGCTCCGGGCGGCGTTGGAGGCGGTGGCCAGCCTGGAGCCCGCCTGGAGCGCACGCCGCCGCAAGACCGCCCCCGCAGAGGACATTCGGGCGCTTCAGGCCGCCGGCGTGGGACCGGTGGAGATCGCCCGACGCCTGGGGGTTTCGCGGATGACCGTCTGGCGCAAGCTCAAGGAAACGACAGCCTAGGCTTGGGCCGGCGACCGAGACGAAATTCGCAACCTCGGGCTTGCCACCGCAACGTTATAATATTACGTCCCTCAAGCCGCAGCGCACGCAGGCGGCTCCTGGCGCTCCCGGAGGGATTTTTGAAACCTGCCCCAAGCTCCCTGCTGGACGCCTCGGCCGTTGGCCTGTCCGGTCTCTGCCTGGCTCACTGCCTGGCCCTCCCCCTCGTCGCCGCCTTCTCCCCCCTCCTGGCGACCTGGGCGGAGGCCGAGTGGGTTCACGCGGTGGTCATCGGCATGGCCGCGCCGCTCTCGATCTTCGCCCTGTGGCGCAGGGGCAAGGGCCTGGCGATCATCGGACTGTCGGCCCTTGGCCTCTCGATGCTGACCCTCGGCGCGTTCCATTGGCCGTCGGCGGAGCTTGAAACGCCGATCACCGTGGCCGGCAGCCTGGTGCTGGCCTGCGCCCACACGCTGAACTGGCGCCGGCGGCACGCCCACTAAAAAGACCGCCCTGAGCTCCGCGTACCGAACGCCATCTGGACAACGGCGGTCGCGGGGACCATCTTTCGGTGTCAAACGTCTGTTCGTCACCGTGGGAATCCCCGCCATGTTCATGCGCTTTTTCACCGAGCTGCGCGAAGCCAAGGTGCCGGTGACACTGAAAGAGTACCTCATGCTGATGGAGGCGCTCGACAAGGTGGTGATCGAACGGAAGGTGGAGGATTTCTACTATCTGTCGCGCTCGGCCCTGGTGAAGGACGAGAAGAACCTCGACAAGTTCGACCAGGTGTTCAGCCACGTATTCAAGGGCCTGGAGAAGGTCGAGGGCGTCGGGACCGCGGACATCCCTTCCGAGTGGCTCAAGAAGATCTCCGAGAAGTTCCTCACCGAGGAGGAAAAGGCGCAGATCGAGGCCATGGGCGGCTTCGACAAGCTCATGGAAGCGCTTGCCGAGCGCATGAAGGAGCAGAAGGAGCGCCACGAAGGCGGCAACAAGATGATCGGCACCGGCGGCACCTCGCCGTTCGGCGCCAACGGCTATCACCCCGAAGGCATCCGGATCGGCCAGGACAAGGGCCGGCACGGCAAGGCCATCAAGGTCTGGGACAAGCGCGAGTACAAGAACCTCGACGACAGCGTCGAACTCGGCACCCGCAACATCAAGGTCGCCTTGCGCCGCCTGCGCAAATGGGTGCGTGACGGGGCCGCCGAGGAGCTGGACATGCCCGGCACGATCCGCGGCACCGCCGAGAAGGGCTATCTCGACATCCAACTCCGCCCCGAGCGCCGCAACAAGATCAGCGTCCTGATCTTCTTCGACATTGGCGGCTCGATGGACAGCCACATCAAGGTCTGCGAGGAGCTATTCTCGGCCGCGCGGTCCGAATTCAAGAACATGGAGTTCTACTACTTCCACAACTGCCTCTATGAGAGCGTGTGGAAGGACAACCGCCGGCGTCACGCCGAAAAGCTGAACACCTGGGACATACTCCATAAGTTCTCCAGCGACTACAAAGTGATCTTCGTCGGCGACGCCACGATGAGCCCCTACGAAATCACCTATCCGGGCGGCTCGGTGGAGCACTGGAACGAGGAAGCCGGCGCCATCTGGATGGACCGCGTGGCCCAGATCTACGAGCACGTGGTCTGGCTGAACCCGACCGCCGAACGCCACTGGGACTACACGCCCTCCATCGAGGTCATGAAGCAACTGGTGAACGACCGGATGTTCCCGCTGACCCTTGAGGGACTTGAAAAGGCGATGCGCGAACTGGCGCGTTAAGCGCCGCCTCGCCGATTTTGTCACACCTGCTAAGCTGATGTGACAGTTGAGAGATTCGCCCGTGGACGCCGCCGAGGCCAACGACGCAGCAGAAAGCAACGAGGCCGCGACCAAGGCTGCGGTCTTCGCCGCAGCCGAGCGGCTGTTCGCCCTGCACGGCTTCCAGAACGTCTCCGTCCGAGACATCACCGCGGACGCGGGCGTGAACCTAGCCTCGGTGAACTATCACTTCGGCTCCAAGGACGCCCTGCTGTTCGAAATCTTCCGGCGCCGGACCGCGGAGCTGAACCGCGAGCGGGCGCGGATGCTGCACGAGGCGAACGACCGCCACCAGGGCGCCCCGCCGGTCCGCGAGATCCTTGAGGCCCTGTTCGCCCCGCCGCTGCGCTGGGGCGCGGCCAACAGCGACCGCCGCATCTCGGTCCAGTTCATCATCCGCTCACGCAGCGAGGGCACCGAGGAGATGCGCGAGGCGCTGGCCAAGGATGTCAGCCACCTCGCCCGCTTCGCCGACGCCCTGATCAAGGCGCGGCCCGACCTGCCGCCGGAGACGGTCTACTGGCGGCTGCATTTCTGCCTGGGCATGACCCACAACAACCGCTTCGCCGAGTTCGACCGCCTGCACGTGCTGTCCGACGGCCTGACCCGCGAAGGCGACACCGACGCGCTGCTCAAGCGCATGCTGGACTTCGCCGAAGCCGGCTTCCTCGCCTAGCCAAACAGCGTCAGCCGGCCGTTGGCCACGCCCACGCCACGTCCCTCGGCCCAAGCGGGAGTGGGTGACGCCGCGAGGCGATCAAGCGCATCTCCCTCCGGCCAGCCGCCGGCGACGTGAAACGCCGCAACGGTGTTCGGTTCGCGCGGCAGGACGCCGATAGCCTGCTCGACATCGCCCCAAGCCCGCGCGAGCGTTTCGCTGGAACCCGTCCGGATCACCACATAGTCGGCCCTGGGGATCAGGCTATTCGGTTCGGTCCAGAGCGCGATGCTGGAGAGCGTATCGCCTTCGGGCAGGAGCGTCAGATTGGCCACGGCGGTCGGCCGCCCTTCCCGCGCCAGGCGCTCGGCGACCAGAGGCTGCTCCTGTTCGTGGATTTCCGCCTTCCGCAACGCCGCCAACACCTGCAGGCTGGCGCTGCCGGTGGTGTCCTCGAAGGCTTTCCACTCGCCGTCGACCAGGATCAGCGGGACGGCCGAAACCGCGGGGCCATGCCGTTGGAGAACGCCCCGCGCGGCGGCGGCCATGGCCTCCAGCGCATCGGGATCATCCGCGCCTGCGACCAAGAGCATATCCCGGGTCACCGCGATCGCCACGGGCGCGCCGCGCAAGTCCAGCCCATTGAAAGTCTCCGGGACTAGCATCCTGCTGACGTCGTTGTAGTCCGTTCCCGCCGAAACGTAGAAGCCGTCCTCGTCCCGCTCGAAGGCCAACGGCTCGCGTTGGCGCAGGTTCGCCAGCGCCGCCTCCAGCACCTCCGGAAAGGAGCGCCCCCAGTCTGCGAGACGGTCCGGCTCGACGCCGGCCAAGCTGTGGGGACGGTCGATACCGACACGGATCACCAAGTGCTCGGTCAGCGGCCGCCAAGCCCCCGCCTTCGAGGGTTCGTAGCACGCCGCCAACTGGGCAGGCGCGGCCGCCCGCACGAGCGGAACCAACAAATCCTTGCAGGCCTCCCAGCTCGGATCAGCGCCCGCCTCGAGCACGAAGGACACGGCGTGGTCGATCGCAGTCTGGCGCGCGGCGCCGCGCGCGTCCGACCAGTGCTGGAAGAGAGGCTCGAGGTCCACGCCCCCTAAGATGCCCAAGTCGAACCGGAAGCGCTTCTCGTCATAGTCGAGCGGATGCGGCCAGCCTTGGCCGCGAACCCCTTCGAAAACCTGCTTGGCGAAGCGCTTGCGCCCGCCTCCGAACAAATCCAGCAGACCCATAAGCGCCCCTAGAGTTGATGCGCAAAACAAAACGAGAACACGCCTGTACTGTCAAGCTTGTTTGGCCAGGACTGGTCGGAAAACGGGCCAGAGCGCCGCAGGCGCCGTCAGCAAAGCTTGCGTTCACGATCCTGTGGGAACATCAAGCGTTGGCGCTCACTGGTTGCGCCCTGACCGGAACCCACTGCCTTGCGTACCTCCATCGTCCATCCCGGAGCCGATAATCTCCGCTACGAAATCCGCCAGATCGTAGAGGTCGCGCGAGCTATCGAGGCTGCAGGCCAGCCGATCCGTTGGGAAAACATCGGCGACCCGGTCGCCAAGGGCGAGAGCGCGCCCGGCTGGATCAAGGAAATCGTCGGCAAGGCTGCGCAGGAGGACCTGAGCTTCGCCTACTCCCCGACCAAGGGCCTGGACGAGACCCGCGCCTACATCGCCCACGAACGGAACCTCGAAGGCGGGATCCAGATCACGCCCGACGACCTCCTGTTCTTCAACGGGCTGGGCGACGCCATTTCGACCATCTACGGCGCGCTGCATCCGACGGCCCGGGTGATCGGCCCCAACCCGGCCTATCCGACCCACTCCTCGGCGGAGGCCGCCCACGCCGGCGCGCCGCACATCACCTACCGCCTCGATCCGGAGAACGGCTGGCGGCCCGACCTTGCCGACCTGGAATCCAAGGTCGCTGCCAACCCGCACATCGCCGCCATCCTGATCATCAATCCCGACAACCCGACGGGCTTCGTCTATCCGCAGGAAACCCTTGCCGCGATCGTCGATATCGCCCGCCGCTACAACCTCTTCCTGATTTCCGACGAGATCTATTCGAACCTCGCCTACGACGTTTCGGAGATGCGCAAGCTGGCCTCGGTGATCGGCGAGGTCCCGGCCATCGCCATGCGCGGGATCTCCAAGGAGTTCCCCTGGCCGGGCGCGCGCTGCGGCTGGATCGAGATCTACAACCGCGACAAGGACACCGACTTCGACCGCTTCGCGCGCTCGCTGCTCGAAACCAAGATGCTCGAGGTCTGCGCCACCACCCTGCCCCAGCGCGTCCTGCCGCGGGTCATGGGCGACGCGCGCTACTACCCTTACCTGGCCCAGCGCGTAGCCGCCTACGACCGCCGCGCCAAGCGCGCCGTCGCGGCGCTATCGGACATCCCGGAGATCACCATCCATCCGGCTCGCGGCGCCTTCTACATGACCGCCGTCTTCCGCCATGGCGTCCTGGGGATGGATCAGTCGTTGCCCACCTCGGCGAGTGCTGAAGCGATCATCTCGCCGCACCTCAGCGCCGCCCTCGACCAGCGCTTCGTGCTGCACCTGCTGGCGGCCACCGGCATCTGCGTGGTGCCGCTCTCAACGGGCTTCAACTCCGACCTGCAGGGCTTCCGCTTCACCTTGCTCGAAGCCGACGAGACGAAGTTCGAGGCCCTGCTGGCCGATCTGGCTGCGGCCCTGCGCGCCTATCTTGCAAGCGCGCCCAAGGCGGCCGGCCAGCCCGCCACCAAGAGCGCCGCCGTGGCCTGAAGCCAGTGAGGCGCGGGCCTCCCGCCGGCGCCTCGCCGCTCAGGTCTCCTCGTCGCCCATCATGTCCGCCGCCGACAACTCGTCCGGCCGGTATTTCGGCAATCTGGCGGCCGGGAAGATCGACAACAGCGAGATGCCCGCCACGACCAGGAACGCTCCGCGCAGGGCGCGGAGTCGGGCGTCTTCATTGATCGCGATCGCCGTCGCCACCTGATCCCGCGTTCCTGAGGTCGCGCCGAGGACGCCCCTCAGTTCCTCATTGGTTACGAAGTCGACCTCGTCGAACAGTACGCGATGGCTGAGCTCGGGCGGCAATCCGGACTGGTCGAAGGCCGAGGCGAGAAACACGCTCAGCAGACCGACCGCCACCACGCTGGCGAACGCGGCGCCCAGTGCGTTCGAGACGTTGTTCGCCACGCCGCGCAAAGCGGCCACGTCGCCGGCGAAGCGCTTGGGCGAGGCCGACACGAGCACATTGAAGAGCAGGGTCAGGAGCGTCCCCTCGCCGACGCCGACGAGGATCAGCCCCATAATGACTGTCACGGTGCTCCAGTCGTCCCCGACCGTGAAGGCGACCACGACCAGGCCGATTGCGATCAGAAGGAACGAGGCGACCCCGAGAATGCGTGGCGCGAAGCGGTCGTATAGGCGCACCGAGAGAACACCCGCCACCGCGATGGCGGCTGTGTAGGGCAAGATGGCCACCGCGGAGAACAGCGGCGTGCGGCCCTGGATGATCTGCACATAGAGCGGGATCAGAAATCCGACCGCGAGACCGAGGCTGCCCGCGGCCAGGAAGGCGACTACGGCGTTCCTCTCTTCTCGGCTGTCCAGGACCTCCACCGCAAGCAGGGGCTCCCCGCCCGCTGCGACGCGCCTGTTCGACCACGCGAAGAACGCCTGGCCCAGCAACACGCCCAGAAGAATGAGGATCGGCGCCGGCGACAGTCCGAGCAGCGAGAACGGTGCGGCGCTGTCGGCGACCAGGAGCCCCCAGGTCTGGAGGTTGTTGAAGCCGAGCAGGATCAGCGCCACCGCGGCCGCCGAGAGGACGACCCCGAACAGGTCGACCCGCGTGCCTGGCTGGCGCGGGATCGGCGCCAGACGAAAGCTCAGGATCAGGACCGCGACCGCCAGGGCCACGATCAGCCAGTACGAGTAGCGCCAGCTCAGCGTTGTGGCGAGGAATCCGGCGATGAGGAAGGTGACCGCGCTGGCGACCGCGGGGATGCCGGCGAGTACGCCCAGCGCCGTCTTCTGCTGTCGTCCGCGATAGTTCGCTGCGATCAGCACCACCAGGGTCGGGACGGCCGCGGCGGCGGCGGCTCCCGCGATCGACTGGGCGATATTCATGGCGCCGGCATTGGTCGCCGTCGCCATCATGGCCATCGCCAGGGCGTGTATGACGAGGCTGACCTGCATGACGAGACGCTCGCCGATGAGCTTGCCGATCTTCGCGCCAAGCATGACGAAGGCGGCCACGAACATCGAATAGAGGAGCAGCGCGGTCGCCGCAGCGGTGGCCGGCGCGCCCAGATCCTCGGAGAGCGGCCCCAGCGAAACGGGCAAGGCGCTGATGTTGATGGCCATCTGAAGTTGGGCCAGGACGATGACGACCAATGGCAACCACGGCGCCCGGCCATCGCGAGAGCCGGTGACGACAGAGTCGGCAGCCTGGTCCGGTGGTGTCATCATGTCGTCCCCTCCGAAACGCTCACAGCGGCAGCAGCCACGGCACCAGCAGCACGCTGACAATCAGGACAATCAGTGAGAACGGCACGCCGATCCGGACGAAGTCGCCGAAGGTGTAGTGTCCGGGCGCGACCACGAGCGTGTTCACTGGAGAGGATACCGGAGTCATGAACGCGGTCGAGGCCGCCAGCGCCACGATCATCGCAAACGGATAAGGCGAAGCGCCCATCTCCCGTGCGGTCGCGAGCGCCACCGGCGCCATCAGCACGGCCGTCGCCGTGTTCGAGATGAACATCCCGAGCAAGGCGGTGATCGCAAATAGCGTTCCCAGCACAACATGGGGGCCTGCGCCGACCGTGAGGGCCCGCAGGCCGCTCGCGGCGAGCTCCACTCCGCCGGTGCGCTCGAGCGCGATGGAGAACGGCAACATGCCGACGATCAGCACGATCGTCTTCCAGTCTATGGCGCGATAGGCGCCCCGGAAGTCGATGCAGCGCAGCGCCCCCATCAGCAGGCAACCGATGAGCGCCGCCTGGACGTTGGGAATGAGGCCGCTGACCATCAAGCCGACGACCAAGGCGAGGCAAGCCAGGGCATGGACCGCCTTTTCCGGCCTCGGCAGTTCCTCGGCGCGTTCGACCGCCATGCTGAGGATGACCAGCGGACTACCGTCCGATCGAAGCTTGTCGAGCTCTCGCCAAGGCCCGATCAGGAGCAAGGTGTCGCCCACCGCCAGCGGCTCATGCAGAAATTCGCGGCCGTAAGCGACCACACCGCGACGCAGGCCGATCGCGGTCAAGTTGAACCGCGCGGTGAACTCCTCACCGGCGATCGTATGGCCAGCCAGATCGGACGACGCCGCGACGATGACTTCGGCGAGGCCGATCTCCTGCGAGCGGTCGGCGAAATCGATCCCACGCAACGGCGCTGCTTCGAGCCCGAAGCGCTCACAGATGGACCGAATGTCCGAATTCGCCCCGGCATAGTCCATGAGCATGACGTCGCCGGCCTGCAGGCGCATCCTCGCCGATGGCTGCATGACCTCACGAGCCCGCCTGCGACCTCGCTCGACGGCAACGACATTGGCGCCGGGCCATCCGCTGAGGTCGAACGCTTCCAGGGTCCCGCCCGCCAAGGGCGACTGCGCGGCCACCCGCAGCCTGTGCTCGCGATCGGCCAGGCTGTACTCGTCGATCCAGGCCGAAAGGCTCGAGCGGCTCGAACTTGACCCCGGCGTGGCGGCGTCCGGAAGCCAGCGCCGCGCGATGCTCATATAGGCGACGCCGAGCAGCAGGACCGGCGCGCCGAACGGCGTGAAGCCGAAGAAGCCGAAGCCTTCCAAGCCATTGCGCTCGAGCTCGCCGTTCACGATCAGGTTTGGCGCGGTGGCCACCAGGGTCATCATTCCGCTGATCAACGCGGCCACGCTGAGCGGCATCATTAACCGGCCCGGACCGATGCCGGTGCTCTGCGAGATGCGCAGCGCCACCGGGATGAAGATCGCCGTAACGGCCGTCGAACTCATGGTCGCCCCGAGCGCGGCCACGACCACCATCAACAGCACCATCAGGCGCAGCTCGCTCCTGCCCGCCCTGGCGATCAGCCAGTCGCCCATCCGCTGGGCGACGCCGGTGCGGACCAACCCCTCGCCAAGCACGAACAGGGCGGCGATGAGGACGATGTTGGAATCGCCGAAACCGGCCAGAGCTTCCCCCATGGTGAGGACGCCGGTGAAGGGCAGCGCCACCAGCATGATCAGGGCGATCGCATCCAGGCGCGGCCTGTTGATCGCGAACATCACGATGGCCGCGCCAAGAAGCGCAAGAACGATCAGAAGATCAGTCGTGACCGCCTCCTAAGCCTCGCATCCGCATCTCCGCCGCCGAGACCTGGCCGCCGCATCAGGTGAGTTGCGGTTGTCCGTCGTTCCCGAAATCCGCACCGCCGGGCCAGGCGGGGCCGAACGCGCGCATGCGTTCGGCATAGTGGCGCAGCCGGTCCTGGACGAGCCGATGCACCGTCCCTTCCGGAAAGCTTCCCTCCGCAGCCGGCTGGCCGGCCGGCCGATCCATCAGCAACTCGATGCCCTCATCGACGTGACTGGTCGCCCAGACGTGGAAGCGCCCGGCCCCCACCGCCTCCACGACCTCTTCCTTGAGCATCAGGTTCTTGACGTTCGCCGTCGGCACGATCACCCCCTGCCCGCCGGTCAGCCCTCGCTCGCGGCAGACGTCGTAGAAGCCTTCGATCTTGCGGGTCACGCCCCCCACCGCCTGCACCTGTCCGTGCTGGTTCACCGCGCCGGTCACGGCGATGCCCTGGTTCAGCGGCAGTCCCGAGAGGGCCGACAGCAGGGCGTAGAGCTCTGTGGTCGACGCCGAGTCCCCGTCTATCCCGCCATAGGACTGCTCGAAGGTGATCGTCGCCGCCAGCGAGAGCGGCCAGTCCTGAGCATATTGCGCTTGCAGATAGCCGGTCAGGATCATGAAGCCCTTCGAATGGATCGGGCCGGAGAGCGCGATCTCTCGCTCGATGCTCTGCACCGCGCCCCGCCCCACCGAAACCCGAGCGGTCACCCGCGAAGGCTGGCCGAAGCTGTAGTCGCCGACATTGAGCACCGAGACCCCGTTTATCTCCGCCACCCTTGCGCCTTCGGTGTCGATCATCACCGTTCCGTCGGCGATCACCTCGCGCGTCTGCTCCTCGGCCAGGTTGCGCCGCCGCTCCTGTTTGGCGATGGCTGCGTCGACATCGTCCGCCAATACGTATTCGCGCCCCGCCTTGCCGGCCCAGTGGCTGGCCTCGACGGCCAGCCTGGCGATGTCGAGGAACCGGGTGGTCAGCTTCCGCTGATGGTCACGCAAGCGCGCTCCGTGCTCCACGATCCGGGCGACGGCCGAGCGGTCGAAGTGGAGCAGCCCGCGATCCTGAACCACCAGGCTCAGGAAGGCCGAATAGCTGGCGAGGTTCTCCTCGTTCCAGTCCATGTCCGGCGCGAATTCCGCCTTCACCCCGAACAGCTCCGGGAATTCGACATCGATCTGGTGAAGGGTTTTGTAGAGCCCGGCCGGCCCGATCAGGATCACCTTCACGTCGAGCGGAATCGGCTCCGGACGCGGCCGGGTGGTCGGCAGCGACGCGCCCTGCTCGCCCGGATTTTCGATCACCATCTCGCCGGACATGAGGGCGCGCTTCAGTCCCTCCCAGGCAAAAGGGTTACGCATGACGTCAAGGGCGTGGAGGATGAGGAAGCCGCCGTTGGCGCGGTGCAGCGCGCCCGGCTTGATCTGCCGGAAGTCCGTCACCATCGTCCCCATCACCGGCCGGTACTCCAGTCGGCCGATCAGGTTGTAGTAGGTGGGGTTCCTCTCAAGGACCACCGGCGCGCCGGTGATCGCGCTGTTGTCGATCAGCAGGTTGACCTCGTAGCGCGCCAAGCGCTCCCGATGCCGCCGCGCCTCGGCCGCGTCGTCCACGTGCTTGGCCTGCCTCGCCTCGGCCGCCATCAGGAAGTCCTCCAGATGTTCCGGCAGATCGCCTTGGATCTGCTCGAGGAAGAGAAGGACATTCGGCTGGTCGCCGTACTGCTCGCGCAACTCCGCGATAAGCGGGCTCGCGGCGGCCAGCGCCACCTCCTGATCGAGCGCCGTGATGCGCTGTTGGGCCTCCTTGTCGATCTGCCGCATCCCGCGCCTATAGGCGCCGACCTCGGCCTGGACCTGCGCGCCCCGCTGCTCGAGTTGCGCCCTGACCTCCGGGGTCAACTGGTCGAACACCTCCTGCGGCATCGGCTCGCCGTTCCGCAGCGGAATCGTGGCGACGCCGCTCGGCGTCATCTCCAGAGAGAACTCCCGTTCCTGCGCGAAGGCGCGCAGGGCCGCCAACAATTCGGCGCGCCGGGCGTTCACGGCGGCCAGGGACTGCTCTCGCCGCCGAGCGTAATCCTCGCCCTCGAAGGCGCGGAAGATCTCCCGCTGCGCCGCCTCCACGAACGACGTCATCGCCTTGACCAGCCCACGCCCCTCCCCGGCCGGCATCGAAAAGGCGCGCGGGCAGTCCGCTTCGGCGAAGTTGTAGACGTGGACCCAGTCCGGCGGCGTCGGCCGCGCCTCGGCGAAGGCGCGCACGGCCGCGAGCACCGTGCTCTCACGTCCGGCGCCGGGGGAACCGGCGGCGTAGAGATGGAAGCCCTTTGCGTCCACCTCGAGCGCGAAGGCGATCGCCTCGGCCGCGCGAGGCTGGCCGATCGTCGTCTTGATCGGCGGCACCTCGGCCGTCGTCTGGAATGGAAGGGTAGCCGGGTCGAGTCGCCGCCTCAGATCATGCGGCTGCAGCTCCAGCCGCTCGCGCAGGTCCCGCATGGCGCTTTCTCCGCATAAGGCTCGCGACACTTTTGCAGTCCGCGTCCCCCGGGTCGCAGAAGGGATATCGAAGAATGCCCGCAGAAGTGGCGGCAAGCCAAGACACCCTCGGCATTACCTAACCATCAGGAGGGTGCGAAGTTCGGCGCAGAGGCTCAGAAACGCCTGCTCACGACCTCGCCGACGCGCGCGACAGCAAGGGTCAGCACGGCCCAAGACCCGATGGGGACCACTCGTCCCCATCCATGCAAATCATTGATTTACAAGGAGATGAAGTAAATGGCGCGCCCGGAACGATTCGAACGTCCGACCCTCAGATTCGTAGTCTGATGCTCTATCCAGCTGAGCTACGGGCGCGCTTTGCCTTACGGCGAGGGCGCGGAACCTATGCGGAGCCCTTGCGGTTGGCAAGCGGGGTTCGAAGAAAAATTCGTCCTGAACCCAACTTTTTTTCTAGAGCCCCGGAAGACGGCCGCCGAGGCCCTTCAGGATCGCTCCGCCGACGCCCGGAATCCCCATCGGGGGCTTGGGTTGCTCTCGGCCAGGAGCGCCCTGACGGCCGCCCGCGACATCCTCGTCGCCGCCCATGCCGGGCATCTCCATGCCGAGCATGGCCCCAGTCTGGGACTTGTAGCGGACCTTCAGGGTCCAATCGATGTTCCACGGCGTCTTCGGGTCCGTCGGGCGCGGCGGATAGGAGACGTTGGTCTCGCCGCCGTAGGCCGCTAGCTGGACCATCAGGTTGGGCGCCGCCCTGACGGCCTCCTGCGGGATCGTGCAGGCGGTCGTGCCGGGCGACATGAGCGCCCGGTTCGCCACCAGCCGGGTCAGGTCCGCGTTGCTGAGATAGTCCGGCAAGGCGAAGGCCGAGGCCTGGACCTCGCTGGAGGTCCAGAGGACCATCGTCTCGTCTTCGCCCGCGCCCACACCGGTGGCCAGGTAACCGCGCGCATTGGGTATGGCGTTCCAGGCGAGCTGGCCCGAACCCGTTGGACCGATCGCGTTCTGGGTCAGGTTCAGCGGAGCAAGGAAGTCCTCCGACGCATTGAGCGCGAACTTGATGTCCGGGCTGTAGTTGCCGCGGATGAGGTGGTCGCCCACCAGCGAGCCGGCGGCGGGGACCGACGTCCGCGTCCGCTCGTTCGGCCATTCGCCATAGGTGGTGTTGCGTCCCGGAGACGGCGGCTGCATCGCCGCGCCGAACTGCGCGGCCAGGGCCTGCATTCCGGGCGGGACCTGACCGGCCGCCATCTTGGCGAAGTCGATGACGATCGGCTGGCCGGCCTTGGCGTGGTCGCCGCAGCCCCAGAAGATCAGCATCTTGCCCTTGGGCCGATAGTCGTTGGGCATCTGGCCCGGATCATGGTCCGGCGCCGGCGGGGCGCTCGTCGGAGTCAGCAGCGGCAGGCTCTGCCCGGCCCGCAGGCCGGAGGGCGGCAGGTGCTCGGCCACCGGCGCGCCCGTCGGCTTGCGCGAGGAGCCGAGTTGCAGGGTCAGGGACTTGGAGACGTTCGAGCCCCCGCCCATGGCCGCGCCCATGATGGAGCCGATGGACGGCCGTCCGCCGCCCGCAAGACCGCCAAAGCCCGTCGCGGTCTGGGCGCTCATCCAATAGGTCGCGACAGGTCCGGTCACCTGTTGCTTGGTCTGCGCCTGCGCGCCGCCGGCCATCAGCCCAGCCCCGGCGGCGACCGCCGCAACCCTGGCCCAACGCATGAGTTCGTCTCCTTGGGAAGCACACTCCGATAACGCGGGTATTTCTACCCTACGCTTAGAGCAAAGCTTCCGCAATTCGGCGAATGAGGTTCCGGCGTCGACAAGGCCGGCGAGCTGCGCCCTGGGGACTACAAAGTCAGGTCGCGCCAGGCGGTCACGCCGGGCCAGGCCCTGGCCTCGTAGACCGCCCGAGCCACCGCGCGGGCTAGGACGTCGGCGGCCAGGGCGCCGATTCGGGTCACGGTGAAGTCCGGCGCCTCCCCCATCGGGCGCTGGGCGGTGGAGAGCGCGAAGACGACGTCCCCGTCGAAGGGGGCGTGCACGGGCCTTATCGCGCGCGCCAGGCCGTCCTGGGCCATGATCGCCACCCGCCGGGCCTGGACCGGGGTCAGGGCGACGTCGGTGGCCACGCAAGCGACCGTAGTGTTCATCCGCGCCTTGGGATCGGTCTTGGCCAGGCCCCACTCGTCAGGACCGGCCCGCAGAGGCCCTGCGCCCAGGCCGCCGAATTCGCCCTGCAGCTCGAAGGGGGCAGCCCAGAAGGCCCTCCCCCCCGGCGCGATCACCGAGCCGAACGAGTTCACGCAGACCAGCGCCCCGATCGTGATCCCATCGGCCGCGACGACCGAAGCCGAACCGGTCCCGCCCTTTAACTTGCCGGCCATGGCGCCATAGCCGGCGCCTGCCGTCCCCAGGTCGAAATCGCGGTCGGCGGCGGCCACCGCATCGCGCCCGAGCTGACGATAGGGCGGGCTTTCGCCCCATCCCTTGTCGCCGCCGTTGGCGAGGTCGTAGAGAATGGCCGCCGGAACGACGGGCGATTTCGGAACGCCCGCGGCGCTCACCAGGCCATAGCCTCGTCCCTGCGCGCCCAGCCAGCCAACCACGCCGTCGGCGGCGGCCAGGCCATAGACCGAGCCGCCCGAGAGCACGACCGCGTCGATCGCCTCGACCAGATTCTCGGCCGCCAGGGCGTCGGTCTCCCGTGTGCCCGGCCCTCCGCCGCGCACGTCGCACGCCGCTACGGCGCGCTCATCGGGCAGGATGACGGTGACGCCGGTCCTGGCCCCCTCGTCATGCGCCTGGCCGACGCGCAGCCCCGGCACGTCTGTGATCAGGTTGCGTCGACCGGGCCCGGCAGCTTGCAGAGAACTCATAATCGGCATCGAAAGCAGGCGGCGCATTGGTTGTCCACGGTGAGGTGGCTATGGTGCAGCTCCTCATTCCGTCGCGTGGTCTTCGTCGTGCCCCAGATTCAGCGTTTCGCCGCCCTTTCACTCGCGTTCGCACTTACCGCCTGTGCTACGGCGTCCACCGAAACAAGGCCTCAGGCCGCCGCTGCGGCTCCGCACGGCCAGGTCATGGTCTCCGCCGCCAATCCCCTGGCGGTGGAGGCTGGTCTCGACGTCCTGCGCAAGGGCGGCTCGGCGGTCGACGCCGCCGTGGCCGTGCAGGCGGTCCTGGGCCTAGTGGAGCCGCAGAGCTCGGGGCTCGGCGGCGGCGCCTTCATGACCTATTACGACGCCCAGACGCGCAAGGTCGTCGCCTATAACGGCCGCGAGACCGCGCCTGCCGGCGCGACCCCGAACATGTTCCTGGACGAAAGCGGCAAGCCCCTGCCCTTCCCGGTCGCCGTGACCAGCGGCAAGGCGACCGGCGTGCCGGGCGCGATCGCCATGCTCTCCATGGCCCAGACCGAGCACGGCAAGCTGGCCTGGAAGGACCTGTTCGGCGACGCCGAACGCCTGGCGGACCAGGGTTTCGTCGTCAGCCCCCGTCTGGCCGGCATGATCTCCAGCAACTTCCCCCAGGCCGGAACACCGGACGCCACCGCTTATTTCACCAAGCCCGACGGCCAGCGCTACCAGGCCGGCGACCTGCTGAAGAACCCGGCCTACGCCGCCAGCGTCCGCAAGATCGCGGCCGAGGGGCCCAAGGCCCTGCTCGAGGGGACGCTGGCCCAGGAGATCGTCGCCAAGACCGGCCAGGGCCCGCTCCCCGGAACCATGACCCTGGCCGACCTCAAGGCCTATCGCCCCAAGGTCGGCGACGCGGTCTGCGGCCCCTATCGCGTCTACGTGGTCTGCGTGCCCAACGCGCCCTCCAGCGGCGCGGCCCTGCTCCTGGGCCTCGGCATCCTTGAGCATACCGACATCGCCCAGCGCGGCCCGACCGATCCCCAGGCCTGGTTCCTGTTCGCCCAGGCCAGCCGCCTGATGTACGTCGACCGCGATCGCTATTTCGGCGACCCGGACTTCACGCCGGTCCCGATCGAGGGTCTGCTGGACCCCGACTACGTCGCCGGCCGCGCCAAGCTGATCGGCGATGTGGCCGGGCCGGCTCCAGCCCCCGGAACGCCTCGCGGCGCCGGCGCCCTGGCCCCTGACGCCACCAAGGAGCCGGGCGGCACCACGCACTTCGTCATCGTGGACGCCGAAGGCGACGTGGTCTCCATGACGACCACGGTGGAAAGCATCTTCGGCACCGGCCGGATGGTCGGCGGCTTCTTCCTGAACAACCAGCTCACCGACTTCTCCTGGTCCCCGACCAACGCCGACGGGACCAAGGCCGCCAACGCCGTCGCGCCGGGCAAGCGTCCGCGCTCGTCCATGGCGCCGACCATCGTCCTCGATCGCGAGGGGCGCCTGGTGGCGGCCGTCGGCTCGCCGGGCGGCAATTCCATCCTGGCCTACAACCTGAAGGCCCTGGTCGCGATCCTGGACTGGAAGATGAGCGTGCAGGACGCCTTCAACCTGCCCAACCTGATCGCGCGCGGCGACAGCTTCGCCTCGGAGCCCGCGCGCTTTGCGCCCGGCGTGGTCGAAGCGCTGGCCGCCAAGGGCATCGAGTTCAAGGGCAGCGGCGGCGAGGGTTCGGGCCTGCACGGCGTGAAGGTCACCCCGCAGGGCCTGCAGGGCGGCGCCGACGACCGCCGCGAGGGCGTGGCCAAGGGCTTTTAGGAAGCCTTGGCCTTCCGCCGCCTCGGCGGCGGCTTAAGGGGCGGCGGCGCCCCTGGCAGGCGCAGCTCGAAAATTGACCCTTCGGGGCCGGTCTCAGCCAGCGACAGGTCGCCGCCGTGGCCCTGGGCGAGTTCCCGGGCGATGGCCAGCCCAAGCCCCGCCCCGCCCGGCCGGGTCGAACCGGCGAAGGGCTGGAAGAGGCGCTCGCGCGCCCGCTCCGAAACGCCAGGCCCGTTGTCGGCCAGACGCAGGACGCTCACTCCGTCGTCGGCGAACAGCGACACCTGGATCATGCCAGGACCTGTCCGTTCGGCCTGCTGCTCGATCGCCTCACGGGCGTTGCGCATCAGGTTCACCAGGATGCGGTGCAACTGGTCGGGGTCGGCGTTCACCCGCTCGCCCGGCTGCACCAGCGACACCAGCCGCACGCCGTCCGGGGTCAGCCGAGCCTCCTCGGCGGCGGCGTCCAGCGCCTCGCCCAAGGTCAGCGGGCGGGCGTCCGGCGCGGCCTCTTCTGTCTTGCCGTAGGTCAGCACGTCGCTGGCCAGCTTCACGGCGCGGTCGAGGGCCCGCTCCAAGCGCGGCATGGCCTGGGTGACCTGCGGATCCTTCAACGCCGCCAGCCGCTCCGATGCGATCTGGGCGCTGGTCAGCATGTTGCGCAGGTCGTGATTGATCTTGGCCACCGCCTCGCCCAGAGCGGCCAGGCGGGCGCGTGAGGACAGGGCCGCGCGCAGCTCGTCCTGCATCCGGTTGAGCTGCACCTCGGCCCGCCCGATTTCGTCCCGACGGCCTGACGGCGTCAGCCGCGCTCCGGCGTCCTCGGGATCGGCGGCGAAGCGCTCCATCGAATGGGTGATCCGCTGCATCGGCCGGACCAGGAAGTAGTTGAGCGACAGGTAGACCAGCGTCCCGGCCAGCACCGACACGAAGGCCATGATCGCCAGCAGGCGCCAGAGATAGACACTGAGTTCGGCCTTGAGCTCGGTGTCGGGCGCCACGACCTCGATGAACTGGGCCTGATAGAATCGCGGCTCGGCGATCACACGGACCATTCGCCCCTCGCCCCCGCCGAACAGGGTCTGGAACGGCGCCGACAGCCAGGAGGCCGGCGCCTGGTCGCGCAGGTCGACCAGATAGGGCGGCTCTTCCAGCCGCGGCCCCGGCACCTTCAGGAACCGGTTGCCGTCATTGTCGAGCACCGCGACGGTCTGTACCCCGGCCCCCTGCCGCAGGCGTTCGGCCAGGTTTTCGCTGAGGACCTGGTCGGGCGCGACCTCGGTGGCCATGGAGGCCAGTTCCGCCGCCCGGACGCGGTCCAGCAGCCACTGCTCCTCGAACGCCGCCAGGGCCGCAGGCAAGGCGAAGGCGCTCGCGCCCGCAACGAAGAGCACAGTCAGAATCAGCAGACGCGCAGACAGGCCGCCCGGCCAGAAGAAACGGCGCGTAGGCGGCTTTGTGGGCGCCGGGGGAGAAGGGGCGTCCGCCATGACGAGTCCCCGTTACTTCACCCGCATCGGTTCGGCAACGCGGGCTTCGATACAAGCGTAGCCGAATCTTGGCTTCCGGCTCAATTCGCGCCGACCGCTTGGGCCAGACTCGTGAAGCCGTCGCGGCGCAGGCAGGCCGCCAGTTCCTGCTTGATGCGCGTGACCAGGCCCGGGCCTTCGAACACCATCGCCGAATAGAGCTGCACCGCGCCGGCGCCCGCGCGGATGCGCTCATAGGCGTCTGCGCCGGATGCGATCCCGCCAGCGGCGATCAGGGCCGTCCGTCCCGCGCTCGCCTGGCGGAAGCGTCCCAGCATCTCGGCCGCGAGCGTCTTCAGCGGCGCGCCGGAGAGGCCGCCGGCCTCCCCCGCATATGGCGAAGCCAGGGCAGGACGGCTGATGGTGGTGTTGGAGACGATGATTCCCGACAGCCCGTTGGCGACGACGGTTTCGACGATCGCCTCCACCTCGCCGTCCTCCAGGTCCGGCGCGACCTTCAGGAAGATCGGGACGCGCCCGGCGGCCGGCAGGCCGTCGCGCGCCTGAGCGAGCCGTCCCAGCAGTTCCTCCAGGGCGGCCTTGGTCTGCAGCGCCCGCAGGCCCGGCGTGTTGGGCGAGGAGATGTTGATCGTGAAATAGGAGGCCAGGCCCCAGAGGCGCGTCAGGCCGGTCACATAGTCGGCGATGCGGTCCTCGGCGTCCTTGTTGGCTCCGATATTGGCCCCGACCACGCCGGGTCCGCGCCGCGCCAGACGCGCCGCGAACGCTTCCAGGCCGTCGTTGTTGAAGCCCATGCGGTTGATCACCGCCCGATCTTCCGTCAGGCGGAACAGGCGCGGCCGCGGATTGCCGGCCTGCGGCAAGGGCGTGACCGTGCCGCACTCCACAAAACCGAAGCCGGCCCGCAGCATGGGCCCGAACACCTCAGCGTTCTTGTCGAAGCCGGGGGCCAGGCCAACGCAGTTGGGCAGCATCAGCCCGGCGACCTCAGTGGCCAGGATCGGATCGTCCTTCCCGCCACGCGGGCCAAGCCCGGCGGCTAGGGCGCGGATGGTGAAGCGGTGCGCGTCCTCGGGATCGATCAGGTGCAGGGCGCGGGCGGCGATGTCGTGCAAGCTCATCCGAGCGCTCCAAGTTGGGGGACCCCATCGGGACCGAGCGGCGCTTCGGTGACCGCGAGCACCTTGTCGGTCGACAGATGCGCATAGAGATGGGGGAAGAGGTCGCCGCCGCGGGAAGGCTCCCAGACCAGCGCCTGCCCCAGAGCCTCGGCCTCGACCGCCAGCACCACGAGGTCGGCCTGGCCGGCGAAGTGCCGCCGGGCCGTCTCGGCCGCCTGGCTCGCCGTCGAGAAATGGATATAGCCGTCGGTCAGGTCGACCGCCGATCCCTCGAACATCCCCTTGGCCTGGGCCGCGGCCCACTCGGCGCGGGGCAGGATCTTGTAGATGCGCGTCACGTGTCAGCCCCGGGGGAAGAAGAGGCCGTCATAGGCCGGGCGGCCGGTCGCATCGAACAGGAAGACGGCGGCCGTCGCGGTGGGGAACATCGCATGGGCCCGCGCGATTAGCGGCGACGGCGCAGAGCCTTCGTTCAGCAGGCGGATGACGAGTTCCTGCAGGCCGGGATTGTGGCCGACCACCATCACGACCCTGGACGTCTCGCCCGCGTCCTCGGCCAATTTGCGAACGACCCGTTCCTCCGCGTGATAGAGCGAGGGCTCCACTCGCCAGGCCGCGCCGGGAAAGGACTCCTGCGCCGCCGCCCATGTCTCGCGGGTCCGCGCCGCGGGCGAGACCAGGACGAGATCGGGCACCAGCCCCAGGTCCGCGAGATGCGCCGCCGCAGCCGCCGACTCACGCACGCCGCGATGGGTGAGCTTGCGATCGAAATCGTCGCCGCTGACGGATTCGCGCTCCGCCTTCCCGTGCCGCAGGAGAATAAGCCTGTCCATTGACGCTCCGAAGCGCTCCTCACAACCGAAGCGCCCCCAAGCGCCGCAGAAGTGTCATAGCGGTACGAAGGCCCGGCGCGAAGCTGTTGACAGCAAAACAGCTTGGCGGTCCAAGCGTCGCATGACCGCATTGGCGATCCCTCCTGGCGAAAGCGGCGGCGGCGTTCATCGCTTTCCCGCCGGCCAGCCCCTGCGCCTGGATTCGGGCGCGCTGCTCGCGCCGCTGGAGATCGCCTACAAGACCTACGGCGCCCTCAACGCCGACAAGTCGAACGCGGTCCTGGTCTGCCACGCCCTCACCGGCGACCAGCATGCGGCCTCCACCCACCCCGTGACCGGCAAGCCCGGCTGGTGGAACCGGGTGATCGGCCCGGGCCTGCCGCTCGATCCGGCCCGGCACTTCATCATCTGCACCAACGTCGTCGGCGGCTGCATGGGCTCGACCGGGCCAGCCTCGCTCGACCCGAAGACGGGCCAGCCCTACGGCCTTTCCTTTCCGGTCATCACCATCGCCGACATGGTGCGCGCCCAGGCCATGTTCATCGAGGCCCTGGGGATCGAAACCCTGTTCGCCGTGGTCGGCGGCTCCATGGGCGGGATGCAGGTCCTGCAGTGGGCGGCCGACTATCCGGAGAAGCTGTTCTCGGCGATCTGCATCGCCGCGGCCGCCCGCCACTCCGCCCAGAACATCGCCTTCCACGAGGTCGGGCGCCAGGCGATCATGGCCGACCCGGACTGGCGCGGCGGCGCCTACCAGCTCTCCGGCGTGCGGCCGGAGAAGGGACTGGCGGTCGCCCGTATGGCCGCGCACATCACCTATCTCTCCGAGCGGGCCCTACAGCGGAAGTTCGGCCGCGAACTGCAGCGCGACGGCCTCTCCTGGGGGTTCGACGCCGACTTCCAGGTCGAGAGCTATCTGCGCCACCAGGGGACCAGCTTCGTCGACCGCTTCGACGCCAACTCCTACCTCTACATCACCCGGGCCCTGGACTATTTCGACCTCGCCGCGCGCCATGAGGGCGTGCTGGCGCAGGCCTTCCAGCGCGCCCGCCACGTGCGGTTCTGCGTGCTCTCCTTCTCCTCGGACTGGCTCTATTCCACGGCCGAGAGCCGCGACATCGTCCGCGCGCTGAACGCCGCCGGCTGCCGGGCCTCCTTCGCGGAGATCGAGACCGACAAGGGCCACGACGCCTTCTTCCTCGACGAACCGGCGCTGGACTCCGCCCTGAGAGGGTTCCTGGCCTCCGCCGCCGAGAAGCGGGGCCTTGCGTGAGCTCCATGCGTGACGACTTCACCGAGATCCTGCGGTTGGTCCGCCCGCGCGCCCGGGTGCTCGACGTCGGTTGCGGCGAGGGCGAGCTACTCGAACTGCTGACCCGCGAAAAAGCCATCGACGGCCAGGGGTTGGAGCTCTCGGGCGATGGGGTGGCGGCCTGCCTTGCGCGAGGCCTGGCGGTGGTCCAGGGGGACGCCGACCGCGACCTCGACCACTTCCCGACCCGGGCCTTCGACTACGCGATCCTCTCCAAGACGCTGCAACAGGTCCGCGACCCGCGCCATGTGCTGCGCGAGCTGTTGCGGATCGCCGACCGGGCGGTGGTCTCGTTCCCGAACTTCGGACACTGGCGGGTGCGCTGGTCGCTGCTGGCGACTGGCCGGATGCCCACGACCAAGGCCCTGCCCGAGCCCTGGTGGTCGACGCCCAACATCCACCTCTGCACCCTGCGCGACTTCACGGTGCTCTGCGATCAACTGGGGCTGCGGATGGAGGCCTGCGCGGCCCTGGTCCCCGGCAAGCCGGCGCGGGCGATAGATCCGGCGCGGGGGATCGAGAACTGGCGGGCCGAGACCGCCCTCTTCCTGTTAAGCCGAAAGGCGGAGCCAGCGCCTGCGCCGGCCCCGCCTCCAGGCGGCCTCTTCGATTAGCGGCGGGCGGCGGGGGGACTCCGCCCGAAAACGCCGCTGTCAGGAGAGCCATTTGGGCTGCGGCCGACCCGCCGCAGCCATCAGGCTGAGGAGCGCCAGGCTCCCCTCGAAGAGGCAGAAGCCGGCCACGAACAGGACCGGCGTCTCCACCAGGGCGCTCGGATCGAGCACCACAAGCACTGCGCCGAGGGCCAGGCACACGAGCGCGCCGGCCAGGGCGATCTTCGAACGCCAGAGCGGCGGGACGCCATGGGTGCGCCGCGCCACTCCGACCAACCCCGCCCCGATCGCCAGAAGGCCTCCAGCCAGGAGCGTCACCACTTACTCACCTCCTCAGAACAGGAACCGGACGACGACGCGGGCGTCGTAGGCCTCGTAGTCGTCGCGATACTCGCCGCCGCCTTCCAGCGCGAAGTCGAAGTATTCCCCCTGCCCGCGCAGGGCTGCGCGGACGACCGGCCCGCCGCCCGAGAGGTTCGGCGCCTCCAGGCTGAACGAAGGACCTCCGGCGACGAAGCGGGCGGTCGTGACGTCCACTCCGTCGCCGGTTGCCTGCCGCCATCCGGCGGTCAGCTCGGGAACCCACGCAAACGCGCTCTCCTCGCCGAAGCGGGCCCCGAAAGTCACGCCTGCGAAGCCGCTGAGCTGGTCGCTCGAGCGTTTGTCGATGGAAAGGTCGATGGCCTCGCCGCCGCCGGACTCGGTGCGGCCGTCTTCCTTCAGCAGGAAGTAGTCGGCGGTGAGGTTGGGCTTCACGTAGAAGCGCCCCATGTCCACCTGGTAGGCGAGGCCGGCATGCGCCGAAGCGGTGAAGCCGTTCCAGTCGGACTTGGCCTCGCGGTTGAGGCCTGCAGCCAGGTCGTTGACGACCCGCGTGCTCTTCAGCTTGGCGTAGCCGCCGTTGAGGCCGAAGTTGGCGACCAGGCCGCCGGCTTGGTCGCGCCAGTAGACCCCGGCCGAGAACACCTGCCCGCCCAGGGATTCGGCGATCGCCGCGCCGTCGTCGTCGACGTCGACGTTCACGAAGCTGGTCATGACGCCCAGCGTGCCGATGCCCGCATAGGGCGCCTCGACGCCGGCTGCGAGACCGAAGCCGTCGGCGTCGTAATTGGTCGTGCGGTCCACGTCGCGCTTCACCAGGAAGGCGATCTCCTGGGTCCAGACCCGCAGACCCGCGCCGGTCTGGACTCCGTCGGCCTCGTCGATGGCCCGGCTGGTGGCGTCGGACGCCGCCGCCAGGGTGTGGAAGAGGCTGCCCGAGAAGTCCGGCAGGAACTGGTCGTAGAGGGCCGCGAAGCTGCCGGCGTCGGTCTTGGACAGCACCGCGTCGCGGACCGCCGCCTCCCGATCGAAGTTGGCGAAGAAGGCGTCATAGGCGCCCGCCTCGCCGGCGTTCAGGCCAGCCTCGGTAGCGGTGCGGCGGCGCACGTCGGCCAGCAGCGAGTTGTTGGCCGCATCGACCCGCAGCTCGGTCCGATAGAGCCAGGGCGTGGACTCCAGCAGGCTCTGGTCCACCGAACCGGCGTTGAGCGCCCCGGCCTTGATCAGGGTGAAGGTCGTCGCCTCGTCCAGCTTGGAGGCGAAGCGCAGCCCGACCTTCGAACCGCTGGCCAGGTTCGCCGCGCCGGCGACGTTCAGCAGGGTGCTCTGGCCGCTTGCCGGATCGGCGGTCAGCACCAGCTCGCCGCTCGCTCCGACGTCCAGCGACGACAGGTTGATCGCCGCCACGTTGGTCGTGGTCAGCCGGCCCTTGCCGATGCGGACGGCAAGCCCCCCGCCGGCGTCGCTCAGCCCGCCGGCCATCGACGCGCCGCCATCGATCACCAGGGTGTCGGCGCCGGAGCCGAACGCCACATTGCCGGCCAGAGCGCCGGCCAGCAGTTCAAGCTGGGCCGGGCCCGAGCCGAACAGCACGTCGCCGACGATGCTCGGCGTGATGGTCGAGATGGAATTCGGCCCCTGGCGAACCGTCACGCCCTGGGTGTTGGCCCGCAGGTCGAGCGCCACGGCGCTCCCGGTGACCGCCGTCCCGTCGCTGTTGGCGATCACCGCCGCGATGGTGTTGGTGTTCTCGATCGTCCGCAGAGTCCCGGCCGAGTCGAGGATGGCCGTCGCCGAACCCTTCGAGCCGGTGATGGTGGCGCCGATCGTGCCGGAGTTGCCCAGATAGTCGACCGAGGCGCCGGAGTTGATCTGGATCGCGCGGACGTCGACCGCATCGGTTGCGGTGGCGGCGGCCTTGATGGACCCGCCCTCGACCAGGAACTTCGGGGTGGTGACGCCGGCTCCCAGCAGGACGCCGGTGGAACCGGCCTTCACTGAGGCGGTGCTCACTGTGCCGAGAACGCGCACGCCGCCTTCGACCGAGACCGCGCCGCCCAGGCCGCCGAGTTGAACGCCCGTCGTGGAAAAGCCGTCATAGACGCCGGAGCTCTGCACGACGCCGCGGATGTCCAGGCCGTATGAGCCGGCCGGACGGCCATCGACGCCGATGCGCACGGCGCGCGAGTCCGATCCGACCAGCATGGCCGGCGCAGAGCCGTAGGCGTTGATGACGCCCGTCGTCTCGCTGGCGTCGGCGATCCCGTCGTCATCCTCGTCCGTGTTGGCGGGATTCAGATCCGCCGGCGGAGCATCGACGATGATCCCGCCGAAGACGTCGCCGCTCACCCGCACCGCCGGTCCGCCGACCAGCAGGTCGTCCGCGTCGAGCTTGGCGATGGCCGCGTCGGCCGGCCGCGTGGTGTAGCGGAAGCCGGTCGCGGTGATGGCGTTCCCCAGCACCAGCTTGCCGCCGATGTTGCCGTCCGTGGCCACCGCGACGGCGCCCTGCCCCTGGGCGGTGATGGTCGAGAGCAGCGAGACGTCGCCGCCGACGGTGCTGGCCGTGTGCACGCCGTAGGTGCGATCGCCGCTGACGCCGATGGCGCCGGCGGTGCGCAGCGAGCCGTCGATGGCCGTTTCGACCGAGATGCCCGCCGAGTCGTTGCCCTGCACGCTGATCGTGCCGGCGCTCTGCTCGACCCCGCCGTGGAAGGCGTCGGGGCCGGTAACACGGATGCCGAAACGGCGCGCGCCCGTGGCGAAGGCGCCGTCCAGGTCCCCGTCGCCGTCGGCGTCTTTCAGCTCGGCGCTGTCGTTGATGGTGATCGAGCCGGCGTTCTTCACCTGGCCGGTCACGCCGCCGATGGCTAGCAGGCCCGTGGCGTCGTTGGCGTCCTGGATATTGATGGCGCCTTCGTTGGTGATGCTGTTGTCGCTGTTCAGGGTGACGGCCGCGCCGCCGGTGACCTTGATCGAGCCGGCGCTCGAAATCCGCACATTGTCCGGCCCGCCGTTCGCGGCGGTCGCCGTGGCCACCGGCGCGGTGGTCTCGGTGGAAATGACGGTCTCAGCCTGAGCGGCGCTCGCGATGAGGCATATCGGCGAAGCTGCAGCCAGAAGCACGTGACGAAGGCGCATGATCACTCCAGTCGGGCCTCACGACGTGGCGGCTGCCACAGACCCATGTTATGATGACAACGAGTCGTTGCACGTCTCGTATAAATACGTTTCGTAATTACTGTACATCACCGGGTCAAGACGTCATAAGGGGCTGGCGGCGATTTCCGCCGACGTGCCCCGAGGAGTAGAAACATGCCAAGAAGCGCGGTCGACCCGGCGCGAGCGGCAGCCACCAAAAGCCTGCGCCAGGAAGCTGGTCGCTGGCTCAAGGCCGGTCGCGAAGCTGCGGGCCTGACTCAAGCCGAACTGGCCGAGCGCGTGGGCCTGCGCTATTACACCTTCGTCTCGCAGGTCGAGAGCGGTCTTGGCCGCGTACCGATCGAGACGCAAGGCGCCTGGGCGAAGGCCATCGGCCACGATCCCGCCGCATTTGCCCGCACCTTGCTGCGCTATTACGAGCCGGAGCTATATCGGCTGTTGTTCGGGGACGCCGCGGGGGACGCGCAGGTCGCGCGCCGCGCTGGCAGGGGCTAAGGAACTACCGTCGTAATGGACAACGTCGTCCCGTTCGCGCCGCGGCCTAACGCCGGCGGCGGCTGGACCGCCGCTGAGCGGGAGCGACTCTCGGAACTCGCCGATCGTCTTTCGGCCGGCGGCGCGAAGGTCGAAATCGTCTACGGCATGACCGACGAAGGCGACCCCTGGTGCGTCATCAAGGACGACCAGGAAGAGGTCTTGATCCACGTCGCCCGCATCAATGGCGGCTTCGTCGTCCACGACGCTTCGGTCGATACGATCCAGCAGGGCGAGACGCTCTGGTCCGCCTGCGACCGCCTGCTGGGCGGCGACTGGCGGCAAAATCGCGAGGACGTGGTCGTTTCGCTGAGCGGCCGCCAGGCCCAGACCCTCATCGCCTTGGTCGTAGCCGCCACCTTCATCGAGCAGGCGCACGACGCCGAGGCCGCGACCATCGTCCAGGCGACCGATCATCAGCCCGCCCTGCCCGCCGCCATCGCCGTCGCCACCGCCGCCCAGCCCGCCGAGGATGACCTGCAGCGCCAGGATCTGCTCGCTCCGCAGCACGACGGTTCGAGCGAGCCGCCGGCCATGACTTCCGGAGCCTCGGCTCCGGTCGAGGATCACGCCGCCGAAACGGCTGCGGCGCCTGCCGCGCCCGAGGGCGAGGACGTGGCGGCCAGCACCGTCGAGGACGATCTCTCCACTCCTGAACCCCGGATGGCGAGCGCCGGGCCCGCTTCACAGGACCTGGACCTGCGGGGAACCGACGGCGACGATTCCCTTGTCGGGGGCGCGGGCCACGACACCGTTCAAGGCGGCGCGGGCGATGACACCCTGGACGGCCTGGCGGGGAACGACAGCCTGGCC
The DNA here is from genome assembly GCF_040545335.1 of Phenylobacterium koreense. Classification (NCBI taxonomy): domain Bacteria; kingdom Pseudomonadati; phylum Pseudomonadota; class Alphaproteobacteria; order Caulobacterales; family Caulobacteraceae; genus Phenylobacterium; species Phenylobacterium koreense. Next base: position 266,501 of record NZ_JBEPLU010000003.1, read on the forward strand.
GGCGGATCGGGCGCCGACCAGCTCTATGGCGACGAGGGGAACGACACCCTCGACGGGGGCGGCGCTCCGGAAGGACGTTTCGATTTCCTCGACGGCGGCGCGGGCGACGACCACCTGCACGTTTCCTCCAGGACCATCGCCAGGGGCGGTGAAGGCGCGGACACCTTCATATTCGCACCGCGACCGGCTCCCGACGGGCTGGTGGGCGTGGCCCTGGATTATTCGGGCCGCCAGGGAGATCGCCTTGTCGTCGAGGGCCAGGACGCCAGGGTCGTCTCGCAGCAGGAACAGACGAACATCTTCGAAGGTCACCCGGAATTCGCGGCTCAGTTCAACGTGACCAAGGTCCAGCCGGGAGTACGGATCGGCATCGACCTGAACGGCGACGGCGCGGAGGATGGATATGTCCTCGTCGGTCGCCCGCCGGCGGACACCCAGGCCCTGGAAGGCGCCCACGTGATCCTCGAGGTCGGTCGGCTCCCCGAGCAGGACGCGCAGCCGCTTGAGCTGCCGCTGAACCGCTTGCTCGATCAAGGCGATTTCCTCGCCTAGAGCGTGACGGCTAGCGGCCGACAAGGCTCCACGCGAAGCTCAGGTCCGCCACGAAGGCCGCGAACGTGCTCGCCTTGGCCTCCGGCTCCTGGATGCGCAGCAGGAAAGACGGGTGATAGGTCACCACGCCCTGCGCCTGATCCTCCAGTTGGAACGCCTGGCCGCGGCTCCTGGCGATCGGAACGGTCTTGCCGAAGACCGCCAAGGCCGCCGTCCCGCCCAGCGCCACGATCACCCGCGGCCGGATGATCCGCCGCTCGGCGTCCAGCCACCACCGACAGGCCGAGACATGGGTCGCGGCTGGCGTCTGGTGGATCCTGCGCTTGCCGCGCAGTTCGTGGCGGAAATGCTTCACGCCATTGGTCACGTAAGTCTCGGCGCGCGGTACGCCGGCGGACTCAAGCGCCCTGTCCAGCACCTTGCCGGCCGGGCCTATGAATGGCTGACCCGTCAGGTCCTCCTGGTCGCCGGGCTGCTCGCCGACGAACATCAGCCGGGCCGAGGCCGGCCCCGCGCCGGCCACGCCTTGCGTCGCGCCACGCCAGAGTTCACAGCGCCGGCAGACATCCACTCCGGCCTCCACCTCCTGCAAGGTCGCCGGCGGGATTTGGTCATTGGGATTTGAGATGACCTGGCGGACCATGACGGCGGCTTTCGGCTGATCGATCGGTTCCGGAATGACCCACGCCTGCCGCCGGTTCCTCGATGATCGAGCCCGCGCCTAGGGCCGATACCTGATCACGAAAGCTTCGCGGAACCATCGGCTCGCCGCGCATGTTCCCCCCGCGCCATGACGCGCCTGACCATACGGCACGAGACCCGCTACACCTACGAACGGCCCGTGCGCTTTGGCGAGCATCGGCTGCTCGTCCGGCCGCGCGACAGCCACGCCACGCGCATCGTCCAGGCGTCCCTCGCCTTCTCGCCCCAGGGCCAGACCCGCTGGCTCTATGACGCCCTGGGCAACTGCGTCTGCGTCTTCTGCCCCGAGGGCGAGGCCTCGGAGCTCTACATCGTCAGCGAACTGGTGATCGAACGCTTCATGGTTCCGCTCGCGCCGCCGCCGATCGATGATCCGCGCACAACCATGCCGCTGGTCTACCGGCGTCCGGACCGCGCGGTCCTCGACCCCTTCATCGACCCAGCCTCGGACGACCCGGAAGCGGTGCTCCTCAAGTGGCTCCGGGTCCAGATCGGGCCGCCGGACGAGACCGCGCAAGACTTCGTGGTCCGGCTCAACAGCGTGATCCGCGCCCAGTTCGACTACCTCGCCCGCGCCCAGGAAGGCTGCCAGCCGCCCCCGGAGACCATCCTCAAGGGCCAGGGCACCTGCCGGGATTTCGCCTGGCTGATGGTCGAGGCCCTGCGCCGGCTCGGCTTCGCGGCGCGCTTCGTGACCGGCTATCTCTACGCTTCGGCCGCCGAGACGCGGGGCGCCGGCGCGACCCACGCCTGGTGCGAGGTCTTCCTGCCGGGCCTGGGCTGGACCGAGTTCGACCCGACCAACGGCCTGGTCGCCTCGCCCGAACTCATCCCCGTCGCCACCAGCCGCACGCCAGAGGGCGCCTCGCCGATCCGCGGCGTGATCTTCGGCGATCCGGGGACGTCCCAACTTCACGTCAGCGTCGACGTTCGCCCCGCCGACGCCATGCAGGCCGCGGCGGAATAGCTCGGGAGGACATGTGATGACGACCCACGGCTTCCAGCAGCAGAACCAGACAGGAAGCTTCCAGCTCCCCAAGTCGGCCGCCACCCAGCAGCACGGCGAAAAGCCGACCAAGAGGATCACCAAGGGCAAGAAGCCCCGTTCGGTCGAACCGCGGCCGGGCCACTAGAGCGCGTTCCGTCTGATCGCATTCGTGCTCCAAGGCGCAGGCTCGACGCATCCGCTCGCGCGGTTGTAGCCTTGCCGCAATGGACCTCATCGACCCGTTCGCCCTGGCCAGCCCGCGCTTCATCACTCGCCTGAAGAATGGTGAGCCGCACCAGGTCTTTTCCGGCTTCCTGTTCCATGTCGAGGCCGACCGCTACATCGTCCTGACCGCCCTGCACTGTCTGCTGCGCCCCAACATGCCCTACCACAAGCATCGCGGGACGGAGGCCACCTGGGCAGAGACCTTCGGCCACGATCTCGACTGCGAGGCCCTGGGTCTCAGCGTGCCGCTCTACGACGGCGCGCGGCCGCGCTTCCGCTGGCACCTGGACCCGCACAACGCTTCCCTGGACATCGCCGGCGTCCCGGTCCGCCTGCCCGCGCGCCCGCAGGCGATCAACTGGCTAGGCAATTTCGGCGACTATGACGTGGTCGAGGAGGGCTTGCCGCTGACCACCGGCTCGGCTGGCCTGATCTACGGCTTCCCCGGCGGCGCGACGATCTTCGGCGCGGCCCCGATCGCACGCGGCTTCACCCTGGCCAGCGACTATCGCATCAACCCCTTCGCCTTCCATGTGGACGGCATCGGCGGCGCCGGGTGCTCCGGCGGGCCGGTGGCGCTCCGGGCCGAGCGGGGCGACCGCACCCTGCTGCAATGGATCGGGATCTACGTCGCCACCCACGACGCCGAGCGCCTCGGCCGCTGCATTCCGCTCGCCCCGATCGAGGAGGTCGTCCAGTCGATCGTCGCCGAACCCGAGCTCTGGGCCTAGCTCGATGAAGAAGGCTTAATCCATTCGGCTGTAGAGCCCCCTTCAGCCCGTGGATGTCCACGTGCTTAACGCGCATCGCCGGGATCGTAATCGGCGCCGCACTCAGTGGGGGTCCCCTTGGAAGTATCTCGTCTCGTGCTCGCCGCCAGTCTCGCCGCGGCGCTTCATCCCGTCGGCGCCCTGGCCCAGGAGGCGAGCCACGTGGAAGAGTTGGTCGTCACCGGCGAAAAGACCGAGCGCAGCCTGCAGGACACCGTCACCAGCGCCGCCGTCGTCACCGCGCGCCGGATCGACCAGGAGAACATCCAGAGCTTCTTCGACATCGCCAACCGCACAGCGAACGTCACCGAGAGCTTCGGCGGCGCCGGCTTCACCATTCGCGGGATCAGCAACCGAGGCGTCTCCGGCGGAGGCAATGGCGGCGTGGTCACGGTCTATGTGGACGGCGCGCCGATCCCTGACGACGCCCTGCGCAACGGCCCGCTCGACACCTTCGACGTCGCCCAGGTCGAGATCCTGCGCGGCCCGCAATCGACCCTGCAGGGCCGCAACGCCCTGGCCGGCTCGGTGATCATCCGCACCCAGGACCCGACCTGGACCTGGTCGGGGATCGCCCGCGCCCTGGTCTCCGACGAGGACGAACGGACCTTCTCGATCGCCGGCGGCGGCCCGATCGTCGCCGACCAGCTCGCCTTCCGCCTCGCCTACCAGGATCGTGACGCCGACGGCTTCATCCGCAACACCACCCTCGACCGACAGGAAGACCCGACCCGCGCCAAGACCCTGCGCGGCAAGCTGCTTTTCACGCCGTCGGTCCTGCCGGGCCTGACCGTCCGCGCCGGCGTCACCCACGACGAGCGTAAGGGCGGCTATCTCTACACCTACGCCCGGACGGACACGCCGGACGCCGCCGACACCCGCGTCTCGCTCGGCGACTTTCCCACCGACGCCGACAACACCACCGACCTGATCAGTGTCACGGCGGACTACAAGTTCGACAACAATTTCACCCTGTCGTCGGCCACCGCCTGGAGCAAGGTCGACAGCCTCATGCGCTACGACACCGACGGCACGGCCCAGCCGCTGGAGTTCGGCACGATCGACCAGGTCGACCAGAGCTTCACCCAGGAGCTGCGCCTGGCCTATGACGGCGAGCGCCTCTCCGGCCTGGTGGGCGCCTATTACGCCGATCGCGACCGCGACTACGGCCTGACCAGCCGCGCCAACGTCCCGACGCCGCGCAGCACCATCGTCGCTCAACTCATGGCCCTGGGCCTCGGCTCGGCCCAGGCCAACCAGATCGCCACGGTCTATGTGGCCGCCCTGCCGGCGGTCGCCATCGACTTCAATGGCCAGGCCCCCGACGAGGTGAAGACCGCCGCGATCTTCGCCGACGGCCGCTATCGACTGACCCCCCAGCTCTCGCTGCTCGCCGGCTTCCGCTATGACCACGAGGAATATACTCAGAGCGTGGACCAGACTTCGGTTTTCGGGGGCGCCTATCCGAACCCGGCTGCGTTCGGCCCCCTGGCGCCCGCCATCGCCCGCCTGAACCAGGCCGTCGCCATGTCCGTCGCCCAGGCCAACGCCACCGTCGCGCCGGCCTCGCGGGACTTCGACGCCTTCCTGCCGAAGCTGGGCGTGAAGTACGACTTCACCGACGACGCCTCGCTCGCCTTCGTGGTCCAGCGCGGCTACCGGTCGGGCGGCTCGTCGATCAACGTCGCCCGTTCCGACGTGGTGGCCTTCGATCCGGAATACACCTGGAACTACGAGCTGGCCCTGCGCACCGCCTGGCTGGCCGACACCCTGACGGTCAACGCCAACGCCTACTATGTCGACTGGAAGGATCAGCAGGTCTCGGTGAACCTCGGCACCAGCCTCTACGACTACCAGACCGAGAACGCCGGCAAGTCCCATCTCTACGGCTTCGAGCTGGAGACCAACTACCAGCCCAGCGCCGCCTGGGGCGTCTACGGTTCGGTCGGCTACAGCCGCACCGAGTTCGACGACTTCCAGGTCATGAACGGCGCCGCCAGCGTCGATCTCTCGGGCTCGGAGTTCGCCTTCGCCCCGCGCTGGACGGTGGCGATCGGCGGCGACTACCGCTGGACCAACGGCCTGGCCCTGAACCTCAACGCCAGCTACCGCAGCGACATGTACGGCGCCACCGGCGTCACCCAGGGGCAGACCCGCATCGACGAGCGGATCCTGGTCAACGGGAAGTTCGGCTACAACGCCGAGCACTGGTCGCTGTCGGTGTTCGCCAACAACGTCTTCGACGAGACCTACATCCAGTACGAAGACGCCGCCCGCAATCGCGCCGTGTACGGCGCGCCGCGGGTAATCGGCGCGATCCTCGAAACGCGCTGGTAATCGGAGCTGGCGCCGCCGAGAGGACTTCCCCGGCGGCGCCAGAGTCTGATACGAGGAACGGCATTGAATTAAGCCGTTTAAAATAGGGAGGTCGCCCGCGCGACCCTTTGCGAACCGCGCGCGGGCGGTACGCTGTTGGAAGCACAAATTAAGAAGGATGATGCGGACATTTCCGCATCCGATACCGACGCGCCGGAACCCAGCCTGGCCGAAAAGGAAGCCGCCTACGAGCGGTTCGTCTGGGACAATCTGAAACGCAATTATATCGGCAACTATCTGCACGGCATGCTGGGCATGACGGGCTTCAGGCTGGTCAACGCGCCGACCTTCCTGCCGGCCTATCTGCACATGATCTCCGGGTCGAACACGATCGTCGGCCTGGGTCTCGCCCTGCAGCAGGTCGGCAGCATCGTCTCGCCCGTGGTCGGGGCCACCCAGATCGAACATCGGACCAAGGTCATGCCCGCGGCCATCTGGATGGGCGGCCTCGCCCGCGTCCAGATCGTCGGCATGGCCCTGGCCGGATGGTTCATGTCGGGCCAGCCCCTCGTCTGGGCCATGCTGCTCTTCATGTTCCTGTTCGGGCTGTTCATGGGCGCCCAGCGGGTGGTCTTCGGCCTGCTGATGGCCAAGGTGATCCCGCTCAGCCGTCGCGGCCGCCTGCAGGCCTGGCGCAACGCCACAGGCGGCCTGATCGCCGCCGTGCTGGCCTGGGCCGCCGGTAAGTACCTGATCGCCGGCAACGTGCTGGGCAACGGTTACGCCACCACCTTCGCCCTGGCGGCCTTCCTGACCAGCGCCGGCCTATGGACCCTGCAGTTCCTGCTGCGCGAACCGGAGCCGCCGAACCTTCCAGAGCCCAGCCGGCTGCGCGACCGCCTGAAGGACTTCCCGCGGCTCATCATGTCCGACAAGGGCTATGCCTGGTTCCTGGTCGTGCAGATGGTCACCACAGCCAGCCGTATCGCGACGCCGTTCTACATCATCTACGTCTCGTCGGCGATGTCGCTGGACGGTAAGACGCTGGGCCTGCTCAGCCTCGCCTATCTGGGAGCCGACACCCTGTCCAACCTCCTGTGGGGGTATCTCGGCGACAAGACCGGCTTCCGCCTGGTCCTGATCTTCTCGCTGGGCGCTTGGTTCGCGGCCACCCTGCTGCTGCTGCTCAACCACCACCCGTGGGCGATCTTCCTGTCCTTCTTCGGCCTCGGCGCGGCTCAGTCGGGCTACATGATGGCCGCCCAGACCATGATCCTGGAGTTCGGATCGCGGGCGGAAATGCCCATGCGCATCGCGATCTCCTCGACCGCGGAAGGCATCATGGCCTCGCTCGGCCCGCTGGCGGGCGGCCTGGTCGCCGACCACCTGGGCTTCACCACGGTGTTCGGCGCTTCGCTGGGCTTCCTGATGATCGGCCTGATCGTCCTCCTGACGGTCGTGAAGGAGCCCCGCACGGCGAAGATGGCGTAGCTCTCAGGTCGTGCTAGATCGTTCTCCATGAAGCCGGAGAAGGAGCCCGAGGTCATCGACCTCGCCCAACGTCGAAAGGCGCTCCAAGCTCGCGAGGCGGCCGCCAAGGCCGCCCGCGAGAAAGCCGAGCGCATGGCCCGCAGCGGCGGATCGGTCATCGGCGGACGCAAGCACGCCGGCTGGATTCTTCTCGCCGTCGTGCTGGTGCTGCTGGCCCTCTACGTGGCGCCCAGATTTTTCTGAGCGCCTTTTTCTTTTCCGGTGTCACAGGCCGCGGGCCTGGTCCGTCCTGTGTTTGAAACCAACACGCAGGAAAGGACCTCCCCATGTCGCCTCGCCTCAATCCCTACGCCGCCGCCCCCGAGATGATCGCGGCCATGAGCGCGCTGGAAAAGGCCGTCGTCTCCTCGGGTCTCGAGCACAGCCTGATCGAGCTGGTGAAGACCCGCGCCTCGCAGATCAACGGCTGCGCCTTCTGCATCCACATGCACACCCAGGACGCGCGCGCGGCGGGCGAAACCGAAGAGCGGCTGTATATGCTGTCGGCCTGGTGGGAGACCTCGGTCTTCACCCCGCGCGAGAAGGCCGCGCTGGCCTGGACGGACTCACTGACCCTGATCGCCCAGACCCGCGTCCCCGACGCCGACTACGAGACCATGCGTGAGCACTTCGATGAGGCTGAGGCCGTCAAGCTCACCATGCTGATCGGCGCGATCAACGTCTGGAACCGCCTGGCGGTCGGCTTCCGTTCGACGCACCCCAGCAAGTGGTCGGCCCAGAAGGTCGCCGCTTAACCCCACCTGCTCAGGCGGCCAGCTTCTCGGCGGCCGCCTGAGCGATGCGAGCCTTCGCCATCTCGTTGGCGACTTCGTGGGTCGGCCGCCCCTCGGCGATCGCACGGTCCAGCACCTCTTCCAGCGTCTGGGTCAGCTTGACCAGCTTGGCGTCGACCCAGCTCGGATCGAAGGCCTCGCCGCGCTCCAGCGCCCGGATCTCGCCGGCGACGTTGATGATCCCGCCGCCGTTGATCACGTAGTCCGGGGCGTACAGCACGCCCATTTCGAACAGCGCCCGCCCGATCTCCGGATCGGCCAACTGATTGTTGGCGCCGCCCGCGACGACCTTGGCCCGCAGTCGCGGCAGGGTCTCTTGGTTGATCGCCCCGCCCAGGGCGCAGGGAGCGAATACGTCGGCCTCCGTGTCGAAGATCTCGCCCGGCGCGACGATCTGGGCGCCCGTGCGCTCGGCCACCGCGGCCAGCGCCGCTTCATTGACGTCGGTGAGGATCAGCTTGGCGCCGGCGGCGTGCAGCTTCTCGGCCAGAAAGCCGCCCACATGGCCTACGCCCTGGATCGCCACGGTCACGCCGTCCAGGTCGCGCTTCAGGGCGCGCCGCACCGAAAGCCGGACGCCGCGGAAGATGCCCTCGGCCGTCACCGGACTCGGGTCGCCCGACGCGGCCGGATGGCCCTCCAGCCCGGCGACGAAGCGCGTCTGCTTGCGCGCGCTGGCCAGGTCCGACGGCGAGACCCCGACGTCCTCGGCGGTCCAGTAGCGGCCGCCCAGCGCGTCCACAGCCCGGCCGAAGGCTTCGAACAGGGCCGGCGTCTTCATGGTCCGGGAATCGCCGATGATGACCGCCTTGCCGCCGCCCAGCTCCAGGTCGGCCATGGCGTTCTTGTAGGACATCGCCCGCGACAGCCGCAGCGCGTCCTCCAGCGCCGCCTCCGCGGAGGCATATGGCCACATCCGGCAGCCGCCGGCCGCAGGGCCGCGCGCGGTCGAGTGGACGGCGATGATGGTCTTAAGGCCGGTTTTTTCGTCGAAGAACGAGTGTACGCCTTCGTGTCCCTCGAACGCAGGAGAATCGAACAAGGTCATGCTGCTATCACCGCCTCAAACCGGAATGACTTGCCCACGGCTCTACGCCTCGGACCTCCCATTCACAAGCCCGCCTTCGCCTCCTCGCCCGCCTCTGCGGTGATTGGCGCATTCCGCTTGGTCGGCGTCGCCGGGATCGGCGGCGCTCCGGACGGCAGCGGGGCGGCGGGGTCGAGAATGAAGGAGAGCAGGTCCTGCCACACGACCGGCCCCTGCAGGTCCCGCGTCATCAGGTGCCAGCCCTTCCTGTAATAGGCGGACTTGTCGGTCGGCTTCAGGCGCGCGGCCGCCTCGAAGGACGGCTCCTCGGGGATGATCTGGTCGTTCGCGCCATAGATGTAGAGGATCGGGACCTTCACCGCCCCGACCGATCGCCAGGCCCGCTCCATTAGGCCGACCAGTCCATAGAGGGCATCCGAACGCGCGCCCCAGGTCATGAGCGGATCCTTGCCCATGCTGATCAGTTCTTCGATGTTGTCGGTCGGCTTCACCCGCCGGGTCAGCCAGCGCGGCGGCGTATAGACATGACTGCCTGTGAACCGCGCCGTCGCCCACAGCATGGTCTTGTAAGGCAGGGGCAGGTTCGACCAGCCCCAGACCGCGGGCGCCATCAACATCAGCCGGTCAGCGGCCGGCGGGCGGTCCGAGGCGAAGGCCTGGATGGCCACCGCGCCGCCCATGCTCTCCCCGGCCACGATAACCGGCGCCCCCGGGTGCCTGGCCCGGGCCAGGGCGGTCAGGGTGCGCAGGTCTTCGACCATCAGCTCGTCGCCCGCCCAGATCCCACGGCCGGGCGAGCGCCCGAACCCGCGCTGGTCGTAGGCGTAGGTCGTGACCCCATGCTCGGCCCAATAGGGCGCGGCCAGGTGGAAGGCGTTGGCGTAGTCGTTCATGCCGTGGACGGCCACCACCACCGCCACCACGTCCCCTTGCGCCGGCCAGCTCGTCAGGCCCAGCCGGGCGCCGTCGAACGAAACGAAGCTTTCGCCTTCCATGCGAGGCCCCTGAAATCCCATCGGCGGCGCGCCGGCCTGCTGAACCATCAGCGGAGTGCACGCGCTCAACATCACGGCGGCGGATATGGCGGCCAGGCGTCTCACGATCCCAAAATGCCTTTCACCCTTTCCCGAAGATAAGGTGTCACCTCCGCCTCGAACCAGGGGTTGCGCTTCAGCCAAGCCGTATTCCGCCACGAAGGATGCGGCATGGGCAGGACCGCCGGCGCATATTCCCGCCATGCCCGCACCGTCTCGGTCATGTTCGCCTTGGCCCGCGCGCCAAGCGCCCAGGCCTGGGCGTGACCGCCGACCAGCAGGGTCAGTTCCACGTTCGGCAGCTCGGCCAGCAGCCTGGTCCGCCAGAGCTGCGCGCACCTGGGCGGCGGCGGATAGTCACCGCCCTTCGGATTGGTCCCAGGGAAGCAGAAGGCCATGGCCGCAACGCCGATCTCCGGCCGGCCATAGAAGGCGGGCGCGTCGACGCCCATCCAGCCGCGCAAGCGATCGCCGGAAGGGTCGGTGAAGGGCGCGCCGCTCTCATGCACCCGCCGTCCCGGCGCCTGGCCGCAGATCAGCAAGCGGGTCTGGGCGCTCACCATGACCACCGGGCGCGGCTCATGCGGCAGTTCCCCCGCGCAGGCGCGGCACTCGGCGATCTCGGAAAGCAGCTCTTTCAGGGGCACGACAGCACATATAGGCGCGCAAGCCCCACCCCCGCCACTGCATCAAGCTTCGCTTTGAGCGCGGTCAATTTTTCTTCAAACAAATCGGCGTAGGTGGTCCTGGGCGAAGTACGGGGGCGTCTTCCCAATGTTGAAATCGATCAAGGCGCGCATGCGCGCGTCGTGGGCTGTGGGCCTTGCCGGGGCATTGAGCGTTGCAGGGCTGAACGCTCTGCTGCTGGCGCGATTGGAGAGCTCCGTCACCGGCGACGGCGTAGAGCTCGTGGCGCTGGCCAGCCGCATCAACCTGATGGTCGGAGCGGCCATGCTGGTGGGCGTGGTGATCGGCGCCCTGTTCTTCGAACGCCTGATCGTCGGCGCGCTGGGCGAGATGACCCGCGCGGCGACCAAGCTGTCCCAGGGCGACTTCGCCGTCGTCGTGCCCGGCGCGGGCCGCCAGGACGAGATCGGCGAGATGGCCCGCTGCCTGCAGGTCTTCCGCGAGAACGGCGAGGCGCGCGCGCGCCTGGAGGCCGAGGCCGCCGAGATGCACGCCGAGGTGGATCGCAAGCTGAAGGAAACCGAAGCCGCCTTCGCCGCGGCCGGCCGCGACCAGAAGCTGGTGGTGGACGCCATGGCCCGCGAACTGGCCCGCCTGGCCCAGGGCGACCTCACCGTCCGTTTGAACGAGAGCGTCGCCGCCGAGTACTGGGCCCTGAAGGACGACTTCAACTCCGCCGTTGAGCGGTTGGCGAGCGTCGTCGGCTCCATCGCCTCGGCCGCCGATCAGATCCGCTCCGGCTCGGGTGAGATCGCCAACGCCACTGAGGACCTGTCCCGCCGCACAGAGCACCAGGCCGCGAACCTCGAAGAGACCGCCGCGGCTCTCGACCAGATCACCGTCACCGTGAAGCGCACGGCCCAGGGCGCCGACCAGGCCAACGCCGTCGTCGCCACCGCCCGCAAGGACGCCGAACTCTCCGGCGAGGTCGTGACCCAGGCCGTCTCGGCGATGGGGGAGATCGCCGAGTCCGCTGGCCGCATCAGCCAGATCATCGGGGTGATCGACGAGATCGCCTTCCAGACCAACCTGCTGGCCCTCAATGCCGGCGTCGAAGCCGCCCGCGCGGGCGAGGCTGGCCGAGGGTTCGCCGTGGTCGCCTCCGAAGTCCGGGCGCTGGCGCAGCGCTCCTCGGAGGCCGCCCGCGAGATCCGCGACCTGATCGCTCGTTCCGGCGAGCAGGTGGATCGCGGCGTGAAGCTGGTCGGCCAGACCGGCGAGGCGCTGACCGGCATCGTCGGCAAGGTCGGCGAGATTTCCGGCCTGATCTTCGAGATCGCCGCCTCGGCCAAGGAGCAGTCCATCGGCCTTGCGGAGGTGAACAGCGCCGTGAACCAGATGGACGAGTTCACCCAGCAGAACGCCGCCATGGTCGAACAGGCGACCGCCGCGACCCAGGGCCTGACCCGTGAGGTCGGCGACCTGACCGAGCGCGTCCACCAGTTCCGCCTGGCGGACGTCGGCCCCGCCCGCGCCGCCCAGCAGCGTCTGCAACGGGTCGTCGGCGGCGGCCTGCGGGTGGTCTAGTCCTCGGACTGCGCCGCCGGCGGCGGCGCCTCCCCGGGCAGGGGCAGGCGCAGGCGATAGACGCCCTTGAAGTTCTCCGGGTCGGCCGGCTTGCCGTGGCGGGTCACCACGATCTTGCCCTGCCGCGCCAGTCCGCGGGCCGTGGAGCGGACATGGCCGGTCAGCCGGCGCCAGTTCTCGTTGTCGGCGGCCCGCGCCACCTCTTCAGACGACGCGGATTTGCCCGGCGCCAGGCGCCCGAGCACGTCGAGGATCACAGCTTCCATATCGACGGCCACGATCAGCCTCCACGCTTCAGGGTTTCGCGGGCGATGACCACCTGCTGGATCTGGCTGGTGCCTTCATAGATCCGGAAGATGCGCACATCGCGATACAGGCGTTCGATGCCGTGGTCGGCCACATAGCCGGCGCCGCCGAAGATCTGCACCGCACGGTCGGCCACGCGGCCGACCATCTCGGAGGCGAAGTATTTGGCCGCCGCGGCCTCCATGGTCACGCTCTGGCCGGCGTCGCGCTTGCGGGCGGTCTCCATGGTCATGGCCTTGGCGACCAGGGCCTCGGTCTTGGAATCCGCGATCATCCCCTGAACTAGTTGGAAGCTCGAGATCGGCTGGCCGAACTGCTTGCGCTCGGTAGCGTAGGCCACGCAGTCGGCGATCAACCGCTCGGCCACGCCCACGCAGACCGAAGAGATGTGCAGGCGCCCGCGGTCGAGCACCTGCATGGCCACCTTGAAGCCCTCGCCCTCGGCGCCCAGGCGGTTCTCCGCTGGCACCCGGACATTGTCGAAGATTACGTCGCAGATGTGCGCGCCCTGCTGGCCCATCTTCTTCTCGGGCTTGCCGACCGACAGGCCCGGCAGGTTCCGCTCGACCAGGAAGGCCGAGACCCCGCCTCCGCCCGGCTTGGACGGATCGGTCCGCGCCATCACCGTGAAGAGGTCGGCCTTGTTGGCGTTGGTGATGAACCGCTTCGAGCCGTTCAGCACGTAATGGTCGCCGTCGCGCACCGCCCGCGTCTGCACATTGGCGCTGTCGGAGCCCGCCTCCGGCTCGGTCAGGGCGAAGGAGGTGATGATCTCGCCCGAGGCGATGCCCGGCAGGTACCTGGCCTTCTGGGCCTCGGTCCCGAACATCACCAGGCCCTGGCTGCCGATGCCGACATTGGTGCCGAAGGCCGAGCGGAACGCCGGGCTCGTGCGGCCCAGCTCCACACCGACCAGGCACTCGTCCTCCATCGAAAGGTCCAGGCCGCCGAACGCTTCGGGGATCGAAAGACCAAAGAGGCCCAGCCCCTTCATCTCGTCGATCACCTCCTGTGGAATGGCGTCGTCCTCGGCCACCTTGGCCTCCAGCGGACGCAGGCGTTCAGTCACGAACCGGCGCACCGTGTCGATGAGCTGTTCGCGGGTTTCGAGGTCGAGGGCCATAGAAGTCTCAGTTACTTGCAGGTGGGGGTGTCCGCGTCGGGGGGCGCGAACTTCTGGATGGTGACGGCCACGACCGGGTCGGGCCAGGTTTCGACGTGGGTGCTTCCGGCGGGCACGGCGCAGACCGGCGCCATACGGCGCATCAATTGCCCTTGGCGGATCGCCGCGATCTCGACCTCGAAGGCCACCGGCGTGGTCAGCCCGTTCCAGACCTTCATGATCGACTGGCGCTTGGCCTGCGAGGCGTCGAGGGCGAAGGCCAGGCGGCCGGCGCCGACGCCCTTGTAGGTCTCCTCGCCCTCCGGCGCCGCCAGGCCGAGGCGGCCGGCCTGGACGTCTTCGAGCATCGGTTCGCCGCCCGGCTTCAGCCGGATGATCGCCCGCTGCTGCAACATCACCTGCGCCTTGCCGTCCTCGACCTTGGTCTCCGGGTCCAGGCCCGCCGCCTCCAGCGCCTGGAGCATGTTGCCCGCCGGCGGCTTCGCGGCCTCCTGCGCGCTCGCGGCCGAAGCTGCGCTCAGCGCCAGGACTGCGATCACGGCGGCGCGCATCAGGCGCGCGCCAGAGCCAGGGCCGAACCCTGCCCCACGCCGACGCACATGGTGGCGAGCGCCCGCTCCCCGCCATTCTGCTTCAAGGTCCGGGCCGCGGTCAGGGCGAGCCGCGCGCCCGAGGCGCCCAGCGGGTGGCCGATGGCGATCGCCCCGCCATTGGCGTTCACATGGGCCGCGTCGTCCGGCAGGCCCCAGGCTCGCGTGCAGGCCAGGGCCTGAGCCGCGAAGGCCTCGTTCAGCTCGATCACGTCGAAGTCGCCGACCTTGATCCCCAGGCGCGCGGTCAGCTTCTCGACCGCCGGGATCGGCCCGACGCCCATGACCCGCGGCGCCACGCCGCCGGCCGCGCCGCCCTGGATGCGGGCCAACGGCTCCAGGCCCAGCTTCTCCACCATCTCGGCCGAGGCCAGCAGCAGGGCGGCCGCGCCGTCGTTGACGCCCGAGGCGTTGCCCGCCGTCACGGTGCCGCCCTCGCGAACGATCGGCTTGAGCGCCTGAAGGGCTTCCAGAGTCGTGTCGGGGCGCGGATGCTCGTCCTGGCCCACCACCGTCTCGCCCTTGCGATCCTTGATGGTGACCGGCGTGATCTCGCCGTCGAAGAAGCCGGCGGCGCGAGCGGCCCCCACCCGCGCCTGGCTGCGCTGGGCGAAGGCGTCCTGGTCCTCGCGGTTGACCTGATAGTCGGCGGCCACGTTCTCGGCGGTCTCCGGCATCGCGTCCACGCCGTACTGCTTTTTCAGCGCCGGGTTCACGAAGCGCCAGCCGATGGTGGTGTCGTAGATCTCCGGCGTGCGCGAGAAGGCCGTGTCCGGCTTGGCCATCACGAAGGGCGAGCGGCTCATGCTCTCCACGCCGCCGGCCACGATCAGGTCGGCGTCGCCCGAAGCGATGGCCCGCGCGCCGGCGATCACCGCGTCCAGGCCCGAGGCGCACAGACGGTTCACCGTCATGCCCGGCACCGTCTCCGGCATGCCGGCCAGCAGCAGGGCCATGCGCGCCACGTTGCGGTTGTCTTCGCCGGCCTGGTTAACGCAGCCATAGATGACCTCGTCCACCCGCGCCCAGTCGAGTTTGGGAAAGGCGGCCATCAGCGCCTTGAGCGGATGGGCGGCCAGATCGTCGGCCCGCACCTTGGAGAGCGCCCCCGCATAACGGCCGATCGGCGTCCGCAGTCCGCCACACAGATATACAGTCCGGCCTTGCATACTGGTTTCCCGCCGCCTAGTTCGCTGCTGATAGAGGCCGCAAACTAGTGTTTGAAGGCGCAACGAGCAAACCCCCAAAAGGGGGCCAGGGGATGGAATGGACGGCGGCGAAGAGCAGGAGATCGGCGGCTGGAAGCACCAGGTCGTCAAGGACGGCGAGTGGGCCGGATGGGTGCTTTACGGCAATGATCCGTTCGAGGATCACGCAGGCCCCTTCTACTACCGCATGGACGATGACGGCCGGCCGGTCTGCGCCATGCGCGCCGAAAAGCATCACATGAACGGCGGCGGCTTCATGCATGGCGGCGCCATCATGACCTTCGCCGACTACTGCCTGTTCGTGATCGCCCGAGACTCCCTGCAGGACAGCCGCAGCGTCACCGCGTCGTTCAACGGCGACTTCGTGGGCGCGGTGCCGCAAGGCTCGCTGGTCGAATGCCGCGGCGAGGTGGTGAAGGCCGCCCGCAGCATGGTCTTCGTCCGCGGTCTGATCACCACCGGAGGCGAGCCGGTCATGAACTTCTCGGCGATTATCAAGAAGACTCGCCCGAGGATGGCGGCATGAAACTCGACGCCGCCGCGCTGAAGCGCCTGGCCCCCGCCGCCGTCATGGTGCTGCTGGCCGGCCCGATCTTCCTGTTCATGGCCGCCGACCTGATCATCTTCATGGTCATCACCCGCGGCCGGCCCGCCGCCTCCGCAGAGGTGGTGAACCTCTCCATGGAAATCGTGGTCTGCATCTTCACCGGCCTGGTCGCTTCCTACGGGATCCGGTCGATCATGCGGACGCTGAAGGAGTAACCGCCGCCTCTCCTTGAGTGTCATCCCGGTTTCGGTCGCAGACCGAGGACCGGGGCCCATGAACACCGGATACTGCGGGACTGCGCGTCGGAGCCCGACCTCCGTCTCACGGCGCGAATGGGTCCCGGCCTTCCGCTTCGCTTCAGCCGGGATGACACTTCGGGGATGGCGTCAGCTCATCCCCGCCTTCGCCGCGGGCCGCTCCCGCATCGCCTGCATCCAGCGGCCCAGGTGGGTCATTTCCTCCGGCATCGGCAGCTTGATCATCCGGGTGAAGTCGATGCCGATGAAGGCGACGATGTCGGCGATGGTCAGGCGCTCTCCACCCAGCCACTCGCTCTGCGCCAGCCGCCGGTCCAGCACCCTCAGGCCGCGCAGACCCATATCCCTGTTGTAATCGGCCACCGGCGGATTCTGCGTCTCCAGGGCCGCCAGGGCCGGATGGGTGTGACGCACCGCCAGCATGAAAGGCGTGGCCACCAGCATCTCGGCCCGGCGCATCCACATCTCGATCACCGCCGTCTCGTGGACGTCGCCGCCGAACAGGTTCGGCTCCGGATAGATGCTCTCCAGATAGCGGCAGATGGCGATGGATTCGGTGATGGTCACGCCGTCGTCCATCTCCAGGGCCGGGACGTTCGGCAGGCCCGCCTTCTCCAGGTAATCCGCCTGCTTGTGCTCGCCCTGGATCAGGTTGAGGGCGACGACCTCGATGTCGTCGATCCCCTTCTCGGCCATCACCCAGCGCACCCGGCGCGGGTTCGGGGCGATCGGCGTATCGTAGAGCTTCATCCTCGTCTCCTCCCACGGCCGGCCCACGGCTCGCCGCTACTGGCCGAACAGTTCCCGCGGCATCGCCCCCACCAGGGCGCCCGTCATGCAGGTGGCGAGGAAGCCGGCCAGCAGCGCTTTCCACACCATGCCGATGATCTCGTTGCGTCGTTCGGGCATCAGCACGCCCATGCCGGACACGGTTATCCCCACTGACCCCACGTTAGCGAAGCCGCAGAGTGCATAGGTGAGGATCATGCGGGTGCGCTCGGTCATCTCCGCCTCGGGGATCGCGCCGAGCTGGATGAAGGCGATGAACTCGGTGAGCATCAGCTTCACGCCCAGCAGGTAGCCGGCCTTCAGCGCCTCGTCCCAGTGCACCCCCATCGCCCAGGCGAGCGGGGCGAAGATGACGCCCAGGATGCGCTCGATGGTCAGCGGCGCGCCGTTCACCGCCGGCAGCACCGACAGCACGCCGTTGCCGATCGCCACGAAGGCCACGAACACGATCAGGATGGCCGAGATGTTCAGCACCACGGTCAGGCCGTCCATGGTGCCCTTGCTGATGGCGTCGATGGAGGAGTCATATTTCAGCAGCGAGCCGTAGTCGGCGTAGAAGCCGCCCTGCCCCGGCTTTTCCGGCACCATGATCCGGGCCAGCAGGATGCCGGCCGGCGCCGAGATGATCGAGGCGACCAGCACGTGCGCCGCCGCATTGGGCAGCACCGCCTTCAGGATCGTCGCATAGGCCACCATGGTCGAGCCGGCGACCGTCGCCAGCCCCACCACGATCATCAGGAACAGTTCCGAGCGGGTCAGCTTGTCGAGATAGGCGCGGATGACGATCGGGCTCTCGATCATGCCGAGGAAGATGTTCACCGCCACCGCCAGGGCGGAGGCCCCGCCCAGCCCCATGGTCTTCTGGAACAGGAGGCCGAAGGCCCGGGTGATCAGCTTCAGGATGCCCCAATGCCACAGCAGCGCCGAGAGCGACGAGATCACCAGGATCAGCGGCAGCACCTGGAAGGCGAACACGAACAGGGCGCCGGAATTGGTCACCTGATAGGGCTGGTCGCCCCCGCCCATGTAGCCGAACACGAACTGCGTGCCCTTCGCGGTGGCCGCCGCCAGGCCGTCGACCCCGTCGTTGATCGCCTGGATCATCGCTTGGGCGCCGGGCAGGCCGAACAGCAGCACGATCAGCCCGATCTGCACGACGATGGAGCCCAGGGCCAGCCGCCAGGGAAACGCCTTCCTGTTCTCCGACAGCGCCCAGCAGACGGCGATGACAAAGCCCAGGCCCGCCAGGCTCTGGGCGTTTTCAGGTCGGAACATTCATGGCCCCCGGACCGGCCGCCGCGCGCGGCGGTCCAACACTTACTGTCGCGCCCCGTGCGGCGCAGTTTTTCGCGCCTATTGACTACGGAGGGGTATGGCCGCGCAAGCGGGGCGTAGCGCCGCGCTTGCAACGAAAGGAGGCGACTAGGACGCGCCCAGCCGCATCAGCACCTCGCGCGGAATGCCGTAATGCTCGATCGCCGGCTTCTGGTTGCGGATGCCGCAGGCCTCGCGCTGGATGAAGTAGTACCAGACAGCCTTCGCCGCCTCCTTCAGCAGCGCCGGCCGTTCGTCAACCGGCCCGCCCCGCGCGTCGAACGCCCGCAGCGCCGCCAGCGCGGTCTCGACCCGCTGCCCCGCCCGGCCGAGCGCATAGCCGCGCTCCTCCTGGATCTCGTAGTCGAGGATGCTCGCCCCGGTCTTGAAGAGCGGCGAGGACGAGCCCTGCGGCATGCGTAGACTGGACATGCGGCCAATATGGCCGCCGAGGGACGTCGAACCAAGACCCCAACGCGCCCACCCTCCCCTTCATGGGGAGGGTGGATCGGCGCGTAGCGACGAGACGGGTGGGGTCTTGCTGACTCAGGGAGGAAAAACTACTTCCCGGTCAGTTCCTTCACCAGCTCCGTCCGGCCATAGACCTTGGCCAGCGCCTCGGTCGCGGCGGAGGTCGCCACCACCACCGTACGGTTGATCGAGCCGTCGTAGCCGAACGCCCCGCCCAGCGAATGGATGTTGCCGTCGAAGGCCGCGCCAAGAATCTCGCCCTTGGCGTTGACTACCGGCGAGCCGGAATTGCCGCCGATGATGTCGTTGGTGGTGACGAAGTCAAAGACGGTCGAACCGTTCAGCCTGTCCTTGGCCGCCACCCACCGCGGCGCGAGCTGGTAGGGCTCGGCCCCGGTCGCGCGCTCATAGAGGCCGGCGATGTTCGTCGTCGCCGGGATCGTCTGGCCGCGGTAGGTCCAGCCACCGACCTTCCCGTAGGAGAGCCGCAGGGTGAAGGTCGCGTCCGGATAGACCTCCTCGCCATAGGCGGCGAACTTGGCGCGGGCCACGCGCTCGGCGGCCGCATCCGTCGGCGCCTGGACCTCGGTCTCCCAGGTCTTGCGCACCGCCCGGGCGTTCGGATCGTTCCGCAAAGCGAGCTGGATCAGCGGATCGTCCGAGGCGGCGATCGCCTTGGCCCCGCCGTCCCACAGCGCCTTGCGCACCGCCGGGTCGGCCAGCTTGGAGCCGGCGACCGCACGCTGGGCCAGGCCCTCGGGGCTTTCCTTGCCCAGCAGGGTCTTCACGGCCGGATCGTCGGTGGTCAGGTATTCGCGGGTCTTGGAGAGCCAGAACGAGAGATAGGTCTCCTCCAGCGGCGCATCGACCGGCTTGGGATCGAGCAGCGTCTTCTCCATCAGCGCCAGGCGGGCGTCGGCGAACTCGGGCAGACGCTCGGCGCTCGGCTTGCTCCGCTCTTCGGCCGCGCGCACCAGGGTCCGGGCGTAATCGTAGAGCTTCGAATAGGTCGCCCCGCCCTCGATCTGGCGATAGCGGACATAGTTGTTGGCGTAGGCCTCCTGCGCCTTGGCGATGTCGCCCCACGGATCGCCGATCTCGGCCGCCAGCTTCGGATCGGCCGTGATCTTCGCCTTCAGCTCGGCTTCCTGCGCGCGCTTGGCGTCCATGAACGCCTTGTCGTTCAAGGCGAACTGCTGGCCGAAGAAGACCTTGTAGGAGTTCTCGATCCCGAACAGCGGGTCGGTGGCGATGCGCTTGTGCTCGGGGCTCTCTTCCGAGAACCGGATCAGCCGGCCGCGGATCTCCGAGCGTTGGAGCTGCCCGACAGGAATGGTCAGGTCGCGCAGGGTCTCGAGCTGGGAGACCGTCATCAGGCGGTTGGTCGAGCCCGGATTGCCGGAGACGAATGTCGCCTCGCCGTCCTGCGGCGCGCGGCTCGTCCAGGTCAGGTGCTGCGGCGTCGCCGCCGGCTTGCCGTTCTCGTAGAGCCGCACGAAGCCGATATCGAGGTTGTAGCGCGGGAAGTTGAAATTGTCGGGATCGCCGCCGAAGAAGGCCGTCGCGAACTCCGGCGCGAACACCAGGCGCACGTCCGAATACTTGCGGTACCGGTAGAGCTTGTACTGGCCGCCGCGGTACAGGGTCACCACCTGGCAGCGGAGGTTCGGGTCATCGCCGCAGCCGGACTTTTCCAGCGAGGCCATGACCGCGTCGCGCGCCCGCACGAAGTCCTGTCCGGTCTTGCCCAAGCCGGCCGCCTGCACCTCCCTGGTCACGTCGGTGATCGAGGTCAGGATCTCGGCCTGCATGCCCGGGCACTTCTTCTCCTCCTCGCGGGAGGCGGTCAGGAAGCCGTCCTGCACATAGTCGGTCTTGTCCGACGAGAGGTCCTGCGCGCACTCGACCACGCAGTGGTGGTTGGTGAAGACTAGGCCCTTGTCCGAGACCAGCGAGGCCGAGCATCCGGTGGTCAGCCGCACCGAGGCGCCCTGCACCCGGTCCAGCCATTTCTGGTCGAGCTTCAACCCGTAGGCTTCGTTGACCTGGGCGAGGGGGAAGTTGTCGTAGGTCCACATGCCTTCGTCGGCCAGGGCCGGCGCAGCGGAAATCGAGAACGCAGCGGCCAGGCCAAGGCCCGCGCCGTACTTCAGTCGGATCATATTCAGCAGCCTGATGGACACGGGCGCCCCCGAGCGCCCGCCGGATGCTTCCATGTAACGCTCGCGTCCTGGTGTGGCCAGCGCGGCAAGTTCGCCTTACCTCGATTTAACTAGGCCATCGGCCCCGCCTCGCACACATGCTGCGGCTGAGGAGGCCCCATGTCACTGGCTCTGGCGACACTGATCTTCGAATGGCGGCGCTATCTGGCCGCGGTGATCGCGCTCGCCTTCTCCGGCCTGCTGATCCTCGCCCAGGTCGGGATGTTCACCGGCATGGTCCAGGCCGCGACCGCCACCATCGACCGCTCCCGCGCCGACCTGATGATCATGCCGGCCAAGTCGGAGAGCCTGATCAATTCCGGCCCCTCCAGCCTGCCGCGGCGCATCGGGCCGCAGCTCTATCTCAATCCCAACGTCATCGAGGTGGCCAGTTTCGACGGCGGCGGCGGCCGCTGGACCAACCAGCCGGAGGGCGGCCAGAAGCAGGTCACCACCTGGGTCCAGGTCAACATGGTCGACACCGAACCGGGCGCCCTCACCCTGCCCGTCGACTATCCCGAGAACGTGCGTCTGGCGCTCATGGAGCCCAACGCCGTTGCGATCGACCGCTCGGCCCTCGGCCGCCTCGGCGTAAAGCTCGGCGACACCGCCACGGTGAACGGCAAGACGGTCCGAGTCCGCGCCCTGCTCGACGGCTATCCGGACGTGAACCAGGCCTCGATCGTCGTCTCCCGCGACACGCTTCGCCGCCTAGGCATGAACGAGAAGGGCGAGAAGACCGGCCCGCTGATGGTGCGTATCGCCAACCCCGCCCAGGCCGAGGCGATCCGCGACCAGCTCAACGCCGGGGCCAAGGGCGCCTATCGCGCCTGGACCCGCGCCGAGCTCGCCCGGGCCAACGAAGGCGCGCTGATGAAGGAGCAGATCATCGGCATCTTCCTGGGCTTCTCGGTCTTCCTCGGCTTCCTGATCGGGGTCGGCATCACCTCCCAGACCCTGCGCGGGGCGATCCTCGCCAACATCAAGGAGTTCGCCTCCCTGCGCGCCCTCGGCGTCTCCATGGGCTCGCTGCGGCTGATCGTGCTGGAGCTCTCCTTCTGGGTCGGGGTGGTGGGCCTCGGGGCCACCGCCCTCTTCACCTTCCTCATCTCGCTGCTCGCCCGCAGCGCCGGACTGCCCATGGGCTTTCCGACCGGGTGGGTGGCGCTGGTCGCCGTGCTGCTGATGGCGATCTCCCTCGCCTCCGGACTCATGGCCCTGGGCGTCCTCAAGAAGAGTCAGCCTGCGGACCTGCTGCGATGAACGCCCCGCACCCCCAACCGATCGCCCTGCAGGGCGCCGGCCTGGTCAAGCGCTTCAAGACCGGCCGCACCCACATCGAGGTGCTCAAGTCGATCGACTTCGATTGCCGGCACGGCGAGATGACCATGGTCATGGGCCCCTCCGGCTCGGGCAAGTCGACCCTGATCGCCGCGCTCTCGGGCCTCCTGCGCCCCGACGAGGGCAAGGTCACCGCCCTCGGCGAGGACCTCTGGAGCCAGCGCCCAGGTCGGATCGACAAGTTCCGCCTCGACCACTGCGGCTTCATCTTCCAGGGCTTCAACCTGTTCGGAGCCCTGACCGCCCTGCAGCAGGTGACGACGATCCTGAAGTACAAGGGCTACTCGCCGGCCGAGGCCCGCGACCGCGCCGCCATCGCCCTCACCGAGGTCGGCCTCGGCAAGCGGCTGGAGCAGCGCCCGGCCGAGCTTTCCGGCGGCGAGAAGCAGCGCGTCGCCATCGCCCGGGCCCTGGCCAAGGACCCTCGCCTGCTGTTCGCCGACGAGCCGACCAGCGCCCTCGACGGCGAGAACGGCCAGATCGTCATCAAACTCCTGCAGCGCGCCGCCAAGGAGCATGGCGCAGCCGTGATCTGCGTCACCCACGACCCGCGGCTCGAGGCCTATGCCGACCGCATCATCCACATCGAGGACGGCCGCATCCTGGACGACCGGCGCACCGCCGACGTCGCGGCCCAAGCCAAGCAATCAGCGCTCGCCGGAGCCTAGGAAGACCATGTTCGCCTTCGTCAGATCAAACCGCATCAAGATCGCCGCCGTCGCCGCCCTGGCGGTGCTCGGCGCCGGCGGTTTCGTGCTCTCCAGCCAGGCCAAGGCCAAAAAGGCCGAGGAGGCCAAGGCCGCGGCCGCCGCTGCGCCCAAGAGCCCCTTCGTGGCCGTCGCCAACGGCAAGGCCGATGTCGAGGGAGGCATGATCCAGGTCGCCGCCCGCCGCGCCGGCGTGGTGCGCGAGGTCTATGTCCAGGAAGGCGACAAGGTGGTGAAGGGCCAGATCCTCGCCCGCCAGGAGGACGACGACGCCAAGCTCGCCGCCGCCCGCGCCGCCGCCGCGGTCGACCAGGCCCGCGCCCAGATCGGCCTCATCCAGGTCCAGCTCGCCACCGCCGAGCGCGAGCATCGTCGCCTGCAGGGCCTGGCCGCCACCAACTACGTCGCCGCTCAGAAACTGGACGAGGCGGCCGATAGGATCCGGGAGGCCCAGGCCAATCTCCAGGCCCAGCGCGCCGCCGTCGCCACCTCCCAGGCCGCGCTGGAAGAGGCCCGCTACGAGCTGGAGCTCACCGCCATCCGCGCCCCGACCGACGGCCGCATCGCCCGCCGCTACGCCAATCCGGGCTCGGGCGCCTCGACCCTCAACGTCTCCAACATGTTCGACCTGGAGCCGGACGCGGCCCGCATCGTCCGCGCCGAGATCGCCGAGGGCTCGCTGAGCAATGTGGACATCGGCCAGAACGTCCAGATCGCGCCGGAATCCGAGCCCGGCAAGATCTACGCCGGCAAGGTCCTGCGCCGCGCCGCCGTCTTCGGCGCCCGCAAGCTGCAGTCCGACGACGCGACCGAACGCGCCGACGACCGCGTGGTCGAAGTGGTCGTCAGCGCCGACAACGCTCCCTTCCTGATCGGCCAGCGCGTCCTCGTGAAGTTCATGCGCTAGCCGCCCTCCCCTCGTGTTCGTCACGGCCGGCCGCCAGGTCCCGGCCGTCCGTGAACGCCGAGGCTCGTCAGGAAACGCTAGCGCATATCGATCCCCGGCGCGCTTCTCGGCCGAGGATGACGGCCCAGGGGAAGAGCCATGCCTGGGATCCAAACACCCTGTTGACCTCATCTCTCCCGCACCGCACAAACCGCGGCGAGATTTCAAACCCCTGTTTGGATGGGAGACTACCATGGCGGACATCCGCTTCGACGGTAAGGTCGCGATCGTGACGGGCGCGGGCGGCGGTCTGGGCCGTCAGCACGCCCTTGAACTGGCCCGCCGCGGCGCGAAGGTCGTGGTCAACGACCTGGGCGGCTCGGTCGACGGTTCCGGCGGCTCCTCGGCTGCGGCCGACGCCGTCGTCGCCGAGATCAAGGCGGCTGGCGGCGAAGCCATCGCCAACGGCTCGTCGGTCACCGACGACGCCGGCGTCGCCCTGATGGTCAAGCAGGCCATGGACGCCTGGGGCCGCATCGACGTCCTGATCGCCAACGCCGGCATCCTGCGCGACAAGTCGTTCGCCAAGATGGAGATCGCCGACTTCGAGCTGGTGCTGAACGTCCACCTGATGGGCACCGTCAAGCCGGTGAAGGCCGTCTGGGAGATCATGCGCGAGCAGAACTACGGCCGCATCGTCGTGACCACTTCCTCGTCGGGCCTCTACGGCAACTTCGGCCAGTCGAACTACGGCGCGGCCAAGCTCGGCATCGTCGGCTTCATGAACACTATCAAGCTCGAAGGCCAGAAGAACAACATCCACATCAACGCCATCAGCCCGGTCGCCGCCACCCGCATGACCGAGAACCTGATGCCGGCCGAAGTGCTCGAGCGCCTGAAGCCGGAATACGTCACGCCGGGCGTCGTCTACCTGGCCTCGGAAGAAGCCCCCACCGGCGCGATCCTGACCGCCGGCGCCGGCGCCTTCGCCCTCTCGCGCATCTATGAAACCGAGGGCGTCTACCTCGGCGAAGGCGGCCTCTCGGTCGAGGAAGTCCGCGACAACTGGGCCAAGATCACCGACCCGACCGGCCAGCAAGCCTACGTCGCCGGCGGCGAACAAAGCGGCAAGTTCTTCCGCAAGCTCCAGGGCGGCTAAGGGCGCCCAGGCATTCGCCAAGGTTTACGGGCGGCTGTTCCTCACCGGAACGCCGCCCGTTTTTCATTGGGACGCGCAGAGGACTGTTTCCAGGGGCGCCCGCGCCCTACTCCGGGACCACCGGCGGCCGTTGGCGGTACCAGGCAAGCTGCTCGCTGGTCGCCAGCAGCCGCCCGTCGCGCGACCAGTAGCTCGACCGCTCGTCGGAGGCCCCGCCGCCGCCGACCCGGCCTTCGCACTCGATCAGGATGAAGTCGTCGCCCAGCTCGGCCAGTTCCTCGGCCTGTGCGTGCAGGTAGACCGTCAGCGAGAGCGTCGTCGCCATGACGCGATCGAGCGCATACATCGCCCGCGGCGCGGAGTTGTCCGTGACCATCGCCAACAGCGCCTTGTCCCAGGCGCCGAGCCGCGGCCGCACCCAGGCCAGGGACCGCGAGTCCCCGCCGGGCTTGGGTGGAAAACCGTCCAGGGTCCGCCGCTCGAACGCCGCCGTGCCGAAGTGCTCCGTCCCGGCCGGCTGATCCGGGCTCGGCAGGCTCTCCGGAGCCGGAGCCGCCGGGAGGCTTGCGAACGCGAAGGGCGGTGTGGATGGCCGGCGGGCCACGGTGACCATGCCGTGCACCCCGACCTCGCCCGCGCCCTGCGGCGAAAGCTCGACTTCCCAGATCCCGATCGACCCGCCCTGCCGCAGCCGGCGCGTGCGCACGTCCAGTTCTCCGGACGGCAGGGCCGTCGCAAAGGTGAGCGTCAGGGACAGCGCTTCCCCCATCGCCTCCGGCTCGGCCTCCAACGCCCGAACGCAGAGGGCGAGCGCGTAGCCGCCCCAAAGCCCGCCGCCAGGATTGCGCCATTGCGGCGCGGCAAGCGTCGTCCACCGCCCCGGGGCGGCGGCGTTCAGGGAGATGTCGAAGGCCGGATTGGCGGAAGTCGTGGACATCCAGCGGTTCTACCCATTGATCGCCCAGGCGCAAGGCGGTCACGGGTGCAACCTGGGGCGATGGTTCGGGGCCGGAGAGACAACTTCGCCCATCCCGACGAATTCACTTGCCGCCCCCTAGGTGATCGCGCGTAACCTGAGAATAGGAGCAGGCCCGTCAGAGGTCCGCCCGCCCTAGGGAGAAACGAACCTTGACCAAGGCCCCGCCGGCGCAGCGCGCCTCGCTGCCGCTATCCACCATTTTCGCATTCGCGGCGACCAGCCTGCCCATCCAGGCCGTGACGATCGCAGTGGCGGTCTATCTGCCCCGCCACTACGCCAGCCACCTGGGCGTCAGCCTCGCCGCCGTCGGGACGGCCTTCTTCATCGTCCGCATGATCGACATTCCGGTCGACGGCCTGCTGGGTTGGGTCATGGACAAGACCCGCACCCGCTGGGGCCGGTACAGGGTCTGGACCCTGGTCGGCGCGCCCTTCCTGATGGCGGCGATGTATTGGCTGTTCATGCCGGCCGATGGGGTAGGAACCACCTATCTGATCTTCTGGCTGCTGGTGATGTATCTCGGGACCTCGATCATCAGCCTGTCCCACGCCGCCTGGGCCGCCACCCTGGCGCCGGCCTATAATGACCGGTCCCGGGTGTTCGGGATCATGACCGCGGTCGGCGTGCTCGGCGCGGCCACCGTCCTCGCCATTCCGATCATCGCCGAGGCCCGCAACATGCCGGATTCCGGCAACGTGGCGACCATGGGCTGGTTCATCCTGCTGCTGACGCCGATCGCCGTCGGCCTCGTCGTCTGGCGCACGCCCGAACGCATCGCGCCCGAAGTCCCGGGTCATCAGTTCCGCCTGCGGGACTACTGGTCGCTGGTTTCGCGGCCAAGCATGGCCCGCATCCTCGCCGCCGACCTCTGCCTGGCCCTCGGCCCGGGCTGGATGAGCGCCCTCTATCTGTTTTTCTTCACCGACAGCCGCGGCTTCACCACCGGCCAGGCCTCGATCCTGCTGGCGATCTACATCCTCGCGGGCTTCGTCGGCGCGCCGATGGCCGGCCGCCTCGCCATGATGATTTCCAAGCACCGGGCGGTGATGGTCACCACCACCGGCTATTCGCTGATCCTCATGTCGCTGATGCTGATCCCCAAGGGGAGCATGCTGATCGCCATCGGGCCGATGTTCCTCGCGGGCTTCCTCGCCGCCGGCTTCGGCGTCCTGACCCGCGCCATGACCGCCGACATCGCCGACGAGGTCCGCCTCGAACAGGGCCGGGAGCGCTCGGGCCTGCTTTACGCCGTCACCACCATGACCTCGAAGATCGCGGGGGCCTTTTCCATCGGCCTCACCTTCATGGTGCTGGAAGCG
Organism: Phenylobacterium koreense; assembly: GCF_040545335.1. Classification (NCBI taxonomy): domain Bacteria; kingdom Pseudomonadati; phylum Pseudomonadota; class Alphaproteobacteria; order Caulobacterales; family Caulobacteraceae; genus Phenylobacterium; species Phenylobacterium koreense. The sequence goes on from NZ_JBEPLU010000003.1 coordinate 293,871, forward strand.
GTCGGCTATCAGGCCAAGGAAGGCGTGGTGAATACCCCCGAGGCGATCCGCAATCTCGAACTGGCCTATCTCATCGGCCCGATCGTCTTCGTGATGCTCGGCGGGGCCTGCATGATCGGCTACGGCCTGGACGCGCGGCGCCATGCCGAGATCCGCCGGTTGCTCGACGAGCGCGACGCCCTCTACACCGAAACCGTCACTGTCGAGACGGTCGCCACCGAGAATGCGATCATCGAGACCGTCACCGTAGAAACGGCCATTGTCGGCCGGCCCAATCCGGGTCGATAGTTAGAACCTGTTCTTGAGTCCGCGCCCGACCTCAGCGTCGGGCGTCTAATTTCAAACCGCCCCGCTATATTTCAGGGGCCCGAAATTTGAGGCGTTCATGGCGAATCCCGCCCCCGGCGGCCAAAACCGGCTGCCACTGCATGTGGTCATGGCCTTTGCCTCCACAGCCCTTCCCGTCGCCGCGATCGGCCTGGTCATGGGCGTCTATCTGCCCCGGTTCTTCGCCAGCGCAGTCGGCCTGTCGCTGGCCGCCGTCGGCGGGGCCTTCACCATCGTGCGCCTGATCGACATGGCCCTCGACCCGCTGCTCGGCATGGCCATGGACCGCACCCGCACGCGGTTCGGCCGCTACCGCGTCTGGCTCTCGATCGGCGCGCCGATCGTCATGGCCGCCGTCTACATGCTGTTCATGGCCAAGCCCGGGATCACCGAGTTCTATCTGATCGGCTGGCTGCTGGTGCTCTATCTCGGCATCTCGATCGTCACCCTGTCACAGGCCGCCTGGGGCGCCTCGCTGGCGACCGGCTATCACGACCGCTCGCGGGTTTACGGCCTGATCCAGGCCGTCGGCGTCGTCGGCGCGGTGCTGATCCTGCTGCTGCCGATGGCCCTCGGCCCGAAGGCCGCCGGCGCGGCCGGCGTCCACGCCATGGGCTGGTTCTGCATCATCGCCGTCCCGATCGCCCTCTTCATCTGCCTCTCGCTGACGCCCGAGCGGGTCGCCACCGACGTCGCCAAGGAGCGCGTCACCCTCAACGACTACATCTCGCTGGTCCGCCGTCCGGAAATGGCCCGCCTGATCTTCGCCGACCTGTTCATGGCCCTCGGCCCGGGCACCACCGCGGCCCTCTACCTGTTCTTCTTCCACGACGCGCGCGGCTATTCGCACCAGCAGACCAACTTCCTCCTGGTGCTCTACATCGCGGCCGGCCTGGTCGGCGCCATGTTCTGGGGCTGGCTCGCCCAGAAGGTCGGCAAGCACCGCGCTCTGATGATCTCGACGGTCTGCTACGCCATCAGCCAGTCGGCCCTGATGCTGATCCCGCCGGCCACCATGCCGCTGGCCATTCCCGGCATGATCTCGGTCGGCTTCGTCTCCTCGGCCTTCATCCTGATCGTCCGGGCCATGGTCGCCGACGTCGCCGACGAGGTCCGCCTGGAGACCGGCAAGGAGCGAGTCGGCCTGCTCTACGCGCTGGTCACCACCACCCAGAAGATCGGCACCGCCATCACCGTCGGCATCAGCTTCACCGTCCTCGACCTGGTCGGCTACAACGCCGCCGAGGGCGCGGTGAACACGCCCGCGGCCATCCGCGGCCTCGAGCTCTGCTACGTGTTCGCCCCGATCATCCTGGTGTTCTTCGGCGGCGCGGCCTTCATCGGCTGGAAGCTTGACGCCAAGCGTCACGCCGAGATCCGCCGCAAGTTGGACGAACGCGACGCCCTGGCCGCGGAAGCCGGCCTGCTCGACGCCGTCGCCGGCGCCAGCGTCGCGGTGCAAGCCCCGCACTAACTGGCGCTGATGACCTCTCTCTCCCCTTTCATGGGGGGAGGGAGAGGAAAAGCGGGCCGCCGCCAGGCGGTCCCACCTCTCGATCCCTAAAAGTCAGCCCAGCGCCGTCGCAGCCGCCACGAAGGCAAGGGCCGCGGCGCTCTCGGGCGCCGTCGCCACCAACGGCCGGCCGGCGTCGCAAGCCTCGCGCAGCGTCATCTCCAGCGGGATCTCCGCCAGCAGCGGCACGCCCAGCCGCTCGGCCTCGGCCTTGGCCCCGCCAGAGCCGAAGATCGGGATCGGCGCGCCGGTGCTGGGGTCGGTGAAGAAGGCCATGTTCTCGATCACACCCAGGATCGGGGTCGCGGTCTTGCGGAACATCGAGGCCGCCCGCCGCGCGTCGATCAGCGCGATCTCCTGCGGCGTGGAGACGATCACCACCCCGTCGATCTTCATTTTCTGGATCAGGGTGAGCTGGATGTCCCCGGTCCCCGGCGGCAGGTCGACCACCAGCACGTCCAGCGGATCGGCCTCGCTGCCCCAGGCCACGTCGTTCATCATCTGGCGCACCGCCGAGGAAGCCATCGGTCCCCGCCAGATCATCGGCGCGCCCTCGTCGACCATGAAGCCGATGGACATCACCTTCAGGCCCCAGGCCTCCAGCGGCTGCAGCTTGCCGTCCACGAAGGCCGGCTCCTCGTCGATGCCCAGCATCCGCGGAGCCGAAGGCCCATAGACGTCGGCGTCCAGCAGGCCCACTCGCTGGCCCTTCGCGGCGAACGCCGCCGCCAGGTTCACCGAGACGGTCGACTTGCCCACTCCGCCCTTGCCGCTGGCCACCGCGATGACGCGCTTCACATGGGCCGGGCGCGCAGCGTCGGCCGGCGGCGCCGGGGCGGCCTGCGGGTCCTGGGAGACGCGCGCGCCCTTGCGCACCCGCGTCACGCCCTCGGCGGGCGGTGCGGCGGCGTGTTCGGCGGTCAGGACCACCTGCGCCTTGGCGACGCCCGGCAGGCCGGCCAGCACGCGCTCGGCCTCGTCGCGCACCGGCGCATAGAGGGCGGTCTCGCTGGCCGGCACCTCCAGCATGAAGCCGGCCCGCCCGCGGCCGATCGTCAGTCCACGCACTAGTCCGGCGGCCGACAATCCCCTGCCCGACTTGGGATCTATCACTGCATCGAGCGCCCGAAGCGCCGCGTCGCGATCTGGGTTTGTCGGCTCCATGGGACCCTTTGTCTTGCTTTAACCGGCGTTGGGCCACATATCCGGCTCACAGCGCCGGTTTACAAGCCCGGGATGGGCAGACGACGCGGCCGCGCCGACACGAAGGCAATACGACGCGCCCATGCCTTGGAACGACAACGCGAACCCCGGTCCGTGGGGCGCACCGCCCCCCAATGACGGGAATGGCGACAAGAAACCTGGCCCCCGCCGCCCGCTTGGAGGACCGCGCGGGCCTCGCCGGCCGGATGGGCCCGAACTGAACGCCGCCCTGGAGCGGCTGCAGAATCGTGTGCGCGACTTCTTCACCGGCCCCGGCGGCGACGGCGTGCGCCCCGGCGCGATCGCCGCGGTGGCCGGCGTCGGCGTGGCGCTCTGGGCGCTGTCGGGCATCTATATCGTCCAGCCCAACGAAGTCGGCGTGGTCACCACCTTCGGCGCCTATTCGCGCTCCGAGACCCCTGGCATCCGCTACCACCTGCCCTCGCCCATCGAGCGAGTGGAGAAGGTCCCGGTCACCACCCTCAACCGCATCGACATCGGCGGCGTGGGCGAGACCGACATGCCCGAAGAGAGCCTGATGCTCACCGGCGACGAGAACATCGTCGACCTGGATTTCAGCGTCACCTGGCGCGTCGCCAACGCCCGCGCCTATGTCTTCACCCTTCGCGACCCGGACGTCTCGGTGAAGGCCGCAGCCGAAAGCGCCATGCGCGAAGTGGTCGGCAAGTCCGAGCTCCAGGCCGTCCTCACCACCGGCCGCGGCCAGGTGCAGGCGCAGACCGCCGAACTGATGCAGCGCACCCTCGATAGCTGGGGCGCGGGCATCAGCGTGGTGGAAGTCCAGATCCGCTCGGCCAACCCGCCGGCCGAGGTGGCCGCGGCGTTCCGCGACGTGAACAGCGCCGGCCAGGACCAGGAGTCGGCCCGCAACGAGGCCAACACCTACCGCAACCGCGTCGTCAACGAAGCCAAGGGCGACGCCTCCAAGCTGATCCAGTCCGCCCAGGGTTATCGCGAGCAGGCGGTCCGCGAGGCCACCGGCGACGTGTCGCGCTTCAACCAGATCTACGGCGAGTACCGTCAGGCCCCCGGCGTGACCAAGGACCGCCTCTACATCGAGACCATGCAGCGCGTGCTCCAGAACTCGAACAAGGTGATCATCGACGGCAAGGGCGCCAGCGCCCCGATCATCCTGCCGCCCGACGTCTTCCGTCCGCGCGCCAGCGCCGCGGCCGCCGCGGTCACGCCTCCGGCGACGCCCGCCCCCGAGACGCCCGCCGCGGGAGCCGCCCGATGAACCGCAACTACGCCGTCCTCGGCATCCTCGCCGCCGCCGCCCTAATCGTGCTGTCGCAGACCTTCTTCGTGGTCGACCAGCGCCGCCAGGCCGTCATCGTCCGCCTCGGCGAGCCGGTGCGGATCATCAACGCCCCCGGCGACCCGGGTCCCGGCCTGAAGATGAAGGTCCCCTTCATCGAGACCGTGATCCAGTTCGACAAGCGCAACCTCTCCATCGAGGCCGCCCAGGAAGAGATCACCGCCGCCGACCAGCAGCGCCTGGTGGTGGACGCCTTCGTCCGCTACCGCATCTCCAACCCGCTGCAGTACTACCGCACCCTGCGCGACGAGCAGACCGCCAGCGACCGCATCGAGCGGCTGGTGAACTCCTCCCTGCGCCAGGTGCTCGGCACCGCGACCTCCAACGACATCATCTCCGGCCGCCGCGAGGCGCTGCTGGCCCAGACCAAGGCCGACGTGGCCGCCCGCGCCCGCTCCTCGCGCCTGGGCATCGAGATCATCGACGTGCGGATCAAGCGCGCCGACTATCCGGCTCAGATCCAGGAGTCGGTCTATCGCCGGATGCAGACCAGCCGCCAGCAGGAGGCCGCCCGTATCCGCGCCCAGGGCGAGCAGGAAAAGCGCGAGATCATCGCCGCCGCCGACAAGGAAGTGGCCATCACCCTGGCCGCCGCCCACGAGCAGGCGGAAGCGACCCGAGGCGAAGGCGACGCCGTCCGCACCCGGCTCTTCGCCCAGGCCTTCGGCAAGGACCCGGCCTTCGCCTCCTTCTATCGCTCCATGCAGGCCTACGAGGCGTCCCTCGGCCAGGGCGACACCACCATGGTGCTCTCCCCCGACAGCGCCTTCTTCAGGTACTTCGAACGCGGCCCGACGGGGCGCTGAGGGCGGCGCCCCCTCGGTCGGCCATTCGCTGGCGGCTCCCTAGCGTCTCCTCCCCCTTGATGGGGGAGGTGGATCGCCGAGGGCGAGATGGAGGGGTTCGCCGCCGCTCAGTCCCGATCCGGGGCGCCGAGCGGGAAATACGACCGGTACGGCCGCGCATCGTCCACCGCCCGAACCACTGACGGCCGCGCCAGCAGCCGCGTGCGATAGGCCCGCACCGTCGGATAGGCGTCTGAAATCAGGTGCGTCCAGTCGGCGTAGAACAGGAACGGCGCGGCCGCGCAGTCGGCCATGGTGAAGTCCTCGCCGCACGCCCAGGTCCGCCCGGCCAGCTTGCCTTCCAGCCAGCCATAGGCCCGTTCCAGCTTCTCGACCGCCAGCGCCATGCCTTCCTCGCGCTTCGTCGGCACGCCGCTCAGCGCCCCATCGACCGCGTGCTGGGCCGCGTTCATCACGTGCAGGTCGAAGAAGCGGTCCATGAACCGCACCTCCAGCGCCGCCATCGGATCGGCGGGCAACAGCCGCACCGGCCCCGGATGCTTGAGTTGGAGGTACTCGATGATGATGCTGGTCTCGGCCACGTCGCGACCGCCGTCCACCAGCAGCGGGAACTTCGCCAGCGGCCAGCGCGCCAGCCACTCGTTCGTGTTCTCCGGCTCGTCCGGCGCGATGGTCCGGAACTCGAAGGGCGTGCCGTTCTCGTAGAGCGCGATCAGAACCTTCTGCGTGTACGAGGAAAACAAGTGCCCATAGACCACCAGCGCCATCGTCGACCTCCCATCCACACCACTTGCATTTCGCAAGCGGTTGAACCCTAACTGACTCATTGCATATTGCAAGCAGTCTGCTTCGGAGTTCGGATGTCGCAACAAGGCCGGTCCGGCTGCCCGATCAACCTGACGCTGGAGATGCTCGGCGACCGCTGGAGCCTCATCGTCATCC